>NZ_JBJGYW010000081.1:0-630 GCF_054050215.1 Geodermatophilus sp. SYSU D01186 | reverse complement strand
CGGTGAGGCCGCCGTCGGCGTGCCGGGCGAGCCACACCGCGCGGGCCTCGGTGGGATCGGGCTCGGCCCCGTCGGGCTCCAGCCGGGCCAGGTAGTGGCCGACCACCCGCCGCAGCACGGTGTAAGGCCGGCCCGCGGCCACCCCGGCCAGCACCCCGTCCACCTCGGCCAGGTCCACGCCCTGCTCGACGGCGGCGGCCAGCCGGTCGTCCTTGCCGATCGGGGCGATGACGGCGACCTGCTCGGCGCTGACGTGCCCGTCGGCGCACGCCGCGGCCACCGCCGACAGCTGGACCAGGGCGCGGCCGTTGCGCACCACCCGCCCGGCCTCGGCCGGCGACAGCCGCCCGTGCCCCCGCAGCCACGACTGCATGCTCTTCAGCCCGTCGTGCTCCGCCGCCCCGCTCACCTCGCACGCCCGCACGGTGCGGGAGACCTCCGCCGCCAGCCGGTTCGACGCGACCAGCAACCCGCGCAGCCGGTCCAGCAACTCCGCCGCGCCCAACGGCGCCAGCTCCTCACCGACCACGGCGTCGAGCACCGACGGCAAGCCGTCCACGACACCTCCCGCCGCCTTCGATCACGCGTTCGAAGTGTATCGCCACGAGAGGGCTCCGACCACCCGAATCC
>NZ_JBJGYW010000080.1:0-731 GCF_054050215.1 Geodermatophilus sp. SYSU D01186 | reverse complement strand
AGGCCGGGATAGGCGCGCTCGGTCCAGCTGCGCGGGGCCTGGTACTGCTCGCCGGGGAAGACGCTGACGGCGACCGGGATGGTGACGCCCTTGGCGTCGAAGAAGCCGCCGCGGTACTCCCAGTACAGCCGTGACGCGGAGACCCCGGTGCGCGTCAGCCAGTACAGCGTGATGTTGTCGAGGACCTCGTCGCGGGTCAGCTCGCCCGTGGCACTCGAGGTCCGGTCCAGGGCCGCGGCGACGGCGGCGGCGGGCTGGCCGTCGGCGTCGTTGTGGTCCAGCAGCCAGGCGGCCAGGCCGACGGGGGAGTCGGCGATGCCGTAGAGGGTCTGGGGGCGCGCGGCCATGTACCGGGCGTACTCGACCTGCCCGAAGGTCCGGACCAGTTGCTGGTAGGCGCGCCGTTCCTCGGCGGAGAGCCCGGACGGCGCCGGCGCGCCGGCCAGGGCGGCCGCGTTGACCTCGGCGGGGACGGTGGCCGGCATGTTGGTGTGGATGCCGAGCAGCCCCGGGGGTGCCTGCAGCCCCATCTGGTCGACGACGAAGGCGCCCCAGTCGCCGCCCTGGGCGACGTAGCGGGTGTAACCGAGGCGCTGCATCAGCTGCGCCCAGGCCCGGGCCATGCGCTCCGGCCCCCAGCCGGGGCTCGTGGGCTTGCCGGAGAAGCCGTAGCCCGGCATCGACGGGATGACCACGGAGAAGGCGTCGGATGCGCTCGCGCCGTGCGCCGT
>NZ_JBJGYW010000079.1:0-906 GCF_054050215.1 Geodermatophilus sp. SYSU D01186 | reverse complement strand
TGTACTGCCCATGAGCGTTGTTGACGGCGCCGAGGCCTGATCCAACGAGGAGACCTCCGAGCGAAGGTGTGGGTGCTGACGCCACGCCCGAATGCTCGGAGGTCTCGTGTCCCACGCTAACGCTCGCCTGACCGTTCATGGCCGCGCGGAACTTGTCCGCCGGGTGGTCGAACTGGGTCGGCCGGTCGCGCACGTCGTGATCGAGTTGAACGTCTCTCGCGCCACCGGCTACAAGTGGCTGGCCCGCTGGCGGGAGGAAGGCCCTGCTGGGCTGCTTGATCGTCCCAGCCGGGCCCACCGGCTCCCCGGTAGGACCTCCGCTGAGCTGGAGACGCGGGTGCTGGCTCTGCGCAGCGCCCGCAAGCTGGGTCCCGCGCGGATCGCACCGCTGGTCGGGCTGGCCCCCTCGACGGTGCACGCAGTCCTGCGCCGGCACGGCATGCACCGGCTGGCTTGGCTGGACCGGCCCACCGGCCAGCTAGTGCGGCGCTACGAGCGGGCGCGGCCCGGCGAGCTGGTGCACGTCGATGTCAAGAAGCTCGGTGGTATCCGGGCCGGTGGTGGCTGGCGCGTGCACGGCCGCGGTTCGGCCCAAGGCAACCACAGCCGCAACGAGCAATTGGCCGGCCGCCGGGTCGGCTATGACTACGTGCACTGCGCCATCGACGACCACACCCGCCTGGCCTACGCCGAGATCCATCCCGATGAGACGGCTGCCACCTGCGCCGGCTTCCTCCACAGCGCGGCGGCCTGGTTCGCCGAGCACGGCATCGACCGGATCGAGCGGGTGATGACCGACAACGCCCGGGCCTACCGGATCAGCCATGCCTGGCGCGCCGCGCTGGCTGACCTCGGCGCCCAGGCCCGGTTCACCCGGCCCTACCGGCCACAGACCAACGGCAAGGC
>NZ_JBJGYW010000078.1:0-976 GCF_054050215.1 Geodermatophilus sp. SYSU D01186 | reverse complement strand
CTAGACGAGTAAGTCCGAAGCCGGTCAGTGGTCGTAGGCGATCAGTGACCGGGTGATCGGCTGGGCGGTGGCTCGGTTGTGCCAGATGGCGGCGGTGAGCGCCAGGATCCGCTGGGCGACTCGGGTGGCCACGCCGGTGAGGCTGCGCCCGCCGTGCAGTTCCAGGTCGAGCTGGCCTTTGAGGGTGTCGTAGACCGACTCGATGAGCTGGCGGATCGGGGCCAGCAGCGCCTGGCCGGGGCGGGGCGCACGGTTGCGGTAGGAGGGGCGGAGCAGGTCGGCGCCCCGAGCGTGCAGATAGTCGTCGAGTTCGGCGGAGATGTAGCCCTTGTCGGCGAGCAGCAGCAGCCCCGGCCGCTGGGTCAGCAGCGGCTGGTCGTGGTCGAGCATGGCCATGAGCACCTGGCGCTCGTCGATGCCGGGCGGGGCCAGCGCCCAGGTGATCGGCAGCCCGGCCGGGGTGCACACCAGATGCAGCCGCAGCCCCCAAAACCAGCGGGAGTGCGAGCGGCACCAGCCGTAGCCGGCGATCCCGGCCAGCTGCGAGCGCAACGCCGCCGGACGGGAGCGGGCACACTCGACCGGGGTGGAGTCGACCAGCCAGACCGGATCGGTCCACAGATCGGTGTCTGCGGCCAGCTCCCGAATGACCCGCTTGAGCAGGGGCAGCGCCCCGCGCAGCCGCTTGTTGTAGCCGGACTGGCCGGGCAGATAGGGAAATGCTCCGGGCAACGCCTCGGGCACCAGGCGCAGCCAGCGAGTCTCCGATCGAACGCCGAGCAGCACCTGGGCCACGGCCAGGGTCAGCAGTTCGGAGTCGGTCAGCCGCGGCCGGCGTCCGGCGCGCACGCGACCGCCCCGATGGTCGTCGATCCAGACATACAGTGCGGTCAGGAGGGTGTTTAGGTCGGTCCTCACAACCCGAGCCTGAACACCCTCCGCCCGCGCCTACACCGTCCTTCGGCCCTGCGGCGCT
>NZ_JBJGYW010000077.1:0-995 GCF_054050215.1 Geodermatophilus sp. SYSU D01186 | reverse complement strand
CTAGACGAGTAAGTCCAAAGTCGGTCAGTGGTCGTAGGCGATCAGTGAGCGGGTGATCGGCTGGCCGGTGGCGCGGTTGTGCCAGATGGCGGCGGTCAGCGCCAGGATCCGCTGGGCCACGCGGGTGGCCACGCCGGTGAGGCTGCGTCCGCCGTGCAGTTCGAGGTCGAGTTGGCCTTTGAGGGTGTCGTAGACGGACTCGATGAGCTGGCGGATCGGGGCGAGCAGGTGCTGGCCGGGGCGGGGCGCACGGTTGCGGTAGGAGGGGCGGAGCAGGTCGGCGCCGCGGGCGTGCAGGTAGTCGTCGAGTTCGGCGGAGATGTAGCCCTTGTCGGCCAGCAGCAGCAACCCTGGTCGCGCGCTCAGCAGCGGCTGGTCGTGGTCGAGCATGGCCATGAGTACCTGGCGCTCATCGAGGCCGGGTGGGCTCAGCGCCCAGGTGATCGGCAGCCCGGCCGGGGTGCAGACCAGGTGCAGCCGCAGGCCCCAGAACCAGCGGGAGTGGCTGCGGCACCAGCCGTAGCCGGCGATGCCGGCCAGGTCCGAGCGCAGCGCGGCCGGGCGGGAGCGGGCGCACTCGACCGGGGTGGAGTCGACCAGCCAGACCGGATCGGTCCACAGGTCGGTGTCGGTGGCCAGGTCGCGGATGACCCGCTTGAGCAGTGGTAGCGCGTGGCGCAGCCGCTTGTTGTAGCCGGACTGGCCGGGCAGATACGGGAACGCGCCGGGCAACGCCTCGGGCACCAGCCGCAGCCAGCGGGCCTCGGAGTGCACGTCGAGCAGCACCTGGGCCACGGCCAGGGTGAGCAGTTCGGAGTCGGTCAGCCGCGGGCGGCGTCCGGCGCGCACGCGACCGGCGAGACGATCATCGATCCAGACATACAGTGCGGTCAGGAGGGTGTTTAGGTCGGTTCTCACACCCCGAGCCTGGGCACCCTCCGCCTGCGCCTACAGCGCCCTTCGGCCCTGCCCGCCGATAGGACTTACTCGTCTAG
>NZ_JBJGYW010000076.1:0-1084 GCF_054050215.1 Geodermatophilus sp. SYSU D01186 | reverse complement strand
TGGACGACGAGGACCGGGAGAACGAGGGCGATCTGATCTTCGCCTCGGAGCTGGCCACGCCGGAGCTGGTGGCGTTCATGGTGCGCTACACCTCGGGCTACATCTGCGTGGCCGTCACCGAGGAGGACGCCGACCGGCTGGACCTGCCGCCGATGTTCCGGGTCAACCAGGACCGCCGGGGCACCGCCTACACCGTCACCGTGGACGCCCGCGAGGGGGTGTCCACCGGCATCTCGGCCACCGACCGGGCGCACACCATCCGGCTGCTGGCCGGCTCGGAGACCACCTCGGCCGACCTGGCCCGGCCCGGGCACATCGTGCCGCTGCGCGCCCGCGACGGCGGCGTGCTGCGCCGGCCCGGGCACACCGAGGCCGCGGTGGACCTGGCGGTGCTGGCCGGGCTGCGGCCCTCGGGCACGCTGTGCGAGCTGGTCAGCGAGAAGGACCCGATCGGCATGGCCCGCGGGGAGGAGCTGCGGGTCTTCGCCGACGAGCACGACCTGTGCCTGGTCACCATCGCCGACCTGATCGCCTACCGGAAGCGGTTCGACAAGCTGGTCGAGCGGGTCGCCGAGGCCACCGTGCCGCTGGCCCCGGGCACCTTCACCGCGGTGGGCTACCGCTCCTCCTACGACGAGCGCGAGCACGTCGCGTTCGTCTACGGCGACATCTCCGACGGCTCCGACGTGCTGGTCCGGGTGCACTCCGAGTGCCTGACCGGCGACGTGTTCGGCTCGCTGCGCTGTGACTGCGGCCCGCAGCTGCAGGCCGCGCTGGCCGCGGTGGCCCAGGAGGGCCGCGGGGTGGTGCTCTACATCCGCGGGCACGAGGGCCGCGGCATCGGCCTGCTGCACAAGCTGCAGGCCTACCAGCTGCAAGACGCCGGGGTGGACACCGTCGACGCCAACCTCGACCTGGGCCTGCCCGCCGACGCCCGCGACTACGGCACCGGCGCGCAGATCCTGGTCGACCTGGGCGTGCACACCATGCGGCTGCTGACCAACAACCCCGCCAAGCGGGCCGGCCTGGAGGGCTACGGCCTGAAGATCACCGGCCGGGTGCCGCTGCCCAGCCACGTCACCGC
>NZ_JBJGYW010000075.1:0-1326 GCF_054050215.1 Geodermatophilus sp. SYSU D01186 | reverse complement strand
CTGACTGTGAGCCTGGCCGGGTCGGTCCATCGGTGATGGGCTGACGGCCGGTGGCAGTGGGTGTGACTCCAGGTCTGACTGGCTTCGTGCCTTTGAGCGGACTTGTCCGCCTGCTGCTGCCGGCACCGGCCCGGCCGGAGACGTTGGCCTGATCAGGAGCTTGACCGCCAGTAGCCGCTGGCGTGTCCCATCACAGTCCTGCCATCTCCGCACCGGACCGGGACCTGCTGCGTCCCATCTGGCGAGGAGTGAACGCATGTCCATGCTGGCAGAGCTGGTCGAGGTCGTCATCGGCGTCGACACCCACAGTCAGACGCACACCGCCGCGGTGGTCGATGCCCGGACCGGCGCCGTGCTGGCCCGGGCGACGGTGCCCGCCGACCCGGACGGCTACGCCGAACTGATCGCCCTGGCCGAGGCGCACGCCGGCCTGCGGGCCTGGGCGATGGAGGGCACCGGCGGCTACGGCGCCGGCCTGGCCCGGCACCTGGCCGACGCCGACGAGCTGGTCGTGGAACTGGACCGGCCCAAGCGGCCCGCTCGATGGGCCGGCGCCAAGTCCGATCCGATCGACGCCGAACGCGCCGCCCGCGACGCGCTGGCCCGCACCCGGCTGGCCCAGCCCAAGACCGGACCCGAGCGGGCGGCGCTGCAGATGCGCCTGACCGCCCGGCGTGCCGCGGTGGAGGCCGCCACCGCCGCGCAGCGGCAGCTGCTGGCGCTGGTCATCACCGCCCCCGAGCCGGTGCGGGCCCGCTTCCGCGGGCAGACCACCCGCGCCATGATCACTACTGCCACCCGGCTGCGCCCGGGCGCCGGCAGCGGCGACATCGAAACCGTCGCCGCGCTGACCGTGCTGCGCGAGCTGGCCCGCCGGATCCGGTTCCTCGAAGCCGAAGCGCTCGGTCACGAGCAAGCCATCCGCGCCGTGGTTCGGTCCTGGCGCCCGGACCTGCTCCAGCTGACCGGCGTGGGTCCGATCGTGGCCGCCACCGTGCTCACCGCCTGGTCCCACTCCGGCCGCTGCCGCGACGACGCCGCGTTCGCCATGCTCGCCGGCGTCGCCCCGATCCCGGCCTCCTCGGGCAAGACCGTGCGCTACCGGCTCAACCGCTCCGGCGACCGCCAACTCAACCGCGCCCTGCACACCGTGGCCCTCTCCCGCCTCCAACGCGACGAGCGCACCCGCGCCTACGCCGACCGCCGCCGCGCCGAGGGCAGGACCGACCGCGAGATCACACGCTGCCTCAAGCGCTACATCGCCCGCGAGCTCTACCGACGCCTCGAAACCCCACCCTCAGCCCTTGACGCGGCATAGGAGCGTCC
>NZ_JBJGYW010000074.1:0-1443 GCF_054050215.1 Geodermatophilus sp. SYSU D01186 | reverse complement strand
CCCCCCCCCCCCCCCCCCCCCCCCCCCCCCCCCCCCCCCCCCCCCCCCCCCCCCCCCCCCCCCCCCCCCCCCCGGCCGGGTTCGATGGGGCCACCGTCGAGGACCTGCAGTTGGCGTTGGGCGAGGCGGCCGGCAACGCCGTCGAGCACGCCTACCGGAGCGCGGCGGTTCCCGGTCGGGTCAGCGTCGAGCTCACCGCTGACGGTGACGGCGGGGTGACCATCGCCGTCGGTGACGGCGGCAGCTGGCGTCCGGTACCCGGCGATCCGGGCTTCAGGGGCCGGGGGCTGCAGATCATCTCGGCTCTCGCCGGCGACGTCCAGCTCGACGCCGGGAATGCGGGTACCGTCCTGCGGTTCCGCATCCCGGGCCCGCTGCTCGCCGCGACGGCGGGGGCGCCGTCGAGCCGCGTCGAGCCGCGCCCCGGCGAGCAGCCGGCGACGCTCGTGGTCACTGACGCCGCCGGCCACCACTGCGTGGAGCTGACCGGGGATCTCGACCTCGCCGGGGTCGCCACGGTCCGGGACACTCTCCTGGCCGAGCTGTCCGCTGACCGGCCCGTCACCCTCGACCTCACCCGGCTCGGCTTCGTCGCCAGCGTCGGCGTCGGCCTCCTCCTCGAGGCCGCCCAGACCGCCGGCGGCATCGACGTCCTCGTACCCGCAACCGGCCCCGTGCGGCGGCTGCTGGACCTCACCGGCCTCACCACCGTCCTGCCAGCCGCCCGGACCGATCTGCCGGGGTGACGAACGGGACCGCGACATGCCGTTCCGAACGGGAGGTGCGGCACACAGCATGCGACGGATCCGCGCACGGCGACGCTCAGCCGGCGGGCGGGCAGACCTCTGCGACCGGCGCGCTCGGTGCGTGTCCCTGCTGCGCGCGGTAGTCGTACAGCTGGTGGCGACCGGGTAGCGGGTGCCCGTCCCGGCAGCTGAGGGTGCCCACCTCGCCGACGTAGACCGGCGCGAGCAGTGCGGTGTGGAAGCGGCGACCCGCCCGCTGGACGAGCCGGCTGTCGCAGTGCGGGCAGTGCAGGTTGTGCAGGGACTGGCCTCAGATCGCCTCCATGCCGACGAGGTTGTGCCATGGCGCGGTCCGTGGCATGCGCGGGCCCGGCAGGTTTCCGCGATCGTCATCAGGACTCAATGCGCAGGCGGCTGCATGACGGTCCGTTGTCGGCTGGTCCCAGGCTCGTGGGCCTGCACCTCCCCGTCACGCGTCGGTGAATCGTCCACGGGCGAGAGGCCGACCGCGTGGGGAGGAGCAGGCGGATGTGCTGTTCAAGCTGTGGTGCCGAGAACCGGCCGAGCCGGTTCTGCCTGCGTTGGGGGGGGGGGGGGGGGGGGGGGGGGGGGCGGCGGGCGCTGGGGAGCGCGTGGGGGTGGGGGGGGGGGGGGGCGCGTGGTGGGTGGGGGGCTGGGTCTCCGCCTAGACGGCGCG
>NZ_JBJGYW010000073.1:0-4691 GCF_054050215.1 Geodermatophilus sp. SYSU D01186 | reverse complement strand
ACCGCCGCCGCGCCGAGGGCAGGACCGACCGCGAGATCACACGCTGCCTCAAGCGCTACATCGCCCGCGAGCTCTACCGACGCCTCGAAACCCCACCCTCAGCCCTTGACGCGGCATAGGAGCGTCCACTCCTCCCGGCGGCGCCCCGCCGCACCGACCCCCCTGCGCCGGCACCCCGTCAGGGCCCTGTACAGTTGCTCCCGGCTCGGACACACCAGACCGGGTCGGCAAGGGGCTGTGGCGCAGCTGGTAGCGCACCACACTGGCAGTGTGGGGGTCAGGGGTTCGAGTCCCCTCAGCTCCACCCTCGGACCAGGGCTTTCATCAGAAGGCCCTGGTCCGATCTCGTTTCTGGTTGCCGTTGTGGTTGCACTTTGCCTGCCCTCACCTGTCAGCAGCAGGGCGCCCATCCGGTCGGCAGCCTCGCCAGCGAGGGCCGCATGACGTGGGACGGTGCTCACTCCGAGGGGGCGTTAGACCGATGCCTCTTTCGCGCTTGGTTGGACGAGGCAGGGGTGCATTCGGCGGCGGCCTCGGGGACACGAGTCCTGTCGCGCATGACGCCTGCAAACTCGCCGCCACCGGACATGCGACCTCGGACCCCTGCGCGCCACCTGGTGGCTGTCCTGTGTGTGACCCGGGACGAGCACGTGCGTCAGCGAAGCCGTGGGGATTGCGGCGAGGGACTCTGCCCGACCGGCGAGCGGTGCCGCACGCCCGCGCGGCGCCGGCCGTGCCTCCCGGTCTGTCATCGCCCGTCGGGGTCCACTGACGTTCCGGCCGCTGCCGGCTGCGAGAGCTCAGCTGTCGCCGGTGACGCGTAGCGCGAGGACGGCGAGATCATCAGCCAGATGACTTGACCGGAACTGCAGGACCGACGTCTCCACGCGCTCGGCGATGGCGGCGGCGTCGGCTCCCCGCGCCGAAACGAGCAGCGACCGCAGTCGTTCCTCGCCGAACAGTTCGAGGCTGCCATCGCTGGCCCGGTACCGCGCTTCGGTGACCCCGTCGGTGTAGAAGACCAGCACGTCGCCGGGCGCCAGGGTCGCCTCCGCCACCGGAACGCCGATTGTGGGCAGGCTCCCCAGCAGCGTCCCGGGGACGCCCAACTCCTCCACGGCGCCGGTGCCGCCGCGGAGGATCAGGGGCAGGGGGTGGCCGGCGGATGCCGAGCGCAGGTCGATTCGGGCGCCGGACCGTCGAGCCAGGACGCAGGCGACGGTGCAGGTGCCGTTCGGCATTCCTTGCCGCAGCAGGACGGCGTTGGCGGTGTCCAGCACGTCCGCGGGATCGGACGTGCGCACGGCGGCGGTCCGGATCGCGTAGCGGACGGCGGCTGTGAGGGAAGCGGCCACCGCCCCGGTGCCTTCGACGTCACCGATGACCAGCAGCCAGGAAGAGTCGTCGACCTCGATGAGGTCGTAGAAGTCACCGCCGACGGTGGACGCCGCCCCGCCGGGCCGGTACACGGCGCCGAGTTCCACCCCGGCGGGCTGCGGCAGAGCAGGGGGCAAGAGACTGCGTTGCAGGTCCTCGGCGAGCAGGCGGTGGCGTTCCTCGGAGGCGGCCAGCGCATCAGCGAGTTGCCGCTCGGTGGTGACGTCGGCCACCACGACGCACAGTCCGATGACCTCACCGTCGTGCCGGACGGGGAAGAAGCTCGCGTTCCAGTGGCGGATGTCTGCTGGCCGGTTGCCCACCGCGCCGGTCAGGAGAACGTCCCGCCGCGGACGCCCCGAGCTCATGACCTCGCGGTACATCACCTCAGCTTCGGCACCCACCCCCGGATGCAGCTCGGCGGGCGTCCGGCCCAGCAGCTCGGCGGCCGGCAACCCGTTCATCTCCGCGAGCACCGGATTGACCCGTACGTGCCGGATGGCTTCGTCGAACAATCCGATGCCGAACGGCGCGCTGTCGATGACCGCGTCCAACTGGGCCGCGATCACCTGGAGTCGGCTGCGTTCTCCGGATTGTTGTTGCACAGGAAGGACAGTAGGCAACCGGCCCGGGGGCAGACCCGTCCAGCGGGTGCGGGACGACGAAGCCCTCCTTGCGGGGACATCCAGGGTCGACCTCGAATGACATCAGGGCGCGGCGCAGTCGGGGGAGGGCGGGGCACACCAGCACATGCCGCGATGCGGTAGCTGGACGGTGGCAGCGTCCCTTCCCGAGCCCGTTCATCGTCGCGGTCGGACGAGTCCTGTCGCTGGCGGCCCGTGCTGCACCGCATTGGCTGCAGCAGCTCTGCCTCCCTCCGGACGCCGCTGCCGGCGAGCTGCTCGACGTGCCGGCTCCACTCGCTGACTGGCGGGCTGTTCGACAGTCGTGTGCTCAAGAGCAGGAGGGCAGTAGTGCGGGGAGCGCCGGAAGGCGGAGCGCTCAAGTCGGCGGCGCCGCCGTGGAAGGCTGTTGTCGAAGGTCGGGCAGGCGTGTGCGGACGGCGGTTCGGCCGCTGACGTTCCGCCCGGGCCGGCCCGCGCTGCTCAGTCGGTCCGCGGCGCCGCTCGGAAAGCCCCGGCCGTGCCGCGAAGGCCCGCAGGGCGGTGCATCCGGGCCTGCAGCAGCTTCTCCTGGCGGCGCGCGAAGACGACCGTGCCGACCAGGAAGAGCCCGGAGAGGATGAGCACAATGGCGGTGAACGCATTCATGAGCGGCAAGTCCACCCCCACTAGAGCAAGCACGCCGAGCGCGATCAGGACAAGGGCAGCCAGCGCAGCCCCGGCGGCCCGCCAGGGGCTCTTGGCGACCTCCTCGACGCCCTCCTGTGCCTTCTCCATGGCGTAGTCCAGTGGCTTCTTCGCCCAGGAGAAGCGCGTGGCCAGTACCGCCAGGCCAGCGGCGATCAGCACGAAGCCGGGACCAGGCAGCACGAGTAGCGCGATGCCGGAGAGGGTCAGGAAACCGCCGAGGACGGCAGCGACCAGAGTCTTCACGGCTCGATCGTGCCCAATCTAGCTACGCGTCATACATCGTCTCCGTAGAGCGTTGCGCCGTCGCCTCGGCGGCACGCAACGGCCGGTCGGTTCTTCCGGCGTGGCTGTTGCGGTCGGGTGGTGGCCTCGGGCGTGGCGCTGTCGCCGGATGGCCGACGGGCACACTGTCGCGTGACCATGGGCACCTCCTTCGGCGAGCCGACGCGTGGCTGAAGGACGAACAGGCCCGGGCCGGGTTCGAGCGCCGGTGGCTGCTCGACCACGATCAGGCAGAACGCCGGCGAGCTCCATGTGGGTCGGCCACTTGCTCGCCGGTCCGCCGAGGCCGGGTCACTTCGATGGCTCGCCGCCGGCACCCATCGTGGGCACGTAGACGTAGTTGCCGAGCTGATCACGCGCCGGTCGGCCTGAGCCCGGCCGGCGAACCAGTCGGTACAGCGCCGAGGAGGCGCCGCCTGAGAGTTCCAGCTGGGCGGGCGGTTCCGCATCCATCACCGCCCACTGCTTCCCGTGTGCGGGTCCGCAGTAGGCGCGGGCTTGCGAGTGGCAGCTCCCCAACCGGGACTGGGGGTTGACGTTCCTCTGCGTCTGAGGGCTCGGCTCATCACGCTCGCCACTCCGGCCATGTGCACCGGGCCGCCTGCCGGTCCCGCGTTCGGCGGGTCCGACAGGCGCACCGGCTGCCATTGGTCAGGCGTCGTAGCCGGCGCGGTCGACCTTGCGGTGGTAGCGCTCGCCCAGCTTGCCGCCGAGGACGGCGCCGACCAGGGTGATCACCAGGGCGGCGATGCCGGCGATGATGCCGGCCGTGGTGGCCGTGCCGCTGCTGATCGGGAGGCTCGGCAGGTTCAGCTGCGAGAGGACGTTGTACTGCGCGCCCAGGAAGGCGCCCGCGACGGCGAGCAGGACGACGACGAGCAAGCCGATGATCCACACCGCGAGGCCCTGCTTGAGGCCGTCGAAGCGGGCCATCCGGCCGGCGACGTAGCCGCCGGCCAGGTAGGCGAGGAAGAGCACGACCAGCAACGCGATGCCGCCGGTGATGCCGATCGTCTCGGCCTGAGCGGTGGCCTCCTGCGTGGCCTGGTCGGCGGAGGAGACCTGGGTCAGGCCGAAGGCGACGCCGGCCGCGGAGAGGATGGCGAGCAGCAGCACGGCCAGCCCGTTGGCCGAGAGCCAGCCGAAGAAGGCCGCGCCCCACTTGATGCCGCCGTAGCGGGCGTGCTGGGCGTCGACGGCGTCGCGGGCGGCCCCTCGGGTGCTGTGCGCCCCTTGGGTGGACACCGTCGGGTCAGGCGAGGTGCGTTCGGTCACGGGAACTCCTGGAATGAGGGAACCCGGCTCGGCGGGCGCCGTGGTCGGACGTCCGCCGGGCCGGGCGGGGGCTCACTGCTGGCGGAGCCGGTGGCTCCGCCGTCGGGGTGGGTCTGGGCCGGAGCGGCGATCGTGCGGGTGTCCCGGCCGTTGCTGTCGGCGTAGGACTGGGTCTCGGCGCGCACGGCGGCGACCGGGTCGGTGCCGCGGGCCTCGGCGGCTGCGCGGGGAGCCTCGGCCTCGACCTCGGCCAGGGTGCGCTCCCAGCGCTGGCCCATGGGGGCGATGCCGCCGCTTCTGGTCAGCGGGATCCGCGCCGTCCCTCACGGCACGGGCGGTCTGGTGAGGGGTGGCGGGGGGGGGGGGGCCGCGCCCCCGGGGGCCCCCCCCCCCCGGGGGGAGGCCGGGGGGGGGGGGCCCCGCGGGGGGGCCCACGAGATCTCA
>NZ_JBJGYW010000072.1:0-5380 GCF_054050215.1 Geodermatophilus sp. SYSU D01186 | reverse complement strand
ACCGCCGCCGCGCCGAGGGCAGGACCGACCGCGAGATCACACGCTGCCTCAAGCGCTACATCGCCCGCGAGCTCTACCGACGCCTCGAAACCCCACCCTCAGCCCTTGACGCGGCATAGGAGCGTCCTCCCCGGACGCCGTCGTCGCGCGCGGTGATCACCGGGCAGCGAGAATGGGGCGCCACCGCCGTCCGCCCCCTGGGAGAGCCCGTGCCCGAGCCGTCCGCCTCAGGCGGGATCCGCAACGTCGAGCTGCTCGGCGTCTACACCAACGACCACCTGGCCGCCGCCACCGGCGGGATCGAGCTGGTCAGCCGGATGCTCGGCCGGCACCGCGGTGGGGCGTACGAGCAGCGCATGGAGGAGCTGCTCGACGAGCTGCGCGAGGAACGGTCGGCCCTGGAGTCGACCATGCGGACCCTCGGCATCCCGGTCCGGCAGTACAAGCAGGCCATCTCGTGGCTGGGCGAGAAGGTGTCGCGGGCGAAGCTCAACGGGCACCTGCTGTCCCGGTCGCCGCTGTCGGACGTCGTCGAGCTCGAGTTCATCGCCACCGCCGTGCTGGCCAAGCGGGCCGGCTTCGAGACGCTGCGCGCCCTGGCCGAGACCGATCCGCGCATCGACGCCGCGCTGTTCCACCGGCTCATCGAGCAGGCCGACAAGCAGCACCACTGGCTCGCCGACGCCCGCCGCGAGGTCGCCGCCGGCGTCTTCGGCGGTTCCCCGGCCGCGGCCGACGACGCCGCCGACACCTGACCCGGGGCCGGGGGGCGGCGCCCGGCCACGCCCGGTAGAACACCGGTCATGTGCCACGACACCGACAGCCGCCCACCCGCGCCGCCCCGCAGCGGCGACGTCGCCGAGCGCGGCACCCTGACCCTGACCGCGGCCGACGGCACCGAGTTCGCCGCCGCCTACGCCGCACCCGACGGCCCGGCCCGCGTCGGGGTCGTCGTCCTGCCCGACATCCGCGGGCTGCACCCCTACTACGTCGCCCTCGCGGAGCGCTTCGCCGAGGCCGGGCTCCCCGCCCTGGCCGTCGACTACTTCGGGCGGACGGCGGAGCTGCCGCCCACGGGCACCCGCGAGCAGGACTTCGACTGGCAGACGCACATCCCGCAGACCACTCCCGCGGGCGTGGACGCCGACGTCGCCGCGGCGATCGCCTACCTGCGCGAGCGCACCCGCCCGGACCTGCCGGTGGTGACCGTCGGCTTCTGCTTCGGCGGCAGCCACTCGTGGCGGCTGGCCGGCGGTGACCTGGACGTGGCCGCCTGCGTCGGCTTCTACGGCCGGCCGGCGATGGTCGGCGAGGCCCCCGCCACGCGGCCGACCCTGATGGTCATCGCCGGGGCCGACAGTGCGACGCCGGTGGAGGACCAGCTGGAGCTGGCCGCCAAGCTGCGCGCCGGCGGCGCGGAGGTGGAGACCGCCGTCTACGACGGCGCGCCGCACTCGTTCTTCGACCGCGCGTACGGCGACTGGGCCGAGGCCTGCGCCGACGTCTGGCGCCGCGTGCTGGCCCTCACCGACCGGGTCGCCCTCGGCTGAGCGCGAAGGCCGCGCTGCTGGACGGTGCGGGTACTGAGCCCGCCGGCCCGGCATGCCACGCTGGTGCCCGGGTACTGCGGGCGCCGCACGGGGGAGAGGCGGAGTGCACATGGGCACGAGCGACGTCGAGACGGCCGGCGGGCGGCGGACCGACGTCCGCGCCGCGGGCTGAGCCGGCGCGGACGATGGTCGCTTCCCAGCGGCTCCCGGGCACCGGGACCGACACCCCCGCGGCGCCGGGCCCGGCCGAGGTGGCCGCCGCGGTCCACGACGCCGCCGCCGAGGAGACCTCGGTCGCGGCCGCCGCGGTCGACCGGGCCGCGGCCGCCGGGGCGGTCTCCGGTGAGGCGGCGTCCGGCGCGGCCACCGAGGCCGGCACCCGCACGGAGGTCGGCCCCTCGACCGCGGGGCTGCCGCGCTGGCTGGTCCTGCTGGTCGGCTGCGCGGCGGCCACGATCGCGATCGCCGGCGTCCGGTCGATCGCCTGGCTGGTCGGCCCGGTGTTGCTCGCCCTCGTGGTCGTCATCGCCCTCATGCCGGTGCAGCGCTTCCTGCAGCGGCACGGGTGGCCGCGCTGGCTCAGCGCCACGGTCCTGCTCGTGCTGGTGTGGGGCATCCTGCTGGCCTTCGTGGCGCTGCTGGTGGTGTCGATCGCCCAGTTCGCCAACCTGCTGCCCGACTACGCCGGCTCGGCCGAGCAGCTGCTGGCGTCGGTGGTCGACGACCTCAACGACCGGGGCATCGTCTCCGGGCAGCTGTCGGACCTGGTCGCGCAGTTCGACTACAGCCAGCTGGTCGGCGTCGCCACCGGGTTACTCTCCCGGGTCTCGGACGCCGCGACCACGCTGGTCCTCCTGCTGTCGTCGATCGTCTTCCTCGCCATCGAGTCCGGCGGGTTCGGACGGCGGCTGGCGCTGGTGGCCACCGAGCGCCCGCACCTGCCGATCGCGCTGGGCCTGTTCGCCCGCGGCACGCGCAGCTACCTGCTGGTCAGCACGGTGTTCGGGGGGATCGTCGCGATCGGGGACGGGATCGCACTGGCGATCATCGGCATCCCGCTGCCGGTGGTGTGGGGGCTGCTGTCGTTCATCACCAACTACGTGCCCAACATCGGGTTCGTCCTCGGGCTGGTGCCCCCGGCCATCCTGGGCCTGCTCAGCGGCGGGTGGTCGACCTTCTGGGTGGTCGTCGCGGTCTACGCGCTGCTCAACTTCGTCGTCCAGACGCTGATCCAGCCCCGGTTCGTGGGCGACTCGGTGGGCCTGTCCATGACGGTCACCTTCGTCGCGCTGCTGTTCTGGGGCTGGGTGCTCGGCGCGCTGGGTGCGCTGCTGGCCATCCCGCTGACGCTGCTGGTCAAGGCGATGCTCGTGGACGTCGACCCGCGAGGCCACTGGTTGGACGCCCTGCTGCGCGAGGAGCCGCGGGCCCCGCGGACCAGCCGCGCCCGGCAGCGGACCCACGCCCGGCGGGCGGCGCTCGCGTCGGTGCGCGCGCTCCAGCCGCACCTGCCCGGCCGGCGGCACTCCGACGCGCCCGCCCCGGGAGAGGAGCCGCCGGTGCCGGAGACCGGGGAACCGGCCCGTGCGCAGGACCGGTCCGGGGACTGAACGCGCAGGTCAGCACGGAATGTCAGACCCCCGGAGGACGTTGTCACCATGTCGGGCACGCCGCCCGGCGAGACGTCTTCGGAGGCACAGATGAAGGGCGATCGCGTCGAGGTCGTGATCGATGCCGGGGGCACGACCCGCACCTACGACATCGAGGCCACCCGCGCCGGACGGCGGGTGGACGTGACCCACGGCCGGGGTCTCGTGGAGGTCACCGAGAGCACCCGTGGGGGCACCCCGGTCCGCACGGCCCGGTTCATGGCCGGACGGGTGCTCGCGCTGGTGGAGCACCCGGCGCCGCGCCGCACGCCGGACGACGCCGAGGTGACCCCGCTGCGGCAGTCGGCCTGACCCAGGCGCCGGCCGGGCAGGAACTCGTCGTGATGGCGGGCCTGCAGGGCAGCGGGAAGTCCACGTGGGTGGGCGAGCACCTCGCCGGCACCCACGTGGTCGTCAGCAAGGACCACTGGCCCAACGCCCGCCGCCGCGAGGCACGCCAGCGGCGGGTGGTCGCCGAGCTGCTGGCGCGGGGCGCGAGCGTCGTCGTGGACAACACCAACCCCACGCCGGAGGACCGCGCCCCGCTCGTCGCGGCGGCCCGCGCCGCCGGCGCCGGCGTCCGCGCCGTCTGGGTCGACACCCCCGTCGACACCTGTGTGGCACGCAACGGCACCCGCGAGGGCCGCGCCCGCGTGCCCCTGGCCGGGCTGTTCGGCACCGCCGCGCGGTTCGTGCCGCCCGCGCCGGAGGAGGGCTTCGACCGGGTGGACGTCGTCCGGGCCGGCTGAGGCGGCGGTCCAGCGGCACGCCGGGAGGGGGATCGGACCGCCGTGCGGTAGGACTTGTCCCGCCCGAGTCCCCGACCGTCGGAGGTCCATCGTGCTGGCCAGCATCGGTTACGCCGTTGCCTACACCGGGCTCGGCATCGCGCTGCTGACCCTCGGTTTCGTCGTCCTCGACCTGCTCACCCCCGGTCGCCTCGGCCGGCACATCCACGAGGAGCGGTCGGTCAACGCCGGCCTCGTGCTGGCCACGGGCTTCCTGGGCCAGGGCGCCGTCGTGTTCGCCGCGATCTGGACGAACGCCACGAACGGCTTCGGCGAGGCGCTGCTCTACACGGTGGTCTTCGGGGTGCTGGGGGTGCTGCTCCAGGCCGTCGCGTTCGTCGTCCTCGACCTCATCACCCCCGGCAAGCTCGGCGCCCACGTCACCGAGGTGGCCTTCCACCCCGCCAGCCTCGTGCTGGGAGCCGTGCAGGTCGCCGTCGCCGCGATCGTCGTCGCCAGCATCTGGCCCTGACCTGGCGGTCCTCCGGGACGCCGACGCGCCGGGGCTACCGGTCGGTAGCCCTCCCGCCTCGCCGCCGTACCGTGTCGGCAGCGCACCGGAAGGTGCAGACACGAAAGGGATCTCCCGTATGAGCGAGGCAAGCAGCACCGGCGCCCGCGTGGCCATCGTGACCGGGGCCGCGCGCGGCATCGGCGCGGCCACCGCCCTGCGACTGGCGCAGGACGGGTTCGCCGTGGGCGTGGTCGACCTGGAGGAGACCGCCGGCAAGGAGACCGTGCAGGCCATCGAGGCCGCCGGGGGCCGGGCACTCGCCGTCGGTGCCGACGTCAGCGACCCGGAGCAGGTGGAGGCCGCGGTCGGCCGCGTCGCCGCCGAGCTGGGCGCGCCGACCGTCCTGGTCAACAACGCCGGTGTCACCCGCGACAACCTGCTGTTCAAGATGACCGAGTCCGACTGGGACACGGTCATGAACGTCCACCTGCGTGGCGCGTTCCTCATGACCCGCGCGGTGCAGAAGCACATGATCGAGGCCCGCTGGGGTCGCGTGGTCAACCTGTCGAGCACCTCGGCGCTGGGCAACCGCGGCCAGGCCAACTACTCGGCGGCCAAGGCCGGCCTGCAGGGCTTCACCAAGACCCTCGCCATCGAGCTGGGCAAGTTCGGCGTCACCGCCAACGCCATCGCCCCCGGGTTCATCCAGACCGAGATGACCAAGGCGACCGCCGAGCGCCTCGGCGTCCCGTTCGAGGACTTCATCGCCGGCGCGGCCAAGGAGATCCCGGTGCAGCGCGTCGGGCAGCCCGAGGACATCGCCCACCTGGTGTCGTTCTTCGTCAGCGAGGGCGCCGGCTTCGTCTCCGGGCAGGTCGTCTACGCCGCGGGCGGCCCCAAGGCCTGACCCGCCCGTGCCGCGGGGCCCGGCCGGGCCCC
>NZ_JBJGYW010000071.1:0-6579 GCF_054050215.1 Geodermatophilus sp. SYSU D01186 | reverse complement strand
CCCGGGGGCGGGGCGGGGGGGGGGGGGGGGGGGGGGGGGGGGGGGGCGCGGGCCGGCGCGCGGGCGGCCCCGCCCCCCCCCCCCCCCCCCCCCCCCCCCCACTCGCGAATCGACGGAAGGCCTGCGAAGCCCAGTGGCTCAGTACATCTACACCATGGTGCGTGCGCGCAAGGCGCACGGCGACAAGGTGATCCTGGACGACGTCACCCTGTCGTTCCTGCCCGGCGCCAAGATCGGCGTGGTCGGCCCCAACGGCGCCGGCAAGTCGACCGTGCTCCAGATCATGGCCGGCATGCAGCAGCCCTCCAACGGCGAGGCGATGCTCGCACCGGACGCCTCGGTCGGCATCCTGCTGCAGGAGCCGCCGCTGAACGAGGCGCTCGACGTGCGCGGCAACGTCGAGGAGGCGGTCAAGCCCCTGCGCGACGCGCTGAGCCGCTTCGAGGAGGTCAGCGCGGCGATGGGGGAACCCGACGCCGACTTCGACGCGCTCCTCGCCGAGCAGGGCGAGCTCATGGAGGTCATCGAGAACCACGACGGCTGGGAGCTCGACGCCCGTATCGAGCAGGCCATGGACGCGCTGCGCTGCCCGCCCGGCGACGCCGACGTCACCGTCCTCTCCGGTGGTGAGCGTCGCCGCGTCGCGCTGTGCAAGCTGCTGCTCGAGGCGCCCGACCTGCTGCTGCTCGACGAGCCCACCAACCACCTCGACGCCGAGAGCGTGGCGTGGCTGGAGCAGCACCTGGAGAAGTACGCCGGCACCGTCGTCGCCGTCACCCACGACCGGTACTTCCTCGACAACGTCGCCCAGTGGATCCTCGAGCTCGACCGCGGCCGCGCCTACCCGTACGAGGGCAACTACTCCACCTACCTGGAGACCAAGGCCGCCCGCCTCAAGGTCGAGGGCGCCAAGGACGCCAAGCGGCAGAAGCGGCTGGCCGAGGAGCTGGAGTGGGTCCGGTCGGGCGCCAAGGCCCGGCAGGCCAAGAGCAAGGCCCGTCTCCAGCGCTACGAGGAGATGGCGGCCGAGGCCGAGAAGTACCGCAAGCTGGACTTCGAGGAGATCCAGATCCCGCCGGGCCCGCGCCTGGGCAACGTCGTGGTCGAGACGAAGAACCTCACCAAGGGCTTCGGTGATCGCCTGCTCATCGACGACCTGTCGTTCACCCTGCCGCGCAACGGCATCGTCGGCGTGGTCGGCCCCAACGGCGTCGGCAAGACCACGCTGTTCAAGATGCTGGTCGGCGAGGAGAAGCCCGACGACGGCGAGATCAAGGTCGGCGAGACGGTCAAGCTCTCCTACGTCGAGCAGAACCGCAGCGGCATCGACCCCAAGAAGACGCTGTGGGACGTCGTGTCCGACGGCCTGGACCACATCAAGGTCGGCAACGTGGAGATGCCGTCGCGGGCCTACGTCGCCGCGTTCGGGTTCAAGGGCCCGGACCAGCAGAAGCCGGCCGGCGTGCTCTCCGGCGGTGAGCGGAACCGCCTCAACCTCGCCTTGACCCTCAAGCAGGGTGGCAACCTGCTGCTTCTCGACGAGCCGACCAACGACCTCGACACCGAGACGCTGACCAGCCTGGAGAGCGCGCTGCTGGAGTTCCCTGGCTGCGCCGTCGTGGTCAGCCACGACCGCTGGTTCCTCGACCGGGTGGCGACCCACATCCTCGCCTACGAGGGCGAGTCCAAGTGGTTCTGGTTCGAGGGCAACTTCGCCGACTACGAGAAGAACAAGGTCGAGCGCCTCGGCCCGGAGGCGGCCCGCCCGCACCGCGCCACCTACCGGAAGCTCACCCGGGACTGAACAAGGACCCGTCCTCGTCACCGCTCGCGAGCTCGCGGTGAGCCTCTGGACGGGGCCGACCCGGCACAGCGCAGCGAGAACCTCGCCGGCGGCCGGCCGGAGCACCCGCTCCGGCCGGCCGCCGCCGTTCGGGCCGGGGCCGTCGTCGACCGGAGGCCGGGTCGACGGCGGACCGGCGTGCAGGACGGCGCTCCCGGTACGGCAGGGTGGAGCGCGTGAGGCACACCGTGCGCGTCCCGATGCGCTGGTCGGACATGGACGCCTACCAGCACATCAACAACGTCGCCTTCCTCGGCTACTTCGAGATGGCCCGGGTGAACCTGTTCTTCGAGCACCCGACCCACGACTCGGCGACCGGGATGCGGCGCGGGCTGGTCGTCGCCGGGCACGACATCCAGTACAAGCGCTCGGTGGTCTACGACGCCGAGCCCCTGGAGGTGCAGGTCTGGGTGTCCGGGATCCGGGCGGCGGCGTTCACCTGCCACTACGAGTTGTTCGACCACGGGCAGCTCGCCGTCACCGGCAGCACCCTGCTGGTCCCCTTCGACTTCGCCCTCAACCGGCCGCGCCGCCTCACGCCGGGGGAGAAGGAGTTCCTCGCCCGCTGGACCGACGAGCCGGCTGAGGCCTGAACCGCCACCCCAGCGCCCGCCGCCTGCTCAGCGGGCGGGCGCCGTCCGTACCACTCCCGAGCCGGCGTGCAGCCAGTCGCGCGGGGGAGCGGTCGGCACCACCCGCTTGCCCAGCGGGAAGAGGCCGACCGCGGCGAGCTTGAACGACGCGATCCCGAACGGGATGCCGACGATGGTCAGGCAGAAGCCGATCCCGCTGACGACGTGGATCAGGCCCAGCCACCACCCGGCCACGAGGAACCACACGAGGTTGCCCAGGGCCGAGGCGGCTCCGGCCCCCGGCGCCGGCACCGTCGTCCGGCCGAAGGGCCAGACCACGAAGCCCGCCAGCCGGAACGCCGCGATGCCGAACGGGATGGTGACGACCAGCAGGCAGGCGACCAGGCCGGCCAGGGCGTAGGCCAGCGCCAGGATCCAGCCCTGGAACACCAGCCAGACGAGGTTGAGCAGCGTCCGCAGCGTGTCCACGTCCGTTCCACGACCCGGGCGGCGGCGGGGTTCCACCGGCGGTCGTGCTCTGCCCACCCTGGTGGGCAGAGCACGAGCTCCCGGAGACCGACGACCGGGCCGCGAGCGTGGCGGGCGGTCAGCCGCCGACGACCCGCGGCACCGGGCGATCGGCGCCCGTGGGCGCCCCCCGCCGGGCGGCCTCCTCCTCGGTCACCGGCCGCACCGGCGCCCCCTCGGCGATCGGCGCGCCGGCGAAGACCGCGGCGTTGATCCCGCCGCGGTGCACCATCGCCTTGACCAGCCGGGCCCCGGTCAGCCGCTCCAGGTGGGTGCACGGCGGGCAGCGCTTCATGCCGAACAGCAGCGCGTCGCCGACGGCGAACCACCGGCCGACCAGCGACGGCAGGTCGATCCCCGTGGTCACCACGTTGCGGCGGGTGTCCCCGGGCGTCAGCTCCACGCCCACCTCCGCCGCGACGGCGGCCACGTCGCCGGCGTCGATGAGCGTCAGCTGCTTCTCCAGGTCCGGGTACCGGGCCCACGTGCCGCCGCCGAGGGCGTACCGGTCGCCCTCGAGGCCCCGGCCGGCCAGCAGCCGGGCCGACGGCACCCGCCGCATCGGCGCCGCCGCTTCCCCGGTCAGCCAGATCCCGGTCACGACGCCCGCCCCGGTCACGCCGTTCCCGTCGGGCCGGCCGCACGCAGCGGCGTGTCGTCGGCGCCCCGGGCGTCGAGGGCCTCGCTGAGGGTGTGCGCCAGCTGCAGCACCGAGATGATCAGCGGCACGAGCAGCCCGAGCCGCACGCGCTCGGCGCCCCGTGCGGCCTGCGCCTCGCGGATCCGGGCCGCGCGTTCGGCCAGCAGCGGGATGAAGCGCAGGGTCATCGCGACCACCAGCCCCACTCGCGCGGGGCGCACGCCCACCACCCGCAGCGGCCCGGCCAGCCACTCCACGACCGCCACCAGCGCCGTCACGCGGGTGGTCGCGGTGACCATCGCCGCGGCCACCACCAGGGTGAGCAGGCGCAGCACCGCCACCGCACCGGTCAGCGGCCCGGTCACGACCAGGTGGACGACGAACAGCGCGGCCAGCCAGACCCACACCGGCCGCACCTGCGCCCACAGTGCGCGGGCAGGCAGCCGCGCCACCACCAGACCCAGCGCCAGCACGGCGACCAGCGCCCCGGCCACCACCTCCACCCGCGACACCAGGAACAGCCCGACGCCGAGCGACGCCAGCACGGCCAGCTTCAGGCCGGCCGGCGCGCGGTGCACCGGGCTGGTGCCCGGGAGGTACAGCGACAGCATCAGCCCATCCTCGCCACGTACCAGGGCACCGTCTCGGCGGGCGAGCCGTCGGCGGCGACGCGGCCGTCCTCGAACACCAGCACCCGGTCGAAGCCGGCCAGCAGGTCCAGGTGGTGGGTCACCACGACGACGTCCTGCGCCAGCTCGTCGATGACGCGGGCCACCCGCCGGGTGTTGGCGAGGTCGAGCAGGGTGGTCGGCTCGTCGAACACGATCCGCTCCGGGTGCATCACCAGGACACCGGCGATGGCCAGCAGCTGCTTCTGCCCGCCCGACAGCAGGTGCGCGGGGTGGTCGCGGTGGTCGGCCAGCCCGTACCGCGCCAGGACGTCGTCCACCCGCCGGGCGATCTCCGCGGCGTCCACCCCCTGGTTGGTCGGGCCGAAGGCGAGGTCCTCGGCGACGGTGGGGTGCACGATCTGCGCGTCGGGGTCCTGGAAGACGAAGCCGACCCGCCGGCGCACCTCCCGCGCCCGGGTGCGGGTGTCCAGGCCGTCGACGAGCACCGTGCCCGCGGTCGGCACGACCAGGCCGTTGAGCAGCCGGGCGAAGGTGCTCTTGCCCGAGCCGTTGGCGCCGATCACGCCCACCCGGGATTCGGTCAGGGTCACCGAGACGTCGGCGAGCACGGTGCGGTCGCCGTAGGCGTGGGAGACCCCGCGCAGCTCGACCGCCGTCCGCGGGAGGGTCTCCGCGGACGCCGCGGCGGCTGCGCGCCGTCCCCACCGCACGAGCGGACTCAGCCGGCGGTGGCGCGCCGCGCGGGCAGCTCGATCACCGGGTAGGCGCGACGGACGGCGACGGCCACCACCGAGGCGGCCACGGCCTTGACCACGTCACCGGGGATGAACGCCAGCGCGCCGGTGAACGACGCCGACAGCGGGATGTCGGCGTAGAGGCTGGTGAACGGGATGCCGATGGCGTAGATGACGACCACGCCGCCGACCAGGTTGGCCACCAGCGCCCAGGCGAGGTTGAACCGCCGCCAGAACAGCTGGGTCAGCCAGCCGATCACGAACGCCGCGACCGGCCAGCTGTACAGGTAGCCGGCCGTCGGACCGACGAAGACGCCCAGGCCGCCGCGGCCCCCCGACAGCACCGGGGCGCCGACGGCGACCACGGCCAGGAACACCAGCAGCGCCAGCCCGCCGCGCTTGGCGCCGAGCACGGAGCCGGCCAGCATCACGCCGAGGGTCTGCGCCGTGATCGGCACCGGGATGCCCGGCACGGGGACCGGCGGCAGCAGCCCGAGCACGGCCACGATCGCGGCGAAGAGCGCGACGTAGGCGAGGTCCCTGGTCTTCACGGCGGTCTCCTCCTGACGGCGGCGCTCGGTGCCGGCCCGCTCCGGTCCCCGCGGAACGTACCGGAGGGCCGGCCACCGCCCTCCGGCCGGTTTCCCGGCCAGGACCGCACGCCGACCGTGGCGCGGGGGCCCGACCCGACGGGTCCAGCGACGGTCGCCGTCGGTGTCGGCGCGCTCACCTGCAGATACGTCGACCGGTTTGCCCGGCCTCGCGGAGACGTGTTGTCTGGGGTTCTGAGCCCCCTCGGCGAAGGCGGAACAAGGCATGGCAAGCGGGTGGTGGGCGTCGCTGTGGCCGTGGGGACGCCCCACCCCGTACGAGCTCGCCGCGCAGCGACCGCCGTACCCGGATCGGGCACCCGGCGACGGGTCCCGGCCGGGGCGGACACCGCAGCCGGACGTGCCGCCCGCCGTCGACGAGGAGGCCGCGCACCGTGCTCCGGCCGGTGCGACGCGTGTCGGAGCGGCACCGTCGTCACCCCGGCACACCGCGCGCCGACAGGCGTCCGGCTCGACCGGCCCGGCCGGGACGCCCCCCGATCCGGTCCGCAGCACCCCGCTGCGGCCCGCCAACGAGACGACAGGAGCCCCATCCGTGGCACAGCTCGACAACGTCATCGCCGACCTGCTCGCGATCGAGGGCGCCAGCGGCGCCGCGATCGTCGACATCGACAGCGGCATGGCCCTCGCGGCCGGAGGGACGCCCGGGTTCGACCTCAACGTCGCGGCCGCGGGGAACTCGAACGTGGTGCGCGCGAAGCTGCGCACCATCCAGGACCTCGAGCTGAAGGACGAGATCGAGGACGTCCTGATCACGCTGCAGAACCAGTACCACCTGATCAACGTGCTCAAGGGGCAGGGCAACTCCGGCCTGTTCATCTACCTCGTGCTCAACCGCGTGACGGCGAACCTCGCCCTGGCGCGGCACAAGCTCCGCGCCGTCGCGAGCACCGTCAGCGTCTGACGACGCCGCGCCGCCGGGTCCCGGGACCCGGCGGCGCCGCGCCAAACGCGGCGGGGGTGGGGGCCACCACCAAACCAAACCGCCCCGGCTAGACGGGCACATACCCCGTGTGGAT
>NZ_JBJGYW010000070.1:0-6824 GCF_054050215.1 Geodermatophilus sp. SYSU D01186 | reverse complement strand
CGCCCCCCCCCCCCCCCCCCCCCCCCCCCCCCCCCCCCCCCCCCCCCCCCCCCCCCCCCCCCCCCCCCCCCCCCCCCCCCCCCCCCGCCCCCCCCCCCCCCCCCCCCCCCCCCCCCGGCTGTTTCCGCACGCGGATGTGAACGCTCACAGGGGTCCTCCCCGCGAAGCGCGCGCGGGCCGGATAGCGTTTGGGCCATGTCGCGTCGCGCCAAGATCGTCTGCACCCTCGGGCCGGCGACCGGTTCGCTGGAGCAGGTCACCTCCCTCGTCGAGTCCGGGATGGACGTCGCCCGGCTGAACTTCAGTCACGGCGCACACGCCGATCACGAGAAGGCCTACCGCCTGGTCCGCGAGGCCTCGGACCGCACCGGCCACGCCGTCGCCGTCCTCGCCGACCTCCAGGGCCCCAAGATCCGGCTGGGCACCTTCACCGACGGCCCGGTCGTGTGGCCCACCGGCAGCCGGGTCTGCGTCACCGTCGACGACGTTGAGGGCACCGCCGAGCGGGTCTCCACCACCTACAAGGGCCTGGCCTCCGACGCGCGCGTCGGCGACCGGCTGCTGGTCGACGACGGCAAGCTGGCGCTGTCGGTCGTGGGCGTGGACGGCCCCGACGTCTGGTGCCTGGTCGTCGAGGGCGGCGAGGTGTCCAACAACAAGGGCCTGTCGCTGCCCGGCGTCGCGGTGAGCGTGCCCGCGCTGTCGGACAAGGACGAGGAGGACCTCCGCTTCGCCCTGCACCTGGGCGTGGACTTCATCGCCCTGTCGTTCGTGCGCTCGCCCCGCGACGTGGAGCTGGTCCGCGACATCATGCGGCAGGAGGACATCTCCGTCCCCGTCATCGCCAAGCTGGAGAAGCCCGAGGCGGTCGAGAACCTCGAGGCGATCGTCGAGGCCTTCGACGGCGTCATGGTCGCCCGCGGCGACCTCGGCGTGGAGCTGCCGCTGGAGCAGGTGCCGCTGGTGCAGAAGCGCGCCGTGCAGGCCGCCCGCGAGCGGAACAAGCCGGTCATCGTGGCCACCCAGATGCTCGAGTCGATGATCAGCTCCTCGCGGCCCACCCGCGCCGAGGCCTCCGACGTCGCCAACGCCGTCCTCGACGGGGCCGACGCGGTCATGCTGTCGGGGGAGACCTCGGTGGGCCGCTACCCGATCGCCGCGGTGCGCACGATGGAGCGGATCATCGACGCCGTCGAGAGCGCCGACACCGCCGTCCCCGACCTCGTGCGCATCTCCCGGTCCCGCTCCGGGGCCATCGTCCGCGCGGCCAAGGACGTCGGGGAGACCCTCGCGGTCAAGGCGCTGGCCACCTTCACGCAGACCGGCGACACCGCCCGCCGGCTGGCCGCGCTGCACCCGCGGCAGCCGCTGCTGGCCTTCACCGTCGACGCCCGCGTGCGCAGCCAGCTGGCGCTGTCCTGGGGCGTGGAGACCTTCCTCGTGCCCGAGGTGCAGCACACCGACGACATGGTGCGGCAGGTGGACTTCTCCCTGCTGTCCATCGGCCGCCTCAAGGAGGGCGACCGGGTCGTCGTCGTCGCGGGCAGCCCGCCCAACACCGTCGGCTCCACCAACCTCATCCGGGTCCACGAGGTGGGCACCGACTCATGAGCGGCCCGGCGGGGGACGGCGACAGCCAGGCCGCCGCGCTCCTGCACGTGCTCGACCTCGAGGAGCGGGAGCGCGACGTCTTCGTCGGCCAGACGCCGACCACGCGGCTGCAGCGCATCTTCGGCGGGCAGGTCGCGGGGCAGGCGCTGATGGCCGCCGGGCGGACGGTGCCGGCGGGCCGGGACGTGCACTCGCTGCACGCCTACTTCCTGCGGCCCGGTGACCCGCACGAGGAGATCCGCTACACCGTGGACCGCATCCGCGACGGGCGGTCGTTCACCACCCGCCGGGTCATCGGCTGCCAGCGGCGCAAGGGCGAGGACGTCGCCATCTTCGCGCTGACCGCCGACTTCCACGTCGAGGAGCCGGCCGTCGTCGAGCACTCGCTGCCGATGCCCGCCGTCCCTGCTCCGGACGAGCTGCCCTCACTGGCCGACCTCGCCGCCCGCCACGGCAAGGAGGGGTCGGGCGCGATGGAGATCAGCCGGGCGGTGGAGCAGCGGCTGCTCGAGGACCCCTTCGACGGGCAGGCCAAGGAGCCGCCGACACGGGTCTGGATGCGGGTCGCCGGGCGGCTCCCGGCCGTGCCCGCCGTGCACGCGGCCGCGCTGACCTTCGTCAGTGACCTCACGCTGCTCGGGGCCGGCCTGGTGCGGGTCGGTGGCTGGGGTGACCGGTACGCCGGCGCCAGCCTGGACCACGCGGTGTGGTTCCACGCGCCGGTCCGCGCCGACGAGTGGTTCCTCTACGAGACCGACAGCCCGGCCGCGTCCGGAGGGCGGGCGCTGTGCTTCGGCCGCATCTGGGCGGCCGACGGCACGCACGTGGCCACCGTCGCCCAGGAGGGACTGCTGCGCGCCGTCGGCCGCTGAGCCCGGCGGCTCAGGAGCCGGTGCCCCGGGCGCCCGCGGCGTCGGTCTCCGCGGCGACGGCGGCCTCCTCGGCCGGTGCCGTGGCGACGTCGGCCTCGGGCAGCGCGGGGGAGGCGGCGCCGTCCGTCGCCGGCTCCGGGAGGAGCTCCTGCTGCGCCTCCGCCTGCGCCGCCGACTCGTCCTGGGCGGCCGGGGCCTCCAGGACGTCGTCGGCCGGCGTGCCGGCGTCGGCGGCCGCCAGGGTGGCCGCGCGGCGCTCGGCCTCGGCCCGGGCCCGCTCGGCGGCGGACTCGGCGAAGTCGGCGGCCAGCCAGTCGTGCCCCTCGCACAGCAGCGCCCACGCCCGCTCGACGTGGGCCCGGGTCGTGGCGGGCGCGCCGACGGCCACCCGCAGCACCACCTGGCCGCGGACGGTGGTGTGGGTCAGGAAGACCTCGCCGCCGTCGTTGAGCCGCTCCAGGAGGGTCATGGTCGCGACGTCGGCGTCCACCTCCTCGGGCCAGCGGGGACGCAGGCACACCAGCGACAGCGGGTGCCGGGTCGCGACGTCGAAGCGCTCGTCGGCCTCGGCCCAGGCGGCCAGCTCCTGCGCCAGCGCCACGCCGGAGCGGATGTGGGCGCGCAGCCCCTCGGCGCCGTACCAGCGCAGGACGAACCAGAGCTTGAGCGCGCGGAAGCGGCGGCCCAGCTCGATCTGCCAGTCGCGGTAGTCGACGACGGTGCCGGCGTCGGTGGCGGCGTTGCGGAGGTACTCCGGCAGGATCGACAGCGCCCCGGTGAGCGCGGCGCGGTCGGCGACCCAGAACAGCGTCGCGTCGAAGCCGGTCAGTAGCCACTTGTGCGCGTCGGTCGTGTAGCTGTCGGCCCACTCGACCCCGGCCTGCAGCTCCCGGAGCTCCGGGGCGACGGCGCTGACGCCCGCGTAGGCGGCGTCGACGTGCAGCCAGACGCCGTGCTCGTGGCAGATCGGGCCCAGCTCCGCGAGGGGGTCGATGGCGGTGGTGGACGTCGTCCCCACGGTGGCGCAGACCAGGACCGGGCGGAAGCCGCGGGCGGTGTCGCGCTCCAGGCGGGCGGCGAGGGCCGCGGGGCGCATCGCCAGATCGCCGTCGACCTCGACGATGCGGACGGCGTCGGTGCCCAGACCCGCGATGCGCACGGCCTTCTCCATCGAGGAGTGGGTCTCCGAGGAGACGTAGACCGTGTACTCCTCGGGCCGCACCCCGTCGCGCACGGTGGCCCCGCCGCTGGCCCGGTGCAGGGCGGCCAGCAGCGCCACCAGGTTGGCGCCCGAGCTGCTGTCCTGGACCACGCCGCCGCCGCTGCCGGTGGAGCGGAAGGACTCGGGCAGGCCGAGCAGCTCGGCGAACCAGTCCATGACGTGCTGCTCGAGCTCGGTCGCCGCGGGGCTGGTCACCCACGACATCCCCTGGACGCCGAGGCCCGAGGAGACGAGGTCGCCGAGGACCGACGGGCCGGAGGTGTTGGCCGGGAAGTAGCCGAGGAAGCCGGGGTGCTGCCAGTGCGTGACGCCGGGCAGCACGACGCGCTCCAGGTCGCCGAGGACCGCCGCGAACGGCTCACCCTGCTCCGGTGGCGAGGCGGGCAGGGACTCGCGGACGTCGCCGGGCGCCACGGGGGAGCGGACCGGGAAGGTGGCGATGCGGGTCCAGTAGTCGGCGATCCAGTCGACGACCTCGTGCCCGTGCTGCCGGAACTGCTCGGGGGTCATGTGCGGCGGCGTCGGCGAGCTCACCGGGTCACCGTAGTGCGCGGGCATCGGCTGGGCCCCAGCGCCGCCGGGGACGGCGCCTGGCCGTGGGTGGACCGGTCGCGGGGGCCCGGGGGGCCTCCCGGCCGGGACACGGGTGCGCTCAGCGTCCTGCTCTTCCGAACGTGCCCCCGGTGCGACTCGAACGCACACTGCGCGGGTTTTGAATCCGCTCCCTCTGCCGATTGGGGTACGGGGGCGTGCCGGGGACGGGGCCCCGGCTGCCCGAGCAGCCTAGCCGTCCGTCGCCGACCCTCCGGCATCGCTAGGCTCCCGCGCGTGAGCAGCGAGTCGATCCGGGTCCTCATCGCGGAGGACGAGGCGCTCATCCGCCTCGACCTCAAGGAGATGCTCGAGGAGGAGGGGTACACCGTCGTCGCCGAGGTCGGCGACGGGCAGCAGGCGGTCGACCGCGCCACGGAGCTGCGTCCCGACCTCGTCATCCTCGACATCCAGATGCCGGTCCTCGACGGGCTGTCGGCCGCCGAGCAGATCGCCGCCGCCCGGGTGGCGCCGGTCATCGTGCTCACCGCGTTCAGCCAGCGGGAGCTGGTCGAGCGGGCACGGGACGCCGGCGCGATGGCCTACCTGGTGAAGCCGTTCTCCAAGAACGACCTGGTGCCGGCGATCGAGGTCGCCCGGGCGCGGTTCGCCGAGATGTCCGCCCTCGACGGCGAGGTGCGGACGCTGGAGGAGCGGCTGGAGGCCCGCAAGGTCGTCGAGAAGGCCAAGGGCCGGCTGATGGCCGAGCAGGGCATGACGGAGTCGGAGGCGTTCCGCTTCATCCAGCGGACGGCGATGAACGAGCGGACGTCGATGAAGGCCCTGGCGCAGCGCATCCTCGACCCGCAGGAGGCCGACGCCCCCGCGGAGTGATCCGCGTCTCCGGGTGAGGAGCCCGGCCCGTGCTGTGTGTCGGGCCGGGATCCGGGAGGTCACGACCTCATCACGGTCCGGGCGACCCCCGGTCCGGGCCCGGATCCGGCAGTTACCTTCCCCCCACTGACCAGGCCACCCGGCCAGGGCTGGCCGAGTGCACGACCGACAGCACAGTGGGAGTTGTTTGATGCGCACAGGCATCCTCGCCCGGAGCGCCGCGATCAGCGCGGCGGCCCTGCTCGTCCTGACCGCCTGCGGTGGCGGCGGCGACGACGAGGGCGGCAGCGGTGGCGGGGGCGACGCCGCCAGCGGTGAGAAGCAGGTCAACGTCTACGGGTCCGACGGCAACATGGGCAACGCGCTCGGTGAGCGGCTCTCCGGCGAGGGCGCGCTGGCGGGGATGAAGGGCACGCTTCCCCTCACCGAGCTGTCCGGCGACTTCCGCGACCGGCTGCTCGAGGTCAACCCCGACCTCGTCGACTTCAACTACGCCGGTGAGACCTACGACGCCATCGTCATCACGGCCCTCGCCTCGCAGATGGCCGGGACCACCGACGCCAACGTCTTCAAGGCCTACGTCAACGGCGTCACCGCAGGCGGCGACAAGTGCGAGGACTTCACCTCGTGCCTGGAGATCGTCAACGGCGGCGGCAACCCCGACTACGACGGCCAGTCCGGCCCGCTGAGCTTCACCGACGCCGGCGAGCCGGCCCAGGCGAGCATCGGCATCCAGCAGTTCGGCGACGACAACCGGATCGACGACAGCCAGACGCGGTACGTCATCCCGGGCGACGAGGCGAACGCCACCCAGGACGAGGGTCCGGCCCCGGCGCCGGCCGGCACCACCTCGCCGGAGCCACTGATCATCGGCACCCTGCTGCCGGAGACCGGCAACCTGGCCTTCCTCGGGCCGCCGGAGATCGCCGGCGCGCAGCTGGCGGTCAACGACATCAACGCCGCCGGCGGTGTGCTGGGCCAGCAGGTGCAGCTCATCCAGCGCGACTCGGGTGACACCACCACCGACATCGCGACCCAGTCGGTGGACGCCCTGCTCCAGGCCGGCGCGAACGCGATCATCGGTGCGGCGTCCTCGGGTGTGAGCCTGACCGTCATCGACACGATCACCGGTGCCGGCGTCCTGCAGTTCTCCCCGGCCAACACGTCGGACCAGTTCACGACGTACAACGACAACGGGCTGTACTTCCGCACCGCCCCGCCGGACACCCTGCAGGCCGAGGCGCTGGCCGACCTCATCATCGAGGACGGCAACAACACCGTCGGCATCCTCGCCCTCAACGACCCGTACGGCACCGGGCTGGCGGAGAACGTCGCCAACAACCTGCAGGCCGCCGGCCTCGCCGAGGGCGACATCCAGTCGATCATCTACGACCCGCAGGCTGCGAACTTCGACTCCGAGGTCCAGCAGATGGTCGACTTCAACCCCGACGCCATCGTGGTGATCGGGTTCGACGAGTCCTCCCGGATCATCGAGGGGCTCAACTCCAACGGGATCGGCCCGCAGCGCTGACCCCACCCCGGCAACGTCACTGACGCTCCCGGCGCACCACCTCGCAGTGGGGGGGGGGGGGGGGGGGGGGGGGGGGGGGGGGGGGGGGGGGGGGGGGGGGGGGGGGGGGGGTGGGGGGTGGGGTGGGGGGGTGGGGGGGGGGCGGGTGGGTGGGTGGGGGGGG
>NZ_JBJGYW010000069.1:0-7155 GCF_054050215.1 Geodermatophilus sp. SYSU D01186 | reverse complement strand
GGGACGGGGCCACGGGCGGTGGGCTGACCCCGTCCTGCCCACCGCTCGCAGGCTCGCGGCAGGTCCCGGGACGGGGCCACGGGCGGTGGGCTGACCCCGTCCTGCCCACCGCTCGCAGGCTCGCGGCGGGTCCCGGGACGGGGCCACGGGCGGTGGGCTGACCCCGTCCTGCCCACCGCTCGCAGGCTCGCGGCGGGTCCCGGGACGGGGCCACGGGCGCACCGCTGAACCCGCTCCGGGCGCACCGGCCTCGTGGCCGCCGGCGCGCCCGGAGCGGTCCGCTCAGCGGGCGGCCCTGAGCTCCTTGCGCAGGATCTTGCCGGCCGAGGACTTCGGCACCTGCTCGATGAACTCCACGAGCCGCACCTTCTTGTGCGGCGCCACCTTCTCGGCCATGTACTCCATGACCGCCTCCGGCGTCAGCGCCGAGCCGGCGGCCCGGACGACGAACGCCTTGGGCAGCTCCTCGCCGCTTTCGGCGTCCTTGACCCCGATGACGGCGGCGTCGGCGATCTCCGGGTGGCCGAGCAGCACGGCCTCGAGCTCGGCCGGGGCCACCTGGTAGCCCTTGTACTTGATCAGCTCCTTGACGCGGTCGACGACGGTGTAGACGCCGTTCTCGTCGACCACCGCGACGTCGCCGGTGTGCAGCCACCCCTCGGCGTCCAGGGTCTCGGCGGTGGCCTGCGGGTTGTTCAGGTAGCCCTTCATGACCTGCGGGCCGCGCACCCACAGCTCCCCGCGCTCGCCCGGGCCGACGTCCTCGCCGGTGGCCGGGTCGACCAGGCGGCACTCGGTGTTCGGCACCGACACCCCGACCGAGCCCTTCGGCACCGGGCCGGTGAAGCCGGGCGGCTCCATCCCGGCGTCGGGGGTGCTGTGCGAGACCGGCGACAGCTCGGTCATCCCGTAGCCCTGCGCGATCGTGACCCCCTCCGGGGCGCCCTTGCGCAGCCGCTGCTCGGCGGCCAGCGCCAGCCCCTCGTCCAGCGGCGCGGCACCGGAGGTGATGGTGCGCAGGGAGGAGAGGTCGTACTGGTCGACCAGCGGGTGCTTGGCCAGCGCGAGCACGATCGGCGGCGCCACGAACGCCCGCGTGATCTTCTGGTCCTGGATGACCCGGAGGAACTCCTCGAGGTCGAAACGGGGCAGCGTCACCACCGTGCCGGCGACCAGGCCCTGGTTCATCAGCACGGTCAGGCCGTAGATGTGGAAGAACGGCAGGACGGCGATGATCCGCTCGTCGCCGTCGTGCGCGTTCATGATCGGCCGCATCTGCAGCACGTTGGCCACGAGGTTGCGGTGCGTGAGCATGACGCCCTTGGGCAGCCCGGTCGTGCCGCTGGAGTAGGGCAGCGTCACCAGGTCGTTCGCCGGGTCGATGTCCACCTGCACCGACGGGGCGTCGCTGCTGAGCAGGTCCACCAGGGAGGCGTGCCCCTCGGCGCCGTCCATGACGACCACCTCCTCGACCGGCGCCTGCTGCACGGCGGCCTTCGCGCGGTCGAGGAACGGCGAGACGGTGATGAGCACCTTCGCCCCGGAGTCGCGCAGCTGGAAGGCGATCTCGTCGGGCGTGTAGAGGGAGTTGATCGGCGACATCACGCAGCCGGCCGCGGCGATCCCGTGGAAGACCACCGGGTACCAGGGCGTGTTCGGGCAGAACACCGCGACCACGTCGCCCTTGCGCAGGCCCCGGGCGTGCAGTGCGGCCGCGACGCGGTCGACGTAGGCGGCGAGCTGGCCGTGGGTGATCGTGTCGCCGCTGAGCCCGTCGACGAGCGCAGGGGCCTCGGGCCGCGCCCCGCCGGCGGTCAGGACGTACGCGGGGACCGACAGGTCCGGGATCTCGACGTCGGGATACGGGCTGGCCAGCGCCACGGGGACTCCTCTTCTCGGCGGGTGTGGCGTCAGTCTCACATCCGGCGTGGCCTGCGCCACAGAGGGGACACCCGCCCGGGTCACCGCGGCCAGAGCACCGACTGGGTGCAGCGGAACAGCGCGATCGTCTTCCCCGAGCCCGCCGCGGTCACCACGGCGTCCCACACCTGCGTCGTCCGCCCGGCGTGGGCGTTGGTGGCCACCGTGGTGATCCGGCCCTCCCGGACGGTGCCCAGGAAGTTGGTCTTCAGCTCGATCGTGGTGAACCCCGAGGAGCCCTCGGGCAGCAGCGCGCGGGTGGCCAGTCCGCAGGAGGTGTCGGCCAGCCCCACCACCGTGGCCGCGTGCAGGTAGCCGTTCGGGGCCAGCAGCTCCGGCCGCACGTCGAGGGCCGCCTCCAGCCGTCCGGGCTCGTGCGCGGTGATCGTCAGGCCCAGCAGGCCGGGGAGGGTGCCCGGCAGCAGGGCGTTGAGCTCGTCGGCGGTGTGGAACCCGGTGGCGGCCATGGCGCGGAACCTATCGACCGCCACCGTCGCCCCGCCGGGCGCACGTGTCGGAACCGGTGCGCACGTCAGGAGGCCCCGGACGTGCGCATCGGATCCTGTGCCGCGCGGCTCAGCCGGCGGTCTCCCACAGGCCGATGACGTTGCCCTCCGGGTCGCGCACGTACGCGGCGAAGCCCATGTCGCCCACCGGCATCTTCGGCGTCACCGTGGACCCGCCGAGCTCGCCGATCCGCTCCAGGGCGACGTCGATGCTCTCCACGTCGACGACGATGACCGGCGCGGTCGAGGGACCGCCCTCGCGGGCCATCATCCCGCCGTTGATGAAGCCCGGCTCGGTCGGTCCCTGGTCACCGCTGGGGCCGGACATGACCAGTGTGTAGGCCATCTCCGGCATCTCCTGGACCTGCCAGCCGAACGCCTCCTTGTAGAACCCGCGCGCACGGTCCCCGTCGTCGAAGGGGAGCTCGAAGTGCACGACCCTGCCGCTCATGCCGCCACCTCCCGGGCCGATCGGTGCGGCGCAGGCTAGACCCGCCGGGCGCGCGCCACCAGGGGCATCAGGCGAGGCCGCGGGTGGTGCGCAGCGGTTCCCGGTCACCGCGGATGGCCGCGACCATGTCCAGCGTCTGCCGGGTCGCGGCGACGTCGTGCGCCCGGAAGACCGTCGCGCCGAGCCAGGCGCTCACCGTGGTCGCCGCGAGGGTGCCGGTCAGCCGCTCCTCCAGGGGGACGTCGAGGGACTCGCCGACGAAGTCCTTGTTGGACAGCGCCACCAGCACCGGCCACCCGGTGGCGACCAGCTCGTCCAGCCGCCGGGTGGCCTCCAGCGAGTGGCGGGTGTTCTTGCCGAAGTCGTGCCCGGGGTCGACCAGCACCCGCTCCCGGTCCACGCCCGCGGCGACGGCGGCCTCGGCCAGCGCCGTCGTCCGGGCCACCACGTCGGCCACCACGTCGTCGTAGGTGACCCGGTGCGGCCGGGTGCGCGGTGGCAGGCCGCCGGCGTGGGTGCAGACCAGCCCCGCACCCGCCTCGGCGGCGACGGCCGCCAGCTCCGGGTCGACCCCGCCCCACGCGTCGTTGACGACGTCGGCGCCGGCTGCCAGGGCCTCCCGCGCCACCTCCGCGCGCCACGTGTCGATCGAGATCGGCAGCGCCGGGTGGGCCGCGCGGATGGCGGCGACCAGGTCGACGGTGCGCCGGATCTCCTCGGCGGCGTCCACGTCCTCACCGGGGGCGGCCTTCACCCCGCCGACGTCCACCATGTCCGCGCCCTCGGCGACCACCCGGTCCACCCGCTCGACGGCGGCGACCAGTTCGTAGGTGGCGCCGCGGTCGTAGAACGAGTCCGGCGTGCGGTTGACGATCGCCATGACGACCAGCCGCCCGGGTGGCACGTCGAGGGCTCCCAGACGCAGCAAGCCGTCCTCCGTCCGCGGTCCGTCTGTGGTGGAGTCAGCCAACCAGACGACCGCACGGCGGGAGGACGACGGGATGGCAGCGACGACGGCGCACGGCGTCGAGGGCGTGCAGGGCCTGGTCGGGCAGCACCTCGGCCACAGCGACTGGGTCGAGATCACCCAGGAGCGGGTGGACCTGTTCGCCGAGGCCACCGGCGACCACCAGTGGATCCACGTCGACCCCGAGCGGGCCCGCCGGGAGAGCCCGTTCGGCGGCCCGATCGCGCACGGCTACCTGACGCTGTCGCTGCTGCCCTCCCTGACGCCGCAGATCGTCGAGTTCACCGGCTTCCGCATGGCCGTCAACTACGGCACGGAGAAGGTGCGCTTCCCCGCGCCGGTGCCGGTGGGCAGCCGGGTGCGGGCCGGTGCGGTGCTCGACTCGGCCACCCCGGTCGACGGCGGCGTCCAGCTGGCGCTGACCGTGACCGTGGAGGTCGAGGGCGGCACCAAGCCGGCGATGGTCGCCACCACCCTCTCCCGCCGCTACACGTGAACCGGGTGGGGCGCCGTCAGTCGACCAGGGCCTGGTTGACCAGGGCGCGGAGGAAGTTGCGGATCGGCAGCGTGCTCGAGGGCAGCAGCTGGGTGTAGAAGCCCACCGTCACGTCCTCGACCGGGTCCACGTAGAACGCGGTGGACGCCGCCCCGCCCCAGCTGTAGTCGCCGGCGCTGGCCACCACGCCGTAGCGGGCGGGGTCGATGACCATCGAGAACCCCAGCCCGAAGCCCACCCCGCGCAGCGGCGTCTCGGCGAACAGCGGCCGGCCGAAGGACTCCAGGTCGGCGTTCCCCGGCAGGTGGTTGCGGGTCATGTGCGCGATCGTGCGCGGGCCGAGCAGGCGGCCGCCGTCGTGGGCGCCACCGCGGCGGAGCAGCTCGATGAAGCGCAGGTAGTCACCGGCGGTGGAGACCAGCCCGCCGCCACCGGAGAGGAACGCCGGCTTGTGCAGCGCCGCCGCGCCCATCGTGTCGAGCGGGGCGTACGTCGTCGGCACGCCGCCGGGCTGCCCCGGGACGGCGGTGTAGAGGCGGGCCAGGGACTCGGGGTCGTCGCCCTCGCGCAGCCCGAAGGAGGTGTCCCGCATGCCGAGCGGGGCGAAGATGCGCTGCTCGAAGAACTCGTCCAGCGGCTGGCCGGAGAGCACCTCGACCAGCCGGCCGAGGACGTCGGTGGAGACCCCGTAGTTCCACTCCGAGCCCGGCTGGAAGACCAGGGGGATGGCCGCCCACTGCCGGCAGACCTCCGCGCAGTCCGCGCCGGCCGGGGTGCCCCACTCGTGGCCGGCGGCCCGGTACATCGCGTCGACGGGGTGGGCGTGGTGGAACCCGTAGGTCAGACCGGAGGTGTGGGTGAGCAGGTGCCAGACGCGGATCGGCTCGGTCTGCGGGGCGGTCACCGGCTTCAGTGCCGAGCCGGCCACGTACACGCGGGTCTCGGCGAACTCGGGCAGCCACCGCGCGATGGGGTCGGAGAGCTCGAAGGCGCCCTCCTCGTACAGCATCATCGCCGCCACGGAGGTGATCGGCTTGGTCATCGAGTAGATGCGCCAGCGGGTGTCGGTCTCGACCGGCAGCCCGGCCTCGACGTCCCGGGAGCCGTACCGGCCCACGTGCACCAGACGGCCGTGGCGGGCCACCGTCACGAGGAAGCCGGGGAGCCGGCCCTCGTCCACCCAGCGGGCCAGCCGCCGGTCGATGCGGGCCAGGCGGCCGGGGTCGAAGCCCACCTCGGCCGGGTCGGTGTCCACCTGCAGCTCCGTCGTCACGTGCCCTCCGTTCGTCGGCGCACCCGCCGTCGGGCGGCGCCCGCCCCGCATCCTGACCCACGACGCTGTGAGTCAGCCCACACGGGTGCGGCCGCCGGCCCCGACGGGCCGGGGTGGATCAGACGGGGACGTTGCTCGCAGCCTTCTTCAGGTTCGAGCCGGCGGTGACCTTGACGGTGTTGGCCGCGGGGATGTCGATGGACTCGCCGGTCTGCGGGTTGCGGCCGGTGCGCGCCGAACGCTGGGTGCGCTCGACGGTCAGCAGGCCGGAGACGGCGACCTTCTCACCGCGGGTGATGGCATCGACGAGCTCGTCCTGGAGCCCGGCGAGCACCGAGTCGACGGTCGAGGTGGGCACGTCGGCCCGCTTGGCGATGGCGGAGACGAGTTCGGCCTTGTTCACGATCTTCCTCTCGAGAGTGGCTGGGGTGGTCGGCCCGCGGCAGTCCGCCGAGGTCGGACCGGTGGCACGCTGCCATGCCGTACTGACGATCCGCCACCGAGGGGGGTGGGACGGGTCCCTCACGCCCCATCGGTCCCACCCGATCGAGCGGCGTGCGCGGCCCTGCGCACCTAGCGTGGGGGCATGCCGCAGATCCCCGGGACCGACCTGCACGTCAGCGACCTGTGCCTGGGCGGCAACGTCTTCGGCTGGACGGCGGACGAGGCGACGTCCTTCGCGCTGCTGGACCGCTTCGCCGACGCGACGCCGTCCACGCAGGCCCCGTTCGTGGACACCGCGGAGTCCTACGGCAAGGGACGGTCGGAGGAGATCCTCGGCGCCTGGATGGTGGCGCGCGGCGCGCGGGACCGGGTCGTGGTGGCGACGAAGGCCTCGCCGCTGGAGAAGGAGCACCCGCTGTCCGCGGCGGCGATCCGCACGGCGGCCGAGGGGTCGCTGCGCCGGCTGCAGACCGACCGGATCGACCTCTACTACGCGCACTACGACGACGAGACGACGCCGCTGGAGGAGACGCTGCAGGCGTTCGACGAGCTGGTGCAGGCCGGCAAGGTCCGCCACGCCGCGGCGTCGAACTACTCGGCGGCGCGGCTGACCGAGGCGCTGGACACCTCGGCGCGGCTCGGCCTGACCGGTTACGTGGCGCTGCAGCCGCACTACAACCTCATGGAGCGGCCGGCCTACGAGGCGGAGCTGCGCGACGTCGTCGAGGAGCGCGGGCTCGGCGTGCTGCCGTACTTCGCCCTGGCCAGGGGTTTCCTGACCGGCAAGTACCGGGCGGGGGAGCAGGTCGACTCGCCGCGGGCGAAGGGCGCGGCGGCGTACGTGGGGGAGCGGGGCGACCGCGTGCTGGCCGCGCTGCAGGAGGTGGCGCAGGCCCACGGGGTCAGCGGTGCGGCGGTGGCGCTGCGCTGGCTCGCCGACCAGCCCACCGTGGTGGCGCCGATCGCCAGCGGCCGGTCGGTGGACCAGCTGGCCGACCTGCTGCCCATGCAGGACCTCGTGCTCACCGACGACCAGCGGAGGCTGCTCACCGACGCGTCGTCCTGAGCGGGGTGGCCCGGGTGCGGCCTGCGCACCCG
>NZ_JBJGYW010000068.1:0-7766 GCF_054050215.1 Geodermatophilus sp. SYSU D01186 | reverse complement strand
CCCCCCCACGCCGGCGCGCCGCCTCGCGCCCCCCCCGGCCCCCCCCCCCCCGCGCCCCCCCCCCCCCCCCCCCCCCCCCCCCCCCCCCCCCCCCCCCCCCCCCCCCCCCCCCCCCCAACCGAGAACAGGGTGCTGCGGCGGCGAGCCCCCTCCCACACATTCGGGTGGGAACGCCGTCGGCCGCATGTGTCCCACAGTCGGCCGCTCTGGGACGGGGACAGGGTCGAGGTCGGGGTCGGGCTCGGTGTGCCCACCAACTCCTGATCCCAGCCGGCTCGCTGTCCCCGTGTGGTCGGCTGACGAAGTCCCGTCGGCGACCTCTCGGCGTGCATCCACCCGGGCCGCGCCCCGCGAAGGTCAGTCGTGGTGTGGCTGACGGAAGAGGAGCGGCACTGGATCATCCAGCCTCTGCTCGATGCAGGTCTGGAGTTGGAGGAGATCTGTGAGCTGGTGTTTCGGCTCAGCTTCGAGATCCTCGTCAACGAGGGACCCAGCGCGCTCGCCGACCTGAGGAACGTCGTCGAGGGTCAGCCCCGGGACATCCAGGCGGCGTGGGTGCGAACGATCGATCGGATGTTCACGGTCGGCAGGGAGCCAGTGCGGTGACCGGTCGGCAGAGGAGCTCAGGCACTGCCTTCCTGCAGCACCCTCTCGCCGAGACCGGTCGCCGGCCCCGGAAGCACGTCGCGGCTGTCGCCCGGTGAGCGTTCCCGCGGAGACATCGTCAAGCCGGACGCCTTGCGCCGATGTCCCGGAGCGTCGTTGCGTGGACGTTCACCGGGTCCGGCCCGGGGCGCGGTGGTCTCGCGAGTCGGCCGGGCGGTTCTGTCGCGGACACAGTGCTAGCTCCGCAGGTAGGAGGCCCCGTTGACGTCGATGATCGTGCCGGTGGAGAACCGGGCCCCCGGCGAGGCCAGCCACAGCACCGCCGACGCGACCTCCTCGGGCCGGGCCACCCGCCCGTAGGGGGACTGCGCCCGCACCGCGTCGCCGCCGGGCCCGTCGAGCACCTCCCGCGCCATCTCCGTCTGCACGAAGCCCGGGGCCACCGTGCCCACCGCGATGCCGTGCGGCGCGAGGGCGAGCGCCATCGACTGCCCGAAGGCGTTGAGACCGGCCTTGGACGCGCCGTACGCGGGGGTGTCGGGCTCGCCCCGGAAGGCGCCCCGGCTGGAGACGTTGACGATCGCGCCCCCGCCCGCGGCGATCAGGTGCGGCACCGCCCGGAAGGTGGCGTTGGCGGCGCCGACGAGGTTGACCGCCAGCGTCCGCGACCAGGCCTCCTGCCACTGCTCGTAGGAGGTGGCCAGCGGCGGGTGCGCGGTGAACACCCCGGCGTTGTTGACCAGCACCTGCAGCCCGCCCAGGGCCGCGGCGGCGTCGTCCACCATGCCGGCGACCGCCGCGGCGTCGCCGAGGTCGGCCTGCACCAGCACGTGGCCGTCGCCGGGGAGCTCGGCGAGCACCCGCTCGGCCCGCTCCCGCGAGGCGCCCCAGTGGACGGCGACCCGGTCGCCGCGCTCCGCGAAGGCCCGGGCGATGGCGCGGCCGATGCCGCGGGAGCCACCCGTGACCAGGACGGCGCGGGACTCGTCGTCGATCGTCACGCCGGCAGTCAACCAGGGGCGCCGGTCACCACCGACCGCGGTGCACGACCTCGTCGACGCCGCGCCGCCCGCGGCGCAGGGAGGGGGAGCGGCGGTCCTCGGCGCCGGGGTACCCCACCGAGACGCAGCCGACCGGCCGGTGGGTGTCCGGGACCCCGAACGCGGCGCGGAACGCCTCGACCCGCTCGCCGGGGACCCCGAAGAAGCAGGCCCCCAGCCCCTCGTCGACCGCGGTCAGCAGCACCAGCAGCGCCGCCATCCCGGTGTCGACGTCCCAGTAGGGGACCGGCCAGCGGGCCTCGTCACGGTCGGTCCAGCCCTTGTCCGGCTCGGCGTAGCGGTCCAGGTAGGCGGCCTTCGACGACATCGGCACCACCAGCAGCGGCGCCCGGCTCATCCGCACCAGCCAGGGGTCGGGGGTGCCGGGGCCGGTGGTCGCCGCCCAGAACCGCGCCCGCTCCTCGGCGGACTCCAGCACGAGGAACGCCCAGCCCTGGCTGAACCCGGCCGACGGCGCCCGGATCGCGTGCTCCAGCAGGCGCTCGCGCACCTCCGGGGGGACCGGCCGGTCGGGGTCGTAGTCCCGCACCATCCGGCGACGGCGGACGACGTCAGCGAACTCCACGGCGCCCACCCTGCCAGGCGCTCTCCCGGCCCATCGCGACCGATTCGTTATCCGCGAACGCGCAGGTGGAGCGGGCAGTGCCGAAGTTGTCTTCCGCCACGTGCAAGCGCCGGTCCGTCCGCTCGGCGCCGCCCAGGATCTTGTGCGACGCAGTGACGCGCGTCACTGGCACGGCCGGTGACCAGCGGTCCGCCGGCGGCTCCACCCGCACCTCCCAGCTCAGCCCGCACCTGTCTCGAGGCCGACCCAGCAAGGGGAGCAACCACATGAAGAAGAGGACGATCCCGTCCATCCTCCTGGCCACCGCACTCGCGCTGTCCGCGTGCGGCGGTGGCGACACCGGCGACACCGACACCGGCACCCAGGCCGCCGCCGGCGAACCGCAGCAGGGTGGCGAGCTGACCGTCCTCGAGGACGCCGCGTTCGCGGGCAGCTGGCCCACCGGACTGGACCCGGCGTCCAACACCACCGGCGGCGCCAACATCGCGATGATGCAGGCGATCTACGGCGGCCTGTTCCTGCTCCGTGCCGACGACGACGGCTCCAACGCCCGCATCGAGGGCAACCAGGCCGAGAGCGCCGAGCTGTCCGACGACGGGCTCACGCTGACCGTGAAGCTGCGCGACGGCATCCAGTTCAGCGACGGGACGCCGCTTGACGCCGAGGCGGTCAAGTTCAACTGGGAGCGCGCGCTCGCCGCGCCCTGCAGCTGCAAGCCGACCTGGCAGCTGGCCACCGACCCGATCAAGGTGATCGACCCCCTGACGGTGTCGATCACCTTCACCTCGCCCAACGGCGCGGTCATGTCCGGCTTCCCGGCCAGCAACGTCAACTGGATCGCCTCCCCGACGGCGCTGCAGCAGATGGGCGAGGACGCCTTCAAGATCAAGCCCGTCGGCGCCGGCCCCTTCACCGTGGTCGAGAACCAGCTGAGCACCACGCTGGAGCTGGAGCGCAACCCGAACTACTTCAAGGAGGGCCTGCCCTACCTGGACAAGCTCACCTTCCAGTCCATCGGCGGCGACCAGCCCGCGTACCAGGCGCTGCAGGCCGGCCAGGCCCAGGCCTACGAGGGCATGAACACCACCCCGCTGGTCGAGCAGGCGCAGGCCAACGGGCAGATGCAGGTGACCATCCAGGCGGCGACCTCGCCCTACGTCATCCAGCTCAACACCAAGACCGGGCCGTTCACCGACCCGCGGGCCCGTGAGGCGATCTACCGGGCCACCGACTTCGAGGCCATCAACGAGGGCATCTTCGGCGGTGCCTACGAGGTCAGCCAGGGCTTCACCGCGCCGGGCGGCAAGTTCTACGAGCGCGAGGTCGACGGCTACCCGGAGTACGACCTGGACCGCGCCAAGGAGCTGGTGCAGGAGCTGGGCGGCCTGACGGTCAACCTCGGCACGATCAGCAACTACGTCGCCACGCAGATCAACACCGCGCTGCAGACGCAGTGGCAGGAGGCCGGCATCGACGTCACCATCGAGGACTTCCAGCTCTCCGGCCTCGTGGAGTCGTTCAACTCCGGCGAGTGGCAGGCGATGCTGCAGACCGCAGGCGCCTGGGACCCCGCCGCCGGTGTCGGCGTCGGCTTCCGCTTCAACTCCACCTCGCCGTTCAGCGGCATCGCGGACCCGGAGCTGGACGCCCTGCTCAACGAGGCGGCCGGCACGCTGGACGAGGACGGCCGGGCCGACCTGTACCGGCAGGCCGCCGAGCGGATCGCGGACAACTTCTACGCTCCCTTCGGTCTGGCCTTCGCGCCGGCCAACCTCGCCGTGGAGGGCGTGCAGGGTCCGGGTCTGACCACCAAGATCCCGCCGCTGCTGGTCAACTCCGGCGTCATCTGGGACGAGGTCTGGCGCGCCCAGGGCTGACCCGCCCTCTGCTCGCGGGCCCCGGGGAACCGGGGCCCGCGGGACCGCTCATCCCCGGCGGGGACGGCTCCGGCCGTCCCCGCCGGGCCGTTCCGGGCCCCGGGCCCGCAAGGAGGCACCGTGCGCCTGCGCTCGGCCGTGAACCTCGCCGACGTCCGCGAGCTGGCCCGGAGGCGCCTGCCGCGGCCGGTGTTCGACATGGTCGACGGCGGTGCCGACGACGAGCTGACCCTGGCCCGCAACGAGGCCGCCTTCCGGGAGATCCGGCTGCGGCCCCGCGTCCTGGCCGACGTGGCCGACGTCGACCCGTCGGTGCAGCTGTTCGGCCGGCGGGTCTCCCTGCCCGTGCTGCTGGCCCCGACCGGCGGCGGCCGGGTCGCGCACCGCCGGGCCGAGCTGGCCGTCGCCGCCGCCGCGGCCGCCCAGGACACCGTCTACGTGCAGAGCACGGTGACCGGCTACCCGCTGGAGGAGGTGTCCCGCGCCGGCGGGGGCGGGCTCTGGTACCAGCTGTACCTCCCGGCCGCGCGGGAGGAGGTGCCGGCGGCGCTGGAGCGGGTGGCCGCCGCCGGCTACCGGGTGCTGGTGCTGACCGTGGACACGCCCGTGTTCGGCGGCCGCGAGCGCGACCGCCGCAACGGCTTCGCCCTGCCGGTCCGCCCCACGCCGGGGATGCTCCTGCACGGCGCCTCGCGCCCGGCGTGGGCGGTGGAGTTCCTCCGCGGCAACCTGCCCACGCGCCGCGACGGCCGGCTGTCGGCCTGGGCGACGCAGCGGCAGGTCCTCGCCTCGCCGCGGCCGGTGACCTGGGACGACCTGGCGTTCGTCCGCGACCAGTGGGCCGGGCCGCTGGTGGTCAAGGGCGTGCTGCGGCCGGAGGAGGTCCCGCGGCTGCTGGACGCCGGCGTCGACGGGATCGTCGTGTCCAACCACGGCGGGCGGCAGCTGGACGGCGTGCAGGCGACCGTCGAGGCGCTGCCGGCGGTCGTCGCGGCCGCGGCCGGGCGGGTGCCGGTCCTCCTGGACGGCGGCGTGCGGCGCGGCACCGACGTCCTCAAGGCCCTCGCGCTCGGCGCCGCCGCGGTGATGGTCGGCCGCCCCTACCTCTTCGGGCTGGCCGCCGGCGGGCAGGCCGGCGTCGAGCGGGTCCTGGAGCTGCTCCGGGCCGAGCTGCTGCGCGCCATGGCCCTCACCGGCTGCCGCACGCCCGCCGACGTCGACCCCGGTCTCCTCCTCCAGCCGTCCGCCTGAGGACGGGGGACCGGTCCACCGCACGGCGGAAGTGCCGTGGTGACGCCGCTCGCGGCCGACCTAGCGTGACCCGCGGCACACGAGTGGTGCGGGGCCCCCGCGCGGTCCCGCCCGGGGTCCGGCGCCCGGACGGCGCCCGCCGATCGGCGCCCGGTTCCCGGCTCGGTACGAGGAAAGAGGACGAATTGGCCGACATGGTGCGCGCCGCGGTCCAGGTGGGCCCGCGCAAGATCGAGATCCAGGAGTTCCCCCGGCCCCAGGTCGGGCCGGACGACGGCCTCCTCCGCCTGGAGGCCAACGGCCTGTGCGGCAGCGACGTCGAGTTCTACAAGGGCCACGCGCGCCCGGACAGCCCGGCGTTCATCCCCGGCCACGAGCCCATGGGCATCGTCGAGGAGGTCGGCGAGAACGCCGCCAAGCGCTGGGGCGTGCAGCCGGGGGACCGGGTCGCCCTCGAGGTCGTCATCCCGTGCCGCAACTGCTTCGACTGCCTGGTCGGCAACTACCAGGCCTGCCGCAACCGCGTCGGCGGCCACGGCGTCACCCCGATCGACGTCGCGCCGTCGCTGTGGGGCGGGTTCGCCGAGTACATGTACCTGGCCCCGGGGTCCGTCGTCCACAAGATCGACAACAGCCTGCCGGTCGAGGTCGCGGCCATGTACAACTCGATGGGCGCCGGCGTCCGGTGGGCGCTCCACTACGGCCAGGTCCAGCTCGGCGACACCGTCCTCGTGCTCGGCTCCGGCCTGCGCGGCATCGCCGCGGTCATCGCCGCCAAGGCCGCCGGGGCGGGCACGGTCGTGGTCACCGGCCTGGAGGCCGACGCCCACAAGCTGGCGCTGGCCCGGGAGTTCGGCGCCGACCACGCCCTGGTCGTCGACGGCGACGCCGCCGAGGACGTCGTCGAGCGGGTGCAGGACCTGACCGGCGGCCGCGGCGTCGACGTCACCCTGGAGCTGACCCCGATGGCCGCGGGCCCGGTCACCGACGCGCTGCTGGCCACCAAGCACGGCGGGCGCGTCGTCCTCGCCGGCATCAAGGGCAACCGCGAGATCCCCCTGCGCACCGACCTGATCATCAACCGGGCGCTGACCGTCCAGGGCGCGTTCGGCGTCGACGCCAAGGCGATGGCCGAGGCGATCGCGCTCATCGAGTCCCGCCGCTTCCCGCTGGAGCGGCTGCACACCCACACCTTCGGCCTGGACGACACGGCACACGCCATCGAGGTCCTCGCCGGCGAGGTGTCCGGCGAGTCCGCCGTCCACGTCTCCGTCCACCCGAACCTCTGACCGGAGGACCGCATGCTCATCGACACCCACGCCCACCTGCTGCCGTACGACTACCCGGCCGACTCGCCCGAGTGCTTCCCCCGCATGGAGGCCGTGGACGGCGAGACCGCGCGCACGCTGCTGTTCGGGCAGATGCAGTTCAAGGCCAAGGACGTCTTCTTCGACGCCGAGCGCCGCATCGAGGCCATGGACGCCAACGGCGTCGACGTCGAGGTGCTCACCCCGATGCCGCCGCTGCTGCGCTACGACCTCCCCCTGGACGACGGCCTGTCGCTGGCCCGACACGTCAACGAGTTCAGCGCCACCCTGGTGCAGGCCGACCCGACCCGGCTGATCGCCCTGGGCATGGTCCCCATGCAGGACCCGGACGCCGCCACCGCCGAGCTCGCCGCGATCAAGGAGCAGGGCCTCAAGGGCGTCGAGATCGCCTCGAACATCCTGGGCTCCTCGATCGGCCACGAGAAGTTCCTGCCGTTCTTCGCCGAGGTCGAGCGCCTGGGGCTGTCGGTCTTCGTGCACGCGATGCCCTCGCCGACCGAGCGGCTGCCGATGTCGGCCATGGGCACCTACGTCGTCGGCGTCGAGGGCGCCTTCGCGGCGGCCTCCATGGTCACCGGCGGCACCGCGGCCAAGTGCCCCGACCTGCGGATCTCCTTCAGCCACGCGGCCGGCGGCTACCCGCTGATGATCCCGCGCCACCAGTACTTCTGGGGCGGCTCGTGGAACGAGGAGCCGAAGAACCCCGAGCGCGCCGTCATGCCCGACGACGGGCCGTCGCCGCTGGAGTTCGCGCGGCGCTTCTACTACGACTCGCTGGTCTTCGACCGCCGGGCGCTGACCTACCTCATCGACCTGCTCGGCTCCGACCGGCTGCTGGTCGGCTCCGACTTCCCCGCCATGCCGCGCGAGGAGCCGGCCGGCCGCACCCTGAAGTCGATGGGGCTGCCCGAGGACGTCCTCGAGGACATCCTCTGGAACAACGCCTGGCGCTGGCTGGGCATGGCGCCCACCCGCTGAGCCCGCCGGGGGGGCGGGGCCCCCCCCGCGCGCCCCCCCCCCCCCCCCCCCCGCCGCCCCCCCCCCGTGCCGCCCGCCGCCCCCCCCCCCGGGGGCCGCC
>NZ_JBJGYW010000067.1:0-8203 GCF_054050215.1 Geodermatophilus sp. SYSU D01186 | reverse complement strand
GGGGGCGGGCCTCCGGCATCGCTGAGGCCCGCCCCCCGGGGGTGTCAGCGGCGGAGGGTGGACCCGTCGGTGTCGACCTCGATCTGCTCCTTGCGGACCGTGTCGCTGACCTGCTGCTGCTCGGTGACGGTGTCCTTGTCCAGGCGAACACGCTCCACCGGCACGGCTTCCTTGGCGACCACGGGCTGTTCGGCGTGCAGCGTGACCTCGTGCTCCTCCTCGGAGATGGCGGGCCCGTCCAGCGCGTTGCCGATGTTGGCGTCGGTGATCGGCTCCCGCTCGAGCCGGACCTCTTCGCGCGAGACCGGCACGGTCACGCTCTGGTTCTCGGTGACGACGTACTTGCGCAGTCGCGCGCGGCCGGCCTCGGTGCGCTGGGTGCCGACGGCGAGACGCTCCTCGGAGCGGGTCATCGCCGAGTCGGTCGTCGGCCCGGACGTGTCGTGGCCCACCGTGCGGCCCTCGACGTCGTCGAAGACGTCGTCACCGTCCCGGTCCTGCCGATCGCGGCCGACGGTGCCTGCCGCGTCATGCCTTTCCGGTGTGCCCAGGCCGTAGTACCGGTAGAGCTCGGCCTCCTCCTGCGGGGACAGGTGACCGTTCTCGTCGTTGACCCGCGGGGCGTCCTTGACCTTCCCCTTCTCGTAGGGAAGGCGGAGCTGGTCACCGGCGAGGTCGGCCTGGGCCAGCGGGACGAGCGTCTCCTTGGTGCCGAACAGGCCGGTGTTGACCGTCGCCCACTCGGGGCGACCCGTCTCGTCGTCGAGGTAGATCTCGCCGACCTTGCCCAGCTTGCCGCCATCGCTACCGACGGCGGTGCTGCCGATGACCTGACTGATGTGCTGCTCGGTGATCATGGGACTCCTCTCGAGCGATCCGGATCTGGTGTCAGCGACACGCCCTTCGCCCGGGCGTGACGCGGTGGTTCGCCCCGCGCTGTCGCGAGCCGGAAGGCGGCGTGCGCCCGCCCGGCCCTCTCGATCAGCTCATGTCTTGCGGGAGCCCGACGTACCCGGGGAAATGCGATGAATAACCTTTGGCGCGATTGCTCGGCTAGCGGTCATCCGGCAGCCGTCCTACGTCACTCCGCGGGCGGGCCCCGACCTACGCGGCTCCTGACCGGGCGCCGGACCGGTCGTCGGGGCATTCAGGTGAGCGCCGGTCGTCCTGTGCGCTGGTCGCCGTCAGGGCACGTCGGTGGCGTCCGACAGCTGTCGGCGTGGACGATCTCCCTCGTCCGGCCGCGCCGAGAGCTCACGGCCGACACCCGGCCAGCAGGTCGAGGGAGGCAGGCAGGCTGTCGATGGGGGTGACCGAGAGGGGCAGGTGCTTGTCCGCCCATCCCGGTCCGGCGGCCACCAACAGTCGACCGCCGCGGTTCATTGGCAGCGCTGCGAACAAGTCCGCATCAGCGGCCCATGGCGACAGCGCCCAGACAACGACGGCCGACGGCTGGAGCCGCCGCGCCGCGGCCGTCGTCGCCCCGGCCGGCGTCGCGGCTCCGAGGAGTCGGCTGGGGACCCCGCGCTCGGACAGAGCCGCCGCCAGCACGTGCAGCGGCAGCACGTGGGCCTCGTCGGGGGCGCACACCAGAAGCACCGGCCGGGCTCGGCGCATCCGCCCGCGCATCGCCTGGTGGAGAACCTGCGTTGCGCACTCACTGAGCAGGTGTTCGACGGCAATGCAGCCGACGTCGTCTGCCCAACGGTCACCGATCCCGATCAGCGCCGGACGCAGCAGCGTCTCCCAGACGACAGTCACGCCCTGCTCTTCCACGGCACGAGCGAGCAGGGCCACGACCCGGTCACCATCCAGGCGCAGCGCCGCCTCCCGCAGCTGTCGCACCGTCACGTTCGCCGACCGTGGCTCCCTCGGTCGCCGGAGGGCGGGATCCGTCGAGGGCTCCGGCACCTCCGGCGGGAAGCCCTCGTCGCGTTGAGCGGTGGAGACCGCCCGCGCGGCTTCGGCCGTGGACACGCCCTGCAGCAGGAGCTGGCGCATCGTCTCCAGGCGGCTCAGGTCGGCCTGGGTGTAGCGCCGGTGTTGACCATCCCGGTGTCCGGACGGGCCCACGCCGTACCGGCGATCCCACGTGCGCAAGGTTGCGGGCGCGACCCCCAGCACCCGGGCGACAGCAGCAACCGACCATCGCGTCTGCTCGCCGGTCTCCCGAGCCCGCTCGACCACGCCAGGATCATCCCCCGGCGACCACCGGCGGTGGTCGTGCCGCTGCGCGTCTGGGCCGGGGCGCGTTGCGGAGCACCCGCGAACGGTGTCCCGCAACATCGCCGCGGAGCGGGTGACGGGAATCGGACCCGCGTAATCAGCTTGGAAGGCTTCGGCCGCCGGTCCGCCGGCGGGTCGGCCCCTTTCGCGTCCCCGGATCCGGCCCTCGGGACTGTCAGCGCGGGAGGTCGTTCTCAAGCCGCCATGTTGCCTCTCGCTGGCTCCGCCCCCAGTGCCGTTGGACGGCCGCAGGACTGGTCGGCGGCCTGAGTCGTCTCTGGTCGCGGTCCGCCCCCTCACCTGGCAGCAGAATGGGAGGCGGAGGTCTGGCTCGTGCCCCTCGGCGATGGGCTGGCCGGTGGTGGCGCGGCGGTGACGTCGGCCCCCGACCCGATGCCCTCGGTGTCCGGGGTGAGCGCTGCGAGGACGTCCTCCTCGTCGTCGAAAGCGCGTCGGACGGCGGCGTTCAGCAGCCGGAGCTGGCGGTCCAGCGGTTCCTGCCGGTCGGGGGATGCCACGTTCTTGAGGTCGGTCAGGGCCGCGCACAGCTTCCGGGTCACCTGCGGCTCCGACGCCCCGGCCAGGCGGATCTCGTCGAATGCCAGCCGGACGTAGCCCTCCCAGCTGACCGTCCGCTCGAGCAGGCGCACCACGCCGTCCTCGTCGCGGTGTTCACCACAGGGCAGCGGGCGAGCGGCGATCTGGCGCAGCAGGTCGTGGAGCCGGTGCAGTGCCTGGACCGTCGTCGTGGGGTCGTTGAACGGCTGTGCGATCGACCGCACGGCGATGTCGACGAGCTTCCGGAAGCCGTAGGCGAGGTCCTCGGTGTGCACGCGCTCTCCGGCGAGCAGGACGTGCCGGGTGACGTCGGCGACCCGGAGCCGACCGGCCGGGCTCCCGTCCCCACTCGCCGGCGACCGGGTGCCCGGGTGCACCCGGAACAGCGGCGCGCCGCCGACGACGAAGTCCCCGACGACGGGGACCAGCTCGAGCACGCAGTCCGCCCGGCGGGCCGCGGCCACCAGTGCGGGGCGGTCCACGCGGATCACGTTCCCGGGTCGCGCGGCGACGATCCCGTCCGGGCCGTCGGTGACGACGGGCAGGTCTCCGTGCTCGCGGGCGATGAACTCGCGGCTGCGGTCGCCGACGAGGTCGATCAAGCCGGCCACTCGCAGGCCCTGGCCGGCGTGGTGCACGAACAGGACGAGCACGACGATGCTCGCGAACACCAGGAGGTAGCACAGCAGCAGCGACAGTCCGGGCACCGTGCCGGTGTCGGAGCCGCGGATCTCGCGGAGGGTCAGCACCACGACCAGGAAGCTCGCGCCGAACAACCCGATCGCCAGCTGGCTCCACCGGTCGTTGAGCAGCGCCCCCACGATGCGGGGCGAGAACTGGCCCATCGCCAGCTGGACGGCGACCAGGGTCACCGTCAGGACGAGGGTGGTCAGCGACACCATGGCGGTGGCGAAGGAGGACAGGATCGTCTGGGCGTCGGACGGCGTCCCGGTCAAGCTCTGCGGGATGAGCCGGTAGCCCGTCGCCCGGTCCACGGCGAGCGTTCCGACGGCGAGGAGGGCGCCCGCGGCCAGGCAGGCGATCGGCAGCAGCCACATGCTGCTGCGGAGGAAGAGCTGGAGCCGCAGCCTGCTCATGCGGTGGAGGTACCGCCGACCGCGCCCCCGCGACCGGAGAGCAGCGGGGGCCCACCGTGGGGCGAGGTGCTGGAGGCCCGCGGCCCCGTCGCCTCGATGGACGACTCGTACCCGATCACGTTCTGCCCTCCGTGTGGACGGATGCGCGAGTGCGGACGCGCCTGAGCCGGCGACCTCGCGGAGCGGCCGTTCCGCTCATGGAACCGGTGCCGACGGGGCAGCGCCATCGGCAGAACGCCCCATTCAGGCCCGGCAGGGCGACGGCAACAGGGGCACGTAGAGGCCTTCGCGCTCGGCCCGCACGGCGGCCAGCGTCCTCGTGGGCGCATCGAGCTTGACGAGGATGTGCTCGAGGTGGGCAGCGACGGTTCGCGGGGCCACGACCAGGGCGCGGGCGATCTGCTGGTTGGAACACCCGTCGACCAGCAAGCCCAGCACCTCCAGCTCGCGCGGCGTCAGCCCCCGCAGGTCGGTCACCGCGGACAGGACGACCGTGCCGAGCAGGCTCGTTGGTGCCTCCCCGGGACTGGCCAGGACGGTCACGCGGACGTGCCCGTCCGGGGCGTGGCGGCCTCCGCGGGGCCACAGGAAGGACGCGAACACCCGGCCGTCGTCGATGCACGAGCGCGCGATGCTGACGACGGGCGATCCCTCGGCGAGCAGTGCGTCGCCGTCGAGGCCGGGCAGTGGCCGGGTGGCGCCGTCGCGGCACAGCACCGCACCGGCGGCCGCCCCCCGCACCACCCGCGCTGCCGCGGCCAGCGAGCGCAACGGGTCCGATCCGTGCGCCAGGACGGGGACCAGTTGGTGCAGCCGATGCCGCACGACCAGGGGCGGCGGCTCCTTGCTGCTGAAGAGCAGCGCCAGGTGTCCGACGTGGCGCTGCCCTCCGTCGAACAGGGCGACGCCCAGGGCCTCGTGGAAGCCGGCGGGGATGAAGCACTCCGCCCACGTCCGCAGGTCTGCGGCCGGGTAGGGCAGGTCGGACGGGCTCAGCGGCGGGCGCGCGCCGTCGGTGTGGGTCACCTCGATGTCCTGCGCCACCGTGGGACCGCTCAGGTACTGCAACGTCCTCTCGTCCAGGTCGGCACTGGCCACGGACGTGTAGCTGCTGCTCATCGGGTCGGCGACGGCCAGCCACGCGGCGTCGAAGGGCACGAGGCCGCGAAGTACCTCCAGCATCTCCTGCGCCCTTCGGGGGAGGGGGCCGGTCGAGGCCGCGATCTCGGCCAGTTCGAGGCCCGGCGTCGTCACCATCGATCCCCCCGCGCAGCGTCGGCACACAGGAACGATGCCGGAGGCGGTCTTCTACGCATCCCCGACGGCGGCCCATCCGCGCCTCTACCTACCGCGGGACGCGCGAGGTAGTCCCGGTCGCCGTGACGGAAAACGGCTGTTGTGCAAGGCGTTGGCTATCGGCATCCCTGGCGCGGGTGCGCAGCTCCTGGAGCAGTAGAGTGGATCATGGAGTTGCGCCAGCTCCGGTACTTCCTGGCGGTGGCTGAGGAAGGGCGCTTCAGCCGTGCAGCGCACCGGCTGCACATCGCCGCACCCTCCCTCTCCCAGCAGATCCAGGCCCTGGAACGAGAACTGCGCGTGCCGCTCTTCGAGCGCACGCCGCAGCGCGTCGAGCTCACGGTCGCCGGGCAGGCACTGGTCGAGCGGGCCAGGGTGATCCTCGCCGAGGTGGAGCGGGCCCGAGCGGACGTGCGCGCCGCCGGGGCGGGCCGCCAGCGGTTGACCCTCCGGGTGGCCAACATGGCCGACCTGGTCCTGGAGGGTCCGTTGAGGAGCCTGGGCCAGGGCATCGACGGGATCGAGGTCTCGGTGAGCTCCGGCCGGGGGGACGACGCCCTGGAGGCCGTCCGTCAGGGCCGTGCCGACGCGGCGGTCGTCTGGAGCCGGGCACCGGTCGACCGCGACCTCGACGGCGTCGTCCTCGGCTCAGTGCGCTTCGGAGTGGTCGTCCCGCTCGGGCACGGGGCCGCCGACTCGACGAGGGTGCCGGTCGCTGCCCTCGCCCGCGAGGTGCTGGTCATGTTCCCGCGGGAGCCGTTCGCCGGCGTCTGGGACCGCACGGTGGGCCACTTCTTCCCCGGCGGTGCGGGCCCCGAGCAGGTCGTCGTCGAACCGAATCTGCTCAACAGCCCGGAGGCGGTGCTGCGCGCGGTCGCTGCGGGCGTCGGCATCGCCGCCGGCATCCTGGGGATCGACCCCATGGGGATCGACGGGGTCGAGGCCCGGCGTCTGGACCCGGACCTGTGGCTGGAACTGGAGGCCGTCTGGCGGGCGCCGGCCGGGCAGTCCGTCCGCAGGGTCATCGACTTCCTGGTGGGATCCGCACGAGACCTCGGTACCGCCATCGAGGCTCCCGAGCACCTCGGTGGCGGCACCGGGACGTCGACCAGGGAGTGAGGACCACCTCCTGGCACCTCCGGGAAGTCGCCCTCGAGGGCACCACATCCGGGAGCCCGACCCGCGCCATCGGCGGAACGACCGATGACCCGGCACGGATCCCGACGGGAGTGTCCGGGCGTCACCTGCGACTCTCCGGCGAGGGACACTGCCCGCTGCGTCCGCCGACGGCCACTCTCGGACTCGTCGACCCCGCCGAGAGTCACCTGGTTCCACCGAGGAACACTCGCCGCGACACGACGACGCTCCAGGCCGGTCACGTGCGCGACGCAGGCGGCTCCCGCCCCGCGAGATCAGGCGACGTACGAATCTCGGCCCCCGACCCGATCGGCCCGGCTTCGGCCGCGATCCAGGCGACCTCGGCCGCGACCCACGCCTCCCCCGGCGGTGGCAGCTCAGCCATGCCCGGTTCCGTGGCGGCCGATCACCAGGAGGGCGGCACGAACAGCCCCGCCCGCTCCGCGCGCACCGCGGCGAGGGTCCGCGACGGCGCCGCCAGCTTGACCAGGACGTGCTCCAGGTGCGCGGCGACGGTGCGCGGGGCGACGACCAGTGCGCGGGCGATCATCGCGTTCGACGCCCCCTCGACCAGCAGCCCCAGGACCTCGAGTTCGCGCGGTGTGAGCCCGCGCAGGTCCCCGGGCGGTGACACCAGCACCAGCCCGGTCAGATGGAGCGGCAGGTCTGCGGGAGGAGCCATCGCGGTGATGCGCGGGTGCCCGTGCGCAGCGTGCCGGCCGCCCAGCGGCCACAGGAAGGACGCGTAGGTCCGGCCGGCGGCGAGGTGCTCGCGGCCCACCGTCGGCCGGCGTGTCGGACCTACCGGCGTCCGGGACGCCGCCGTCCGAACGTCGACGAGACGCCATCTGCCGGCAGCCGGCAGCCGGCAGGACAGTCGAACTCGACCGGCTCGCCGTCGAGCCAGCCCACGGCGGCGAACCGCCCACAGTCCGGGCAGGTCTCCCACGTCACGTGCTCACTCACCGACGATCCTCCCGACTGCGGCGGTGGAGGTCGGCGGGCCGAGGTGCCCGACAGCCGCCTATCGGAGCCCAGGTTCCGTCCGGTCGCGCGCCAGGTAAATCACGCCGTCCCGCTGGGCGGCATCGACGGCTCCGATGGCACGTGGGAGAGACAGCGGCGGGGGAGGGCCGGGAAGCTCCGGCCGCCCGGTGCCGGTGGTCCGCGTTCCTGGACGGGCTCTCGGCAGGATGACCGATGGAGATGCCGCCCCAGGGCGAGTAGTGCATGAGGGGACCACGCCACTCTCGGGACGGACGAGCGATGACCAGCGGATACTTCCCAGGCCCGTACGGCAGCCCCTTCGACGACTTCTTCGCCCGCTACATGGGCGGCCCTCGTCAGCCCCGCCAGCGCGTCGACATCACCCAGTTCCTCAGCGAGCACGCCCGGGAACTGGTGAACGCGGCCGCGCGCCGGGCCGCCGAGGTGGGCAGCCCGGACCTCGACACCGACCACCTGCTGTGGGCGATGACCGAGGAGGAGCCCACCCGGCAGCTGATCGGCCGCACGGGCGCCGATCCGGGGCAGCTGCGCGCCGAGCTCGACGGCCTGCCGCGTCGCGGCGAGCCGCGCGCCGAGACGCCGGCCCTCACCCCCGCGGCCAAGCGCGCCCTCCTCGACGCCCACCAGATCTCCCGGGCGCTGGGCTCCACCTACATCGGTCCCGAACACCTGCTGTTCGCGCTGGCGGTCAATCCGGACTCGCCGGGCGGGCGGCTGCTGCGCCAGCGGGGGGTCACGCCGGAGGCCCTGCAGCAGGCCGTCAGCGGCGGGGGGGGGGGGGGGGGGGGGGGGGGGGGGGGGGGGGGGGGGGGGCGGGGGCGGCGGGGCGGGGGGGGGGGGGGGGGGGGGCGGGGGCTCAGGGGCTCGGGGGCGTCTCGCGC
>NZ_JBJGYW010000066.1:0-10105 GCF_054050215.1 Geodermatophilus sp. SYSU D01186 | reverse complement strand
GACCTATATAAAATACTATCAAACACCGGGGGGGGGGGGGGGGGCAGCCCCCCCCCCGGCGGCCCCGGGGGGGCCCCCCCCCCCCCCCCCGCCCCCCCCGCGCTCACGGCCGGCGGCGGACCGCCGGCTGTGCCGACGGCGCGCCCAGGGCGCGGGAGATCCCGCGCGCGGTGGCGTTGAGCACCGGCACGAGGGCCTGCGGCTGCGTCGTGCCGGCCGACACCGTCACCCCGAGGGCGGCGACCACCTCGTCGCCGGCACCCCGCACGGGGACGGCGACGGCCAGCGCGGGCGCCTCCGCGGTCAGCTGGTTCTCGGCGACCGCCACGCCCGTGCGCCGCACCTCGGCCAGCGTCCGGCGCAGCGCGGCCGGGTCGGTGATGGTGTGCGGCGTGTACCCCTTCAGCGGGCCGCTCAGGACCTCCTCCTGCACCTCCGGGCCGGCGAAGGCGAGCAGCACCTGCCCGGTCCCCGTCGTGTGCAGCGGCCACCGACCGCCGATCCGGCTCATCAGCCGTACCGCGCCCCGGGCCCGCAGCGCCTCCACGTAGACGACGTCCGTCCCGTCCCGCACGCCCAGCACCACGTTGGCCCGCGTGGCCTGGTGGAGGTCGTCGACGTAGGGGACGGCCACCTCACGCAGCTGGAGACCCTGCGGCGCCAGCGCGCCCAGCTCCAGCAGCCGCAGCCCGATGCCGTAGCGGCCGTCGGCGCCCCGCTCGAGGGCGCCCCAGTTCTTGAGCTCCCCGACCAGGCGGTGGGTCGTGGTGAGCGACAGCCCCGACCGCCGGCTGATCTCGCTGAGCGTGAGGGAGGCGTGCGCCGGGCCGAACGCGTCCAGCACCGCCAGCACGCGGCCGGCGGCCGTCGCCGACCCGCCGGCGTGCCCGGCCAGCCGGGTCGCTGACGAGCGGTCGCTTCCCGCAGCCGGGCGGAGCTGTCTGGTCATGGCCCCAGCTTCGCTCCCGGCGGCGTCCGTGACGAGCGGACCGGCCCGTGTCCGCGGTGTGGCGACCGCCACGCCGGAGCACCGAGGAGGGCGCTGCCCGGGTCACGGCAGCCACACCGGCCCCGTGCGTGCCCGAGCCCCGGAGCGGACCGGGCAGTCCGCTCCGCAGCCCCGAAGTTGTCTTCCGCGGGGCGAAAGCGGCGGGGTCTCCGGGCAGGTCGCTCGCGGAATCTGGTCAGGCCTCGCGTGACCCCCATCACTGCGGGTGCCCACGTCCCTGACGGCCCGAGCGAGTCCCTCCGGACTGCTCACACCGTCCAGCCCGATCCACCCAGGCCCCAAGGGGAGCACCTACATGAAGCAACGGACGATCCTGTCCCTTCTCACCGCCGCGGCGCTGGCGCTGTCGGCCTGTGGCGGTGGCGGCGACAGTGGAGGGTCCGCCTCCGGCAGCACCGGGGGACCGGTGGGCGAGCCGCAGTCGGGCGGCGAGCTGACCGTCCTGGAGGACGCAGCGTTCGCGGGCAGCTGGCCGGCCGGCCTCGACCCCGCGACGAACACCACCGGTGGCTCGAACATCGCGATGCAGCAGGCCATCTTCGGTGGCCTGTTCCTGCTCCGCGCCGACGACGACGGCTCCAACGCCCGCGTCGAGGGCCACCAGGCCGAGAGCTACGAGCTGTCCGAGGACGGGACGAGCTTCACCGTCAAGCTCCGCGACGGCATCCAGTTCAGCGACGGCACGCCGCTGGACGCCGAGGCGGTCAAGTTCAACTGGGAGCGGGCGCTGGCGAACGCGTGCACCTGCAAGCCGAACTGGCCGCTGGCCGAGGGCGGCATCCAGGTCGTCGACCCGCTCACCGTCTCCCTCACCTTCAGCCGGCCGTTCCCGGCGATCCTGGCCTCCTTCCCGACCAGCAACGTCAACTGGATCGCGTCCCCGACTGCCCTGGAGCAGATGGGCGAGGACGCCTTCAAGATCAAGCCCGTCGGTGCCGGCCCCTTCACCGTGGTCGAGAACCAGCTGAGCTCGGTCCTGGAGCTGGAGAAGAACCCGAACTACTTCAAGGAGGGCCTGCCCTACCTGGACAAGCTCACCTTCCAGTCGATCGGCGGCGACCAGCCCGCCTACCAGGCCCTGCAGGCGGGGCAGGCGCAGGCCTACGAGGGGCTCAACACCACCCCGCTGCTCGAGCAGGCGCAGGCCAACGGGCAGCTGCAGGTGACCATCCAGCCGGCCACCTCGCCCTACGTCATCCAGCTGAACACCGAGATCGCGCCGTTCAACGACCCGCGGGCTCGTGAGGCGATCTACGCGGCCACCGACTTCGAGGCCATCAACGAGGGCATCTTCGGCGGCAACTACGAGGTCAGCCAGAACTTCACCGCCCCGGGCGGCAAGTTCTACATGCCGGAGACCGAGGGCTACCCGGAGTACGACGTGGACCGGGCCAAGGAGCTCGTGCAGGAGCTGGGTGGCCTGACGGTCAACCTGGGGACGATCAGCAACTACGTCGCGACGCAGATCAACACCGCCCTGCAGACGCAGTGGCAGGAGGCCGGCATCGAGGTCACGATCGAGGACTCCCAGCTGTCGGGCGTGATCCAGAAGTTCACCGGTGGTCAGTGGCAGGCGATGCTGCAGACCGCGGGTGCCTGGGACCCGGCCGCCGGTGTCGGCGTCGGCTTCCGGTTCAATTCCGGCGTCCCCTACAGCGGGGTCAACGACCCGGCGCTGGACCAGCTGCTGAACGACGCGTCCGCGACCATCGACGAGGCGCAGCGTGAGGACCTGTACCGGCAGGCCGCCGAGCTGATCGCGGAGAACCACTACGCGCCGTTCGGCCTGGCCTTCGCGCCGGCCAACCTCGCCGCCGCCGGCGTGCACGGCCCGGGCCTGACCACCAAGATCCCGCCGCTGCTGGTGAACACGGGCGTGATCTGGGACGAGGTCTGGCGGGAGCAGTGACCGCCACGGCAGCCACCCCGCGGGTCCCGGCGCACAGCCGGGGCCCGCGGGCCTCCCGCCTCACCCGGGTCACCGGGTCGCCGGTCCTCCGGCTGGTCGTCAAGCGCCTGCTGATGGCCATCCCGATCATGCTGGGCGTCACGGTCCTGACGTTCTGGGTGCTCAGCCTGATCCCCGGCAACGCCGCCCAGCAGCTGCTGGGCCCGGAGGCCACCCCCGAGGACATCGCGCTGCTCGAGCAGCAGCTCGGCCTCGACAAGCCCGGGGTGGTCCGCTACCTCGAGTGGCTGCAGGGCGCCGTCACCGGTGACCTGGGGAACTCCCTGGTCAGCCGCCAGCCGGTCAGCGACATCCTCGCCGACCGCCTGCCGGTCACCGGCGAGCTCGTGCTCCTGGCCTTCGTCGTCTCGCTCGTGCTGGCCGTGCCGGTGGCCCTTCTCGCCGCCCACAAGCCGGGCGGGCTCATGGACCGCATCAGCATGATGATCAGCACCCTCGGGCTGTCGGTCGCCAACTACGTGCTGGCGCTGCTCCTGGTGCTCGTGTTCGCCGTCTCGCTCGGCTGGCTGCCGGCCATCGGCTACACCCCGCTGGAGGACGGGCTCTGGGCCAACCTGCGCGGGATGATCCTGCCGTCGGCGGCGATCGGCTTCCCGCTGTTCTGCTACTACACCCGGTTCCTCCGTGGGGACCTGGTCGACCAGATGCAGCAGGAGGAGTACGTCACCACCGCCCGCGCCAAGGGCGTCGGCTCCTGGGCGGTGCTGATCAAGCACGCGTTCCGGAACTCGTCCTTCGGCCTGATCACGATCGTCGGCCTGAACCTGGGCGCGCTCATCGGCGGCACCGTGATCATCGAGCAGATCTTCGCCCTGCCCGGCATCGGCCAGATGCTGCTGCAGGCCATCAACACCCGTGACTTCGTCGTCGTGCAGGCCGCGGTCGTGATCTTCGCGCTGGTCGCGGTGGTCGCCAACCTCGTCGTGGACCTGCTCTACGCCGTCCTGGACCCGAGGATCCGTTATGGCAGTCGTTGAGCCTGCCCCGTCGTTCTCCCTCAGCCCGGAGGTCGACGAGGCCGAGGCACGGGCCGGTGGCCGCAGCCGACGCTGGCGCAGCCAGCTCGGCACGTGGATCCCGGCCGGCCTCATCGCGTTCGTGCTGATCGCCTGCTTCCTGGGCCCGACCCTGCTGTCGCTGCCGAGCCCGGTCGGCGGGAACGTGCTGGAGAGCAACCAGCCGGCGCTCTCGCCGGGGCACATCCTGGGCACCGACCCCAACGGCAACGACATCCTGTCGCGGCTGCTCAACGGCGGTCAGTCGTCGCTGTGGATCGCGGTCGCGGTGAACCTGCTCGGCCTGGTGGTCGGCGGGACGCTCGGCGCGCTGTCGGGCTACGTCGGCGGCTGGGTCGACACGATCATCATGCGCGTCCTCGACGTGCTGATCGCGTTCCCGTCGCTGGTGCTCACCCTGGCGGTGGCGCAGGCGCTCGGCCCCAGCATGACGAACACCATCTTCGCCCTGGCGTTCTTCAGCGTCCCGGCGTTCGCCCGGCTCGCCCGCTCGGCGGTGCTGCGCCTGCGGGAGATGCCGTTCATGGCGGCCGCCCAGCTGGCCGGGACGTCGCCGTGGCGGATGCTGTTCAAGCACCTGGCGCCCAACATCGCCCCGCAGCTGATCACCTTCGGGATGCTGGGCATGGGCATCGTGATCATCATCGAGGGCGCGCTGAGCTTCCTCGGTCTCGGCATCCCGGACCCGGCCCCGAGCTGGGGCAACATGGTTTCCACGGGCCAGCTGAGCCTGTCGGCGACGCCGATGCTGGTCGTCTGGCCCAGCGTGGCCCTGCTGGTCACCGTCCTCGCCTTCAACCTGCTCGGCGAGAACCTGCGTGCACGTTGGAGTGGTCGATGAGCAGCAAGCGCACGGCGGCCTTCCCCACGGAGGACACCATCGTGTCCGAGGGCGTCATCGCCCCCGACACCGCCGGCCGGCACCGCCCTGCCGCGGCGGCCACCCCGGGCGAGCCGCTGCTGGTGGTCGAGGACCTCCGGGTCCAGTTCACCCGCGGCGGGCGGAAGATCAACGCCGTCAACGGGCTGTCCTACGAGCTGGCCCCCGGCTCGATGCTGGCCATCATCGGTGAGTCCGGGTCGGGCAAGAGCGTCAGCTCCCGGGCCCTGATGGGGCTGCTGCCGCCGACGGCCAGGATCTCCGGCTCGGTGCGGTTCGACGGCCGCGACCTGCTCGGCCTCGACGAGCGGGAGATGCAGGCGCTGCGCGGTGGCGACATCGCGATGGTCTTCCAGGACCCGGCCCGCTCGCTGAACCCGACGATGAAGATCGGTGCACAGATCACCGAGGCGGTCCGGCTGCACAGCGACCTCGACAAGAAGGGCGCCCACGCCCGCGCGGTCGAGCTGCTCAAGCTGGTGCGGCTGCCCGCGGCCGAGCGGCGCTTCCACGAGTACCCGCACCAGCTCTCCGGCGGCATGCGCCAGCGCGTCATGATCGCGATCGCGCTGGCCGGCGAGCCGCGGCTGCTCATCGCCGACGAGGCCACCACCGCCCTCGACGTCACGACGCAGGCCCAGATCATGGAGCTCCTCGTCGAGCTGCAGCAGCGGCTCGGCATGGCGGTGATCATGATCAGCCACGACCTCGGGCTGGCGGCCAGCTACGCCCAGGACGTCGTCGTCATGTACGCCGGGCGGGCCGTGGAGTACGCCCCGACGAACGTGCTGTTCGCCAACGTCCGGATGCCGTACACCCACGCGCTGCTGGGGGCCATCCCGGCGCTGGACCGCGAGCCGCACTCGCTGTTCGAGGTCACCCCCGGCCAGCCGCCGGACCTCTCGGCGCTGCCCAAGGGCTGCCCCTTCCGGCCGCGGTGCTCCAACGCCACCGACAAGTGCCTGGAGATGCCGCCCTTCACCGAGCACGACCCCGACCACTGGTTCGCCTGCTGGCACCCGGTCGGTTCGGGCACCGGCAAGCACACCGCGAACGGAGAACAGCGATGACCGCGGTCGAGGAGCGCACGGCGGGGGACCGGTCGGGTGCCCGCACCCCGCTGCTGCGGGCCCGCAACCTGGTGCAGGAGTTCCCCGTGCAGGCCGCGGGGGGCGTCAAGGGGGGCGTGGTGCACGCGGTGTCGGACGTGTCGTTCGACATCTACCGCGGCGAGACCCTCGGCGTGGTGGGGGAGACCGGCTCCGGCAAGTCCACCCTGGCCCGCTCGGTGATCCAGCTGCCCCGCCCCAGGTCCGGCGTCGTGGAGTTCCAGGGCACGGACCTGATGAAGGCCGGCCGCAAGGAACTCAAGGAGTCCCGCCGGCAGATGCAGATGGTCTACCAGGACCCGTTCGGCTCGCTGAACCCGCGCTGGCGGGTGAGCGAGCTGGTCGAGGAGCCGCTGGTCGGGCACGGCCAGGGCAACGCCTCCACCCGCAAGCGGCGGGTCGAGGAGCTGCTCGACCTCGTCGGGCTGGACCCCTCCCAGTACGCCAAGCGGCGCCCGTTCGAGCTCTCCGGCGGCCAGTGCCAGCGCGTGGCCATCGCCCGCGCCGTCGCCCTGGAGCCCGCGCTCATCGTGGCCGACGAGGCGGTCTCCTCGCTGGACGTGCTGATCCAGGCGCAGGTGCTCAACCTCTTCGAGAAGCTGCGCCGCGAGCTGAACCTCTCCTACCTGTTCATCGCCCACGACCTGGCGATGGTCAAGCAGGTCAGCGACCGGGTGGCGGTCATGTACCTCGGGCAGCTGGCCGAGATCGGCCCGGCCGAGGGCATGTACCGCCAGCCGCTGCACCCCTACACGTCGGCCCTGCTCGACTCCATCCCGCGCGTGGACCCGGTCACCGGCGCCACGCACCGGCCCGTCGCGCTGCCGGGCGAGCCGCCGTCGCCGATCGACCCGCCCAGCGGCTGCCGGTTCCGCACCCGCTGCCCGCGGGCGCAGCTCAAGTGCGCCGAGGAGGCGCCGCAGCTGCTCGAGCGGCTGCCCGGCCACCAGGTGGCCTGCCACTTCCCGCTGGACGTCGTCGACGCCGACCTGCCGCCGAAGCCGGCCGGTGCCACGCTCGCCCCGCCGCCGGTGCCGGCCCAGCCCGCCGCGCCGACCCGGCCCGCTCCGCAGCAGGCCCTGTGACCCAGGAGGAGGGGTACGTGTTCGACAGCATCGTGGACCCGACCGTGGGGGCGCCCGGCGACGACCGCGGCCGCACGGCGCTGGCCACGCGGCCGGCCCAGCTGTCCGGCCTCCGGCTCGGGCTGCTGGTGAACACCAAGCGCAACGCCGCCGACTTCCTCGAGGAGCTGTCGGCGTTGCTGGAGTCCGAGCACGGCGTGCGGACCGTGCTCACCCGGACCAAGCCGAGCATCGTGCACCCGGCCCCGGCCGAGATGCTCGAGGAGTTCCGCGGCGAGACCGACGTCGTGGTCGTGGGCGTCGGGGACTGCGGGTCCTGCAGTGCCTCCGCCGTGGCCGACGGGCTGCAGCTGGAGGCGGCCGGCATCCCCGCCGCCGTCATCTGCAGCGACGCCTTCCGCGTCAGCGCCGACGCGATGGCCAACCTGCAGGGGACGCCGGGCTACGAGTACGTCACCACCGCGCACCCGGTGGCGAGCCTGTCCCGCGAGGGCGTCCGCGAACGCGCCGTCCAGGCGCTGCCGGAGATCGTCGGCATGCTGACCCGCTCGTCGGCGGCGGTGGCCTCGTGACCACGGTCGAGGACCCGGTGCGGACGGCGAAGGAGGCCATCCGGTACTGCTACGAGCAGGGCTGGACCGACGGCCTGCCGGTCGTCCCCGCCACGGCCGAGGACGTCGAGGAGTTCCTCGCCACCACCGACCGCGACCCCGACGAGATCATCGGTGCCCAGGAGCACCTGGGCCGCCGGGTGACCCTCCGGCAGGCCGCGGTGAACGCGATCATGGCCGGGTGCGAGCCGGAGTACTTCCCGGTGGTGCTGGCCGCGTGGGACGCCCTCAACGGTGAGCCGTCCACCAACGGCGGCGCCTGGCAGTCCACCAGTGGTCCCGCGCCGCTGCTCGTGGTGAACGGCCCGGTGCGCCAGCGGCTGGGCATCAACTGCGCCGGCGGCGTGTTCGGGCCGGGCTTCCGGGCCAACGCCACCATCGCGCGGGCCATCGGGCTGATCGTGCGCAACGGCTACGGCATCAAGCCGCAGGAGCTGGAGCAGGCCACCCAGGGCGTGCCCGGCCGGTGGCAGCTGCTCATCGGCGAGAACGAGGAGCTCTCGCCGTGGGAACCGTTCAGCGCCGTCGGCGGACTCGAGCCCGGCGTCGACGCGGTGTCGGCGATGCTCATCCGGTGCTGCGAGTACGTCGACAACCGGCACACCGAGAGCGCCGAGGCGGTCCTGCGGGACTTCGCCGACTCGCTGGCCCGCATGGGCGCCTACCTGGGCCTCCGGCACTCCACCGGTGGTCTGGTGCTCGGGCCCGAGCACGCCAACGTGCTGGCCGATGCCGGGTACAGCCGGGCCGACGTCCAGCAGTGGCTCTTCGAGCACGCCACCCGCAGCCACCGCGAGCTCGTCGCGGCCGGCAAGGCCGGCGGCCCCGGCGGTCCCGCCGAGACCGACGAGGCGTTCCCGATGATGCCCTCACCCGCGGAGATCCCCGTCATCGTCGCCGGGGCGGCCAACGCCGCGATCTCCATGGTCTTCCGTCCGTTCGGCTGGGCCACGTGGTCCGGTCGCTCGGTGCCCGTCCGCTGGTCGGCCCAGTCCCGGCCGACCACCCTCCAGGAGGTGTCCCCGTGACCATCGACCAGGCGCAGCTGGACCAGCTGAAGCAGACCCTGCAGGCCGACGACTACCGGCTCGACGTCGACGTGCAGGGCGACTCGGCGAACGTCGCCATCGTCGCCGGGCCCGACGCGTGCGAGGAGTGCCTCGTGCCCAAGCCGCTCATGCAGTCGATGCTCGCCCCGGTGCTCGGGGTGCAGCCGGAGAGCATCCGGCTGACCTACCCGGCCGACAAGGGCTGAGCGACCGGCTCCACCCGGTGACACCGGCGGGTCCACCCCCGCCGGGACACCCACCCCACGGACCCGTGGGCGCGGCGCAGTCCGCCCACGGGTCCGTGGCGTGCCCGCGAGACGAGCGGGCTCCCCAGAACCGCTGCGGCCCCGGCCGCAGCCCGGCACGACGGAAACGGAGCACGGACGTGGAGATCTCCCTGGAGGGGAAGGTCGCGCTGGTCACCGGCGTCGGCCCCAACATCGGCAGCGGCATCGCCCTGGCGCTGTCCCGGTACGGCGCCAAGGTCGCCTGCAACGACGTCGACGACGACGTCATCAAGACCGCGATCGCGCGGATCGAGCGCAACGGCGGCGAGGCGATGGCCGCGCCGGGCGACGTCACCGACGAGAGCGCGGTGCAGGGCTACGTCGACGCCGTCCTCGAGCGGTGGGGGCGCATCGACATCCTCGTGAACAACGCCGCCATGCTCGGCGGCAAGGGCGTGCTCGACGAGGACGCGGGCACCTTCGAGCGGTCGATCAAGGTCTCCGGCCTCGGCTACTTCCTCAACACCAAGATCGTCGGCCGGGCCATGGCCGAGCGGGGCATCCGCGGCTCGATCGTGTGCATCTCGTCGTCCAACGGCTGGAACGGGTCGGCGGGCGTCATCGCCTACGCGTTCAACAAGGGCGGGGTGAACAACTTCGTCCGCGCCGCCGCCATGGACCTCGCGCCCTACGGCATCCGGGTCAACAGCTACACGCCCACCGCCCCCACCATCGACAACCCCGAGCTGCTCGCCGAGCTGGCGGCCCAGGGCCGCCCGGCGGACATGCTCAACGCCGGCCGCAAGGGCGGCGGCCTCGGCGGCAACACCGGGGACGAGCCGTGGCGCCGTCCCGCCCGCTGGAGCGGGGAGCGCCCGCCGCTGGTCCCCATGGGCAGCACCGGGACGCCGACCGACATCGGCCACGCGGTCGCGTGGCTGTGCTCGGACTACGCGCGGCTGATCACCGGCACCGACCTCGTCGTCGACGGCGGCGCCCGGGCCAAGAACTTCGCCTACTTCCCGGCCGACCCCGAGGACCTCGCCGGGCCGGTCCCGCTGATCCCCCTGGACGAGACCCCCGCCCCCTGATCCGGACGGGGGGGGGGGGGGGGGGGGGGGGGGGGGGGGGGGGGGGGGGGGGGGGGGGG
>NZ_JBJGYW010000065.1:0-10417 GCF_054050215.1 Geodermatophilus sp. SYSU D01186 | reverse complement strand
CCAGGGGCGAGGGACCTCGCCCCTGGCACTCCACTGCGCGTCGCGGGGCGGCTGGGACCCGCGGGGCGTGACGTGACGGTCCGGTACGGGCATGACGATGCCCACACCGCCGGGTCGGTCGGGGACATCCGTGCAGGTCAGCGGTTCGCCAGAGCCAGCCATACGTCGGCGGCGGGACGGCGCGCGGGAGGCGGCCGGTTGGGCGTGTCGCCGTCGGCCCGGCGAAGATGGGTCCCGACATGGGGAGCGCAGCACGAGCGGAGGCCGTTGGCCCGCAGACGACCAGCCGACCGCTCCGGGCGTGGCAGCAGGCCGCGCTCGCCAGGTACGAGGAGAGCTCCCCCAAGGACTTCCTGGTCACCGCGACCCCGGGCGCGGGCAAGACGACCTTCGCCCTGACCCTCGCCGCGCGGCTGCTCTCCCGGCGCGAGGTCGCCCGCGTCATCGTCGTCTGCCCCACCGACCACCTGCGCCTGCAGTGGGCCGAGGCCGCCGACCGGATGGGCATCGTCCTCGACCCGAACCTGACCAACGCCGTCGGCCCGGTGCGCGCCGGCACCCAGGGGTACGTCACCACCTACGCGCAGGTCGCGGGCAAGCCGATGCTGCACGCCGCCCGCGCCACCGCCGTCAAGACGGTGGTCATCCTCGACGAGGTGCACCACGCCGGCGACGGCCTGTCCTGGGGCGAGGCGGTCGAGGAGGCCTACGGGATGGCCGCCCGGCGGCTGTGCCTGACCGGGACCCCGTTCCGCACCAAGCCCGACGAGCGCATCCCCTTCGTCCGCTACGAGGAGGACGGCTTCGAGGGCGACGACGGCGAGGGCGGCATGGGCCTGGTCAGCCGCGCCGACTACACCTACGGCTACAAGGAGGCGCTGGCCGACAACGTCGTCCGCCCGGTCGTCTTCGCCGCCTACACCGGCACCTCGCGCTGGCGGAACTCCGCCGGCGAGGTCGTCGCCGCGTCGCTGTCGGAGGCCGGCACCCGTTCGGTGGAGATGCAGGCCTGGCGCACCGCCCTGGACCCCAAGGGCCAGTGGGTGCCGCACGTCATCGCCGCGATGGACGACCGCATCACCCACCTGCGCGAGAACGGCATGCCCGACGCCGCGGGGCTGGTGCTGGCCAGCGACCAGGACGACGCCCGCGCCTACGCCAAGATCGTCCGCCGGGTCACCGGCAAGCCGGCCGAGCTGATCCTGTCCGACGACCCCAAGGCGTCGAAGAAGATCGAGCGGTTCGCCACCGGGTCCGCCCGGATCGCCGTCTGCGTCCGGATGATCTCCGAGGGCGTCGACGTCCCGCGCGCCGCCGTCCTCGCCTGGATGACCTCCTACCGGACGCCGCTGTTCTTCGCCCAGGCCGTCGGGCGCGTCGTCCGCTCCCGCGCGCCGCACGAGTCGGCCACCGTGTTCCTCCCCGCCGTCCGGCCGCTGCTGGGTCTCGCCGCGTCGATGGAGAAGGAACGGAACCACGTCATGCCCCCGCCGAAGACGGTGCAGGGCGACGAGCTCGACCTCGACCCGCTGCCGCCCAAGGAGCGCGAGGTCGGCGACAGCGTCAAGCAGTTCGAGGCCCTGGAGGCCGACGCCCGCTTCGCGCACGTCCTGGCCAGCGGCACGGCGCACACCGGCGAGGGCAGCTCCGCCGCGGGGCGGGCGGGAGACCTCGGCGCCGAGGAGGAGGAGTTCCTCGGCATCCCCGGTCTGCTCACCGCCGAGCAGACGGCGTCCCTGCTGGCCAAGCGGGACGACGAGCTGCGGCTGCGGATCGCCCAGCGGGCACACCACGAGGACGACGAGGCCGGGCTGTTCCCCGTCGAGGACCACCCGGAGGAGATCGACGCCGGCCGCTCCTGGCGGGACGCCGCCGAGCTCCGGCGCGAGATCAACCGCCTGGTCAGCCGGGTGGCCGCCCGCACCTCGCAGCCGCACGCGGTGGTGCACACCGAGCTGCGCAGGTCGGTGCCCGGACCGCCGTCGGCCTCGGCCTCGGTCGACGTCCTCCGCGCCCGCCGGGAACGCCTCCGCACCATGCTGTGACAACGCGGTCCTCCGGACCGCACCGCGGCCAGGTGCCGTCCCCGGCCCGCCGCTGAGCCGCTGCCGACCGCGACTCGCGACTGGGCACCTGTGGCCGCCTGCCGCGGCGTGCCGGCGCGTGTCGGCGACGTCAACTGCCCAGTCGGCCGGCCTCCGCTGACGGGAGCAGGCCGCGGGCCGCGGCGATGGCGACGGCCTCGGTGCGGCCGCCGGCGCCGAGCTTGGCCAGGATGTTGCTGACGTGCACGCTCGCGGTCTTCTCGCTGATGTGGAGCTCGGCGCCGATCTGCCGGTTGGTCCGGCCCTGGGCCAGCAGCCGCAGCACCTCGGTCTCCCGCGGCGTGAAGACCGCACCGCCCTCCACGACCCGCCGCGCCCCCGGGAGGTCCAGCGGCAACCGCCAGCGGCGGGCCAGCGCCACGACGGCGGCCTGCAGGGGCGCCGCCCCCAGCCGCACCGCTGTCTCGCCCGCGGCACGCAGCTCCGCGGCGGCGCCGTCCCGGTCGTCGGTGGCCAGCAGCGCCTCGGCGAGCCGGAACCGCGACCGCGCCTGCTCGAAGACGTGCCCGTACCCGAACCCGTCGACGGCGGCCCGCCACAGCTCCGGCACATCCCGCCCCGCCAGGCGGGCCGTCTCCGCCTCCACCCGGGCCCGCCACGCGGCGGCCTCCACGCCGTACCCGCCGATCGCCCGGACGTGGTCCTCGACCGCCGAGCGAGCCGCGGCGGCGAGTTCCTCCCCGGCGGCCGACCACCGCCGGACCGCCGCGTCGTCGCCGGTCATCCGGGCGGTGGCCGCGGCGTCGGCCACCGGCGCGAGCGCCGTCGCGACCAGGCGCAGGACGGCCAGCCGGTCGACGTCCCAGTACGTGTGCACCTGCTGCACCGCGGCGCGGGCCCGCTCCACGGCGGTTCCGGCGTCGCCGGACCAGGCCGCGAGGTCGATCTCCGCGCCGGCGGTGGCCAGCAGCAGGAGGACGTGGGCGTCCAGCCGGGTGGTGAGCCCCCGCGCCCAGGCCACCCGCTCGGCGGCCGTCGGGTCCCCGCGGCCGACCCGGACGAGCAGCCCGGCCGCGCGCACGTGCGCCGCCATGTCCGGCACCCGCGCCAGCTCCTCGGCCAGCGCCAGGCTGCCGTCCCAGTCGCCGGACACGTAGCGGACGACGACCCCGAGGTGCCGCAGCTCGGCGGGGTAGAACGCCCACTCCACGCCGAGCTCGCGGGCCCGCGTGAGCCCGGCGTCGATCCAGGTCCCGGACTCGGCCAGCTCGCCGGCCTCGTAGGGGACGACGGCGAGGTTGAACAGCACCCGCAGCTCGACGTCGGTGTCGCCGGATCGGCGGGCCCGCGCCAGCGCCTCCTCGAGCCGGGCGCGCACCGCGGCGCGGTCCCCGGAGCCGCGGACCCGCGCCAGGGACACGGCGGTGTCGGCCCAGGCGCTGTCCAGGCCGAGCGCGTCGGCCGCCGCGAGCGCCTCCTCGGCGGCGGCGTCACCGTCGGCCCACCGGCCCACGTCGTAGCTGGTGCGCGCGTGCGTGGCCGCCGCCCACGTGCGCACCACCGACGGCGGCTGCGCCGGCACCAGTTCCATCGCCCGGCTGCTCTCGCGGTGGGCCGCGGCCTGGTCCTCGATCCGGCCCAGCGCCTGGGCGAGGGTGGAGTGCACCTGGGCCCGCACCACCGGGTCGCCCTCCTCCCCCAGGAGCGCGAGCGCCTCCCGCAGCAGGGCCACCGCCCGGTGCAGCTCGCCGCCGCGCCGGGCCGCGGCCGCGGTCTCCAGCAGCAGGGCGGGGTGGTCGCGCCCGGCCCGCTCGGCCGCGTCGGGCACCGCCGGCCACAGGGCCAGGGCCGCCTCCAGGTGCTGCAGCTGCTCGGCCGGCGCGCCCGCCCGGCCGGCCTCCGCGGCGGCGTCGAGCGAGGCGGAGAGAGCCCGCGGGAGGTCGTTGCTGCCCCGCGCGTGGTGGGCCAGCTCGGCGGCGGTGCCCGCGCCCGGGACGGCGGTGAGGTGGGCCGCGATCGCGGCGTGCAGCCGCACCCGTTCCCCCGGCAGCAGGTCGGCGAGCACGGCCTCGCGCAGCAGGGCGTGCCGGAAGCGGTAGCGGCCGCCGTCGGACACCACCAGCAGGTGGTGGTGCACCGCCTCGGCGAGCGCGGCCTCCAGCTCCGCGGGCGCGAGCCCGCTGACCGCGGCCACGAGGTCGTGGTGGACGCGCCGCCCGGCGACCGCGGCCACCCGCAGCACGCGCTGGGCGGCCTCGCCGAGCTGCTCCACCCGGGCCAGCAGCACGTCGGTGAGCGCCAGCGGCAGGGTCTCACCGGCCAGGCCCGCAGCGGTCAGCTCCTCGGCGTAGAAGGCGTTGCCCTCGGCGCGCGCCACGACGTCGTCCACGGTCTTCTCGGGGACGCCTGCGGCCAGCCCGCGCACGAGCTCGCCGACGGCGGCGTCCGGCAGTGGCTCCAGCTCCAGCCGCTCCACGCCCGGCAACCGCACCAGCTCGGCGAGCAGCGGGCGCAGCGGGTGGCGGCGGTGCAGGTCGTCGGAGCGGTAGGAGACCACCATCGCCACCGGCTCGTCGGCCAGGCGGGCGAGCAGGTAGCGCAGCAGCTCGCGGCTGGAGCGGTCGGCCCAGTGCACGTCCTCCAGCACCAGCAGCAGCGGGGTGGCCGCGGCCAGCTCGGTGAGCAGCGCGGCGACCCCCTCGAACAGCGGCAGCCGGCCGTCGTCCAGCAGGGGGCGGGACGCCAGGTGCGGCAGCGGCCGCCCGAGGTCCGCGGCCTCGCCACCCGGCTGCTCCGGGACGGCCACTGGCGCGCGGCCCGCCAGCAGCCCGGCCGGCGGCTCACCGGTCACCGGCCGCAGCAGGTCGACGAACGGCAGGTAGGGCAGGCCGACGTCCCCGAGGTCGACGCAGTGCCCCACGAGGACGCGCACCCCGTGCGCGGGAGCGCGGGCGGCCAGCTCGTCGAGCAGCCGGGTCTTGCCGACGCCGGCGTCACCGGCCAGCAGCACCGCGCAGCCGCGGCCCTCCACGGCACGGTCGACCGAGGCCAGCAGCCGGGACAGCTCCTCGGCGCGGCCCACCAGGGGTCGGTCGTCCCACTGCGGCACGCCCTCGATCGTGGCAGAGCCCGGGGACGGCTCCGCGGCGGCCGGGACGAGGGGCGCCCCGGCCGCCGTCAGGCCGCCCGCCGGCGACGCGAGAACCAGGGTCCACGCCGGGTGCGCGTCCCGCGGCCGATCTGCTGCAGCACCTCGCGGCGGTAGGCCAGCTCGGCCTCGAGGCCGGGGTTCGGGTAGGTCGCCATCACCGTCTCCTGTCGTCGTCCGTTCCGACGACGTCGACGGTGTTGCTGAGGGGCCTGCCCCGGCATCGGCCGGTCGGGCAGTCCTGCGGGCCCGGCCGGGGCCTGAGGCCCCTCAGGTCACCTCAGCGCAGCTCGGTGCCCTTGGTCTCCTTCAAGGTCAGGATGACGCAGAACGCGATGGCGGCAGCGATGGCGACGTACCAGAAGAACCACAGCGGGTGCCCGGCGTCGGACAGCGCGACGATGACCAGCGGGGCCGTGCCGCCGAACAGGGCGACGGTGAGGTTGTACCAGGCCCCGATGCCGGTGGCCCGCAGCTCCGTGGGGAACAGCTCGCTCATGATCGCCGGCGCGATGGAGGCCAGCAGCGCGTACAGCCCGAGGCCGGTGCAGAAGACGACGATCAGCGAGAAGAGGTTGTCCTGCACCAGGAACGACAGGGGGACGATGAGGATCGCGTACCCGGCGGACCAGACCAGCATCTGCGGCTTGCGCCCGAACCGGTCCGACAGCGCCCCGAACGGGTAGCACAGCGCCACGAACAGGGCCGTGCCGATGGAGAGGGCCAGGAAGACGTCGCTGCCGTCGGCGTCGCGGAAGTTGATCGCGAACGGCGTGAGGGCGCTGAAGAACGTGTAGTACGACAGCGTCGACAGCAGGGTGAACGAGCACAGCTGGACGACGGCCTTCGGGTGGTGCTTGATCGTCTGCAGCAGCGGGTGCTTGGTCGCCCGCGCCTTCTCGGCGCTCTCCTCGAACTGCTCGGTCTCGACCAGCGACCGGCGCAGCCACATGCCGATCAGGCCCAGCAGACCACCGAGGAAGAACGCGATCCGCCAGCCGTAGGCCTGCAGCTGCCCCTCGTCGAGCACGTTGGTCAGCAGCACGCCGAGCAGCGAGGCGGCCAGCAGCGCCGAGCCGGTCGAGATGTAGAAGAACGACGAGTAGCGGCCGCGGTGGGCCGGCGGGGCGATCTCGCCCAGGTAGGCCGACGCGTTGGACACCTCGCCGCCCAGCGACATCCCCTGCGCGATGCGGGCCAGCAGCAGCAGGATCGGGGCCAGCCAGCCCGCCTGCTCGTAGGTGGGCAGGATCGCGATGACCATCGAGCCGCCGGCCATCAGCAGGATGGTGAGCAGCATCCCGGCCTTGCGGCCGCGCAGGTCGGCGAACCGGCCCAGCAGGATGCCGCCCAGCGGCCGGAAGAAGAAGGCGAGCGCGTAGGTCGACGTCGCCCCGATCAGGGCCAGCGCCTCGTTCTCGGCCGGGAAGAACTGGCCGGCGAAGTACACGACGAAGGTCGCGTAGACCGTCCAGTCGAACCACTCGACCGCGTTGCCGATGCTCGCCGAGATGAGCGTCTTGACCGGTAGCCGGTGCCGCTCGTCGACCGTCGTCCTGCCGTGCCCGTGCTGGACCGCGCCTGCCATGCCCACTCCCGATGTCTGCCCGGTCACACCTGGGGACGACGGTAGGCGGGAGCCGCCGCGGCGGCATGTCGAGGTCTGGGTCCGGACCGGATGACGGCCGCCTCGCGGCGAGATGCACAACACGGCTCCAGGCCCCCGACCGGAGTCGGGGCGGTGGTCCGTGAAGGCGGTAACCAAATGGCACCCGGGGGCACGATGCACCCGGCCCGGACGCTTCGAGGTTACCCCCGGTCCCGAGAGCTCACACGGGGGCCAGTCGGGTCGGTCGACGCCGCGGTCCGCCGTCGGCCGGGATCGGCCGGGTCGCGTGCCAGACTCCGCCCGTGACCGACCTGACCGACCTGACCGACGTCGAGGCCCGCGTCCTGGCCGCCGTCGACGAGCGGTGGGCGGTCGACCGGCTCCGCGAGCTGGTCGCGGTCCCCTCGGTCGGGGGCACGGCGGCCGAGAGCGAGGCGCAGCACCTGGTCGCCGGCTGGCTGGAGGAGCTCGGCTGCGCGGTGGACCGGTGGCCGATCGACCTCGCCGCGGCCGCGACCGCAGCGGACGCCCCCGGCCAGGAGGTGGAGCGCACCGAGGCGTGGGGCGTCGTCGGCACCGCGCCGGCCGCCGACGAGGGGGTGCCGGCGCTGGTCTTCGCCGGCCACACCGACGTCGTCCCGCCGGGGGACCCCGCCCTGTGGCCGCGCGACCCCTTCGACCCCCACGTCGCCGACGGTGCGGTGCACGGCCGGGGCGCATGCGACATGAAGGCCGGCGTGGTCGCCGCCCTGGCCGCCGTGGCCGCCGTCCGGACGGCGGGGGTGCGGCTGGCCCGGCCCGTGGCGGTGCACGCCGTCGTCGGCGAGGAGGACGGCGGCCTGGGGGCCTGGGCCACGCTGCGGCGGGGCCACCGCGGCGACCGGTGCGTCATCCCGGAGCCGACCGCCGGCGCGGTGGTCACGGCCAACGCCGGCGCCCTCACCTTCCGGCTGGAGGTGACCGGCCTCTCCGCGCACGCCGCCCACCGCGACCAGGGCGTGAGCGCCGTCGAGCTGTTCGCGGCCGTGCACGCCGACCTGCGGGCGTTCGAGGCCGAGCGGCAGGCCGGCGCCGATCCCCGCTTCGGCGGCGCCCGCTACCCCTACGGCATCAACATCGGCCGGGTGCGGGCCGGCGACTGGGCCAGCTCGGTGCCCGACCGGCTGGTCGCCGAGGGGCGCTACGGCGTCCGGCTGGGCGAGCCGGTGGCCGCGGCCCGGGCGGCGTTCGAGACGCGGCTGGCCGCCTTCTGCGCCGCGGACCCGTGGCTGGCCGAGCACCCGGTCCGGCTCACCTGGACCGGCGGCTCCTTCGCCAGCGGCTCGCTGCCGGACGGGCACCCCCTGCTGGCCGACGTCCGGTGGGCGGTGGCCGACACCGGTGCTGGCGTGCCGCCCGAGCGGGCCATCCCGGCCGGCAGCGACCTGCGTCTGTACGCCGCCGCGGGCATCCCGACGCTGCACTACGGCCCCGGCGACCTGCACCTCGCCCACGGCCCCCTGGAACGGGTGCCGATCGCCGAGCTGGTCACCGCGGCGCGGGCGTTCGCGCTGCTGACCGTGCGCAGCTGCGGGCCGGCATGAGCCTGGTCGGCTTCGAGGAGTGGACACCGCTGGCCGGTGACTCCCCGACCTCGCGCACCGAGTGGGCCGCCGTCGTCGCCGCGTGGGGTCAGCCGCACCGCCGGTACCACGACCTCGCGCACCTGGCCGCCGTCCTGGGGCTGGTCGGCGAGCTGGCCGGTGCGGCCGCCGACCCGGACGCCGTCCGGCTCGCGGCCTGGTACCACGACGTGGTCTACGACCCCACCCGCGCCGACAACGAGCAGGTCAGCGCCGAGCGCGCGCGGGCCGGCCTGCGCGGGCTGGTGCCCGAGGCGCGGGTGGAGGAGGTGGCCCGGCTGGTGCTGCTGACCGCCGGGCACGACCCCGCGCCGGACGACGCGAACGGCGCGGTGCTCTGCGACGCCGACCTCGCGGTGCTGGCCGGCCCGCCGGAGTCCTACGCCGCCTACGCCTCGGCGGTGCGCGAGGAGTACGGGCACCTGTCCGACGAGGTGTTCACCGCCGGGCGCATCGCCGTCCTGGAGCACCTGCTCGCGCTGCCCGCGCTCTACCGGCTGCCCGCCGTCGCCGCGGAGTGGACGCCGCGCGCCCGGGCCAACCTGACCGCCGAGCTCACCCTGCTGAGGCGGCGGGCCGCGTCTTCCTGAGCCGCAGGCCGGCCGCCCGCAGCCGGCTCAGCAGCTCCCGGCACCCGACCGGCAGCGCCCCGGCCGCCACGGCGACGTCGTAGAGGTCCTCGGGGACGTCGTAGTGGTCGCCCTGGAAGGCCCGCCGCGGGATGCCCAGCTCGGCGGCGACGAAGGCGTGCAGCTCCTCGTAGGAGACGTCGCTGACCAGGTGCGACCACAGCCGCCCGCGCCAGTGCCACACGGGGGTGTCGATCAGCACGGCCACGGCGCGAGTCTCCCCCGGCCCGGCTAGCGTCGCTCGGGTGACCGAGGAGATCCGCTGGGGCATCGTCGGACCCGGCCGCATCGCCGAGAGCGTGATGGGCGACTTCGCGCACGTGCCCGGCGCGCGGCCGGTCGCGGTCGCCTCGAGGTCGGCCGACCGAGCGGCGGCGTTCGCGCAGCGGCACGGGCTGGAGCGGGCGCACGGCTCCTACGCCGACGTCCTCACCGACCCGGACGTCGACGTCCTGTACGTGGCGACGCCGCACCCGCAGCACTCCGCGATCGCGCTGGCCGCCCTCGACGCGGGCAAGGCGCTGCTGGTGGAGAAGGCCTTCACCGCCACCACCGCGGGGGCCGCCGAGGTCGTCGACCGGGCCCGCGAACGCGGCGTCTTCGTCATGGAGGCCATGTGGACCCGGTTCCAGCCGGCGGTCGTGCGGTTGCGGGAGCTCGTGGCCGACGGCGCCATCGGCGAGGTGCGCTCGGTGCAGGCCGACCTCGGCGTGGCCCGCGACTACGACCCGCTGGACCGGCTGTTCGCCCTGGAGCTCGGCGGCGGGGCGCTGCTGGACCTCGGCGTCTACGTCGTCTCGTTCGCGCAGATGCTGCTGGGCGCCCCCGACACCGTGCACGTCGCCGGCTCGCTGTTCCCGACCGGCGCCGACGCCGAGGCCGCGCTGCTGCTGGGCTACGAGGACGGCCGCACCGCCACGCTCACCACCTCGCTGCGGTACCCGACGCCGGGCCAGGCCCGCGTCTTCGGGACGACCGGCTGGATCGACGTCCTCCCCCGCTTCCACCACCCGCGGACGATCGTGCTGCACCGCACGGGCGCCGAGCCGGAGACGATCACCCGCCCGGCGACCGGCACCGGCTACGCGCACGAGCTCGCCGAGGTGACCGAGTGCCTGCGGGCCGGCCGCACGGAGAGCACGGTGATGCCCCTGGCCGACACCCTGGCGGTGCAGGCGGTGCTGGGTGAGGCGGCCGACCGGCTGGGCATCCGGCACGCCGAGGACCGCACCGTCCTCGGCTAGGTGTAGTGCCCAGCACGGTTGCTGACGGCGACCCGGGTGATCGGGGGTTGTCCGCCGAGTGCGGTGTGGCTGCGGTGATGGTTGTAGGTGTGCAGCCAGTCGGGCAAGGCTGCGGCTCGC
>NZ_JBJGYW010000064.1:0-10769 GCF_054050215.1 Geodermatophilus sp. SYSU D01186 | reverse complement strand
CGGGGCGGCGCGGTAGCGACGCGGCCAAGCCCGCCCCCCCCCCCCCCCCCCCCCCCCCCCCCCCCCCCCGCCCCCCCCCCCCCCCCCCCCCCCCCCCCCATGGCGGAGCACCTGCTGTTGTTGCACACAGCGTGATCCGCCTCGCCCTCCTCGGTGACTCCCTCGCGTACGGTTCCGGCGCCGCCCGGGTGCAGGACACCCTCGGCCCTCGACTGGCGGACGCGCTGCGCGACGCCGGCTTCGACGTCGACCTGACCGTCCTGGCCGTCCCGGGCGCCGTCTCGCGCGACCTCGCCGCGCAGGCCCGCCGCGCCGAGCCGCTGGCGGTCGACCTCGCCGTCGTGGTCGTCGGTGCCAACGACCTCGCCCGCATGGTGCCGCCGGTGCAGGCGGCCTCCGCCCTGGCGGCGGCTCTGGGCACCCTCCGCGCGAGCGGGGCCGACGTTGTCGTCGTCCCGGCGCCGGACATGTCGGTCGTGCCCTTCGTGCCCCCGGCGTTCCGCGGGCTCGTGCAGGCCGCCTCCACGCAGCTGCAGCGCGAGCAGGCCGCCGTCGCCCGGGCCGCGGGCGCGCGGGTCGCGGGCGTGTCGGACGCCGTGGCCACCGCGTTCTCCGCGGACCCGGCGATGTTCTCCGCCGACCGCTTCCACCCCTCCTCGGCCGGCTACGCCGTCATCGCGGCCGCGCTGGCCCCCCACGTCGTGGCGGCGGCCGTCGCCCGACGGGACGACGCCGCCGCCTGACCGATCCCCGCGATCACGGCGCTGCGGCGGGGGACGACGTGATCAGGCCGCGGCCCGCAGGTCGCGGGGCTCGACGAGGCGGGTGAGGACCGGCCCCAGCACCGCGAGGACCAGCACGTAGCCGGTGGCCACCGGCCCCAGGTCGGTCACGCCCGCCGCGACAGCCAGGCCGGCGATGACGATCGAGAACTCCCCGCGGGCGACCAGCGCCGTCCCCGCGCGCAGCCGCCCGGGCGCGCCCACGCCGTCCCGGCCGGCGGCGAACCAGCCCGTGACCAGCTTCGTCCCCGTCGTGACCGCCGCCAGGGCCAGCACGGCGGGCAGCACCGGCAGCACCGCGCCCGGGTCCGTGGACAGCCCGAAGGCGACGAAGAAGGTGGCCGCGAACAGGTCGCGCAGCGGGCCGAGGATCGCCCGCGCCCGCTCGGCGAACGACGCCGGCAGCGCGAGCCCGACGAGGAAGGCCCCGACGGCGGCCGACGCGCCCAGCGACTGGGCGAGGCCGGCCACCAGCAGGGTGAGCCCGACCAGCCGGAGCAGCACCTGCTCGTCGTCGGCGGAGGCCAGCAGCCGGCCCAGCCGCTGACCGTGCCGCTGGGCGGCGAGCAGCACCAGCACGACGGCGCCCACGGCCAGACCGGCGCCGCCGACCGCCGACACCGGTCCGCCGCCGGCCAGCGCGACGACCAGCAGGGGCAGGAACAGCGCCATCGCGAGGTCCTCGAGCACGAGCACCGACAGCACTGACGGGGTCTCGCGGTTGGCCAGCCGGCCGAGGTCGCCGAGCAGCCGGGCGACGATCCCCGACGAGGAGATCCAGGTGACGCCGGCCAGGGCCAGGGCGCCCTGCCAGGGCAGGCCGAGCAGCAGCCCGGCGACGAAACCGGGCGGGGCGTTGAGCAGCAGGTCGACCGCCCCGGAGGGGCCGTGCCGGCGCAGGGAGGAGAACAGCTCGTCGGCGGAGAACTCCAGGCCGAGGGCGAGCAGGAGCAGCACCACGCCGATCTCGGCGGCGGCCTCGATGAACGGCTGCGCGGTGGCCAGCGGCACCAGGCCGCCGTCCCCGAGCGCGAGCGCGGCCACCAGGACGAAGGGCACCGGCGAGAGGCCGACCCGGCGGGCCAGCAGGCCCAGCAGCGACAGGCCGAGGAACAGCAGCCCCAGCTCGACCAGCAGGGCCGCGACGTGGTCCACGCCGGCCGCGCCTCAGGCCGCGCCGGCCAGGCGCCGCTCCAGCTGCTCCAGGCCGGTCTGCGAGCCGATGGCGACCAGCACGTCGCCGGCCCGCAGCAGGTCGGCCGGCCCGGGGGAGGGGACCACGTCGGTGTCCCGCACGATCGCCACCACGGAGCAGCCCGTGAGCGTCCGGGCCCGGGTGTCCCCGAGCGGCCGGTCGGCGAACGGGGAGCCGGGCGGGATAGGGAAGTGGCCGGACTCCAGCCCGGGCACCTCGCGGGACAGGTCGGCGAAGCGCTGGGTCAGCCGGGGCGCGCCGAGCACGTCGGCGACGGCGTCGACCTCCTCGGCATCCAGCCGCAGGACGCTGCGGGCACGGTCGGGGTCGCGCCGGTCGTAGACGGCGACCTCGGCCGCCCCCTCGCGGCGGATCACGATCGCGAGGAGGTCACCGGCGCGGGTCTGCAGCTGGTACCGGACGCCGACGCCGGGCAGCAGGGTCTCCTCGAGGTCCACCGGCGCATCGTGGCAGACCGCCGCCGCGGTCACCGTCCGGCGAGCAGCTGCGCCAGGTGCAGCGCGCGGCGGCCGGCCAGGTCGTCGAGCTGGGTGCGGCAGGAGAACCCGTCGGCGAGGACGACGGCGTCCGGGCCGGCCTCCCGGACGGCGGGCAGCAGCTGGTGCTCGGCGATGGCGACCGAGACCTCGTGGTGGCCGCGCTCGACCCCCCAGTTGCCGGCCAGCCCGCAGCAGCCGCCGACCCGGCGCACCGCGGCGCCGGCGTCGCGCAGCAGCCGCTCGTCGGCCGACCACCCCAGCACGGCGGAGTGGTGGCAGTGCGGCTGCGCGACCACCTCGATCCCGGCCAGGGACGGCGGAGTCCAGTCCGGCGTGTCCCGCAGCAGCTCGGCCAGGGTGCGGGTGGCCGCCGCGACCCGCTCGGCGGCGGACCCGCCGACCAGCTCGAGCGCCTCGCCGCGCAGCACGGCGGTGCAGGACGGCTCGACGCCGACGATCGGCACCCCGGCGTCGGCCAGCGGGGCCAGCAGCTCGACCGTGCGGGCCAGCGTGCGGCGGGCGCCGTCCAGCTGGCCGGTGGTGATCCAGGTGAGCCCGCAGCACGCCTCGGCCGGCGGCACCTCGACGCGGTAGCCGGCCGCCGTCAGCACGTCGGCCGTCGCCTCGGCGACCTCGGGGGCGAAGTGGTCGGTGAACGAGTCCACCCACAGCGCGACCGGCCGGCCGTCACCGCCCGCCGGCCGGTCGGCCCAGCTCGCGCGGAAGGTGCGGGGCGCGAAGGCCGGCAGGCTGCGCCGCTGGTCCACGCCGGCCCCCCACTTGGCGGCCCGGCCGCCGAGGCGGGAGGTCATCACCGCGTTGACCAGGCGCGGGGCCCGGGCGGCGAGGTCCGCCCAGCGCGGCAGCCATCCCAGCGTGTAGTGCGAGCGCGGGCGCACCCGGCGGCGGTAGCTCTGGTGCAGCACCTCGGCCTTGTACGAGGCCATGTCCACGCCGGTGGGGCAGTCCCGCGAGCAGCCCTTGCACGACAGGCACAGGTCGAGGGCGTCGTGCACCTCGGGGGAGCGCCAGTCGCGCACCGGCCCACCGGGGGCGAGCATCTCCTGCAGCACGCGGGCCCGGCCGCGGGTGGTGTCCTTCTCCTCGCGGGTCGCCGGCCACGACGGGCACATCACGCCGCCGGAGGCCTGCAGGTCCGCCCGGCACTTGCCGACGCCGGTGCAGCGGTGGACGGCGGCGGAGAAGTCCCCGCCGTCGTGCCGGTAGGCCAGCGCCAGGCCGGTGGTCTGGCGGGGCGCGGCGGCCACCCGGATGTCGTCCTCGACGCGGGCCGGCCGGACGAGCACCCCGGGGTTGAGCACGTCGCCGGGGTCGAACACCGCCTTGACCCGCTCGAACAGGCCCAGGACGTGCGGGGAGTACATCGAGGCCAGCAGCTCACTGCGGGCCCGGCCGTCCCCGTGCTCGCCGGAGACCGAGCCGCCGAAGCGGGCGACCAGCGCGGCGGCGTCGGTCACGAACGCGCGGTAGGCCTTCCGTCCGCGGTCGGGCCCGTGCCCCAACGGGAAGTCGATCCGCACGTGCACGCAGCCGTCGCCGAAGTGGCCGTAGGGGACCCCCTGCAGGCCGTGCGCGCCCAGCAGCTCCTCGAACCCGCGCAGGTACTCGCCGAGCCGCTCCACCGGCACCGCGGCGTCCTCCCAGCCGGCGTGCGCGGGGCGGCCGTCGGAGGTGCGGGCGGCCAGGCCCGCGCCGTCCTCCCGGATCCGCCAGATCGCCGCGGCCTCCGCCGGGTCGGTGACCACCAGGGAGTCCAGCGCCCCGGCGTCGCCGAGCACGCCCTTCGCCTTGGCCTCGATCTCGGCGACGGTGTCGCCGGTCAGCTCGACGATCAGCCAGCCGTCGCCGCGGGGGAGCTCCGGGACGACGGCGGCGGGGACGTCGCGCAGCCGCTGGACGATCCGCTGGTCGAGCCCCTCGCAGGCGGTCGGCTCGTGCCGGAGCAGGGCGGGGGTGGCGTCGGCGGCGTCGGCCATCGACGGGTAGCCGAGGACCACCAGACCGCGGAAGGGCGCGTCGGCCACCAGCCGCACGGTCGCGCCGAGCACCAGGGCCAGCGTGCCCTCGCTGCCGACGAGGGCCTTGGCGACGTCGAAGCCGCGCTCGGGCAGCAGGTGCTCCAGCGAGTAGCCCGACACCTGGCGGCCGAAGCGCCCCAGCTCGGTGCGGATCGCGGCCAGCTCGCCGTCCACCAGGGTCCGCAGGTCGGTGAGGACGCCGCCGTCCGGGGCATCGCCCCCCGGGCCCAGCCGCAGCCGCTGCCCCCCGCCGGTGACGACGTCGAGGCCGACGACGTTGTCCGACGTGCGGCCGTAGCCCAGGGCCCGGGAGCCGCAGGCGTTGTTGCCGATCATCCCGCCGATCGTGCAGCGGTTGTGGGTGCTCGGGTCGGGGCCGAACCGGAGCCCGTGCGGCGCGGCGGCCTTCTGCAGGGCGGCCTGGACGAGGCCGGGGTCCACGGTCGCCGTCCGGGCCTCGGGGTCGATGGCGCGGACCCGGGAGAGGTACCGGCTGGTGTCGACCACCACGCCCGGGCCGACGGCGTTGCCGGCGATCGACGTGCCCGCACCGCGTGCGGTGAGCGGCACGCCGGTCTCCCGGCAGACCGCGAGGGTGGCCTCGATCTCGTCGGGGTGGCGGGGCCGCACCACCACGCGCGGGAGCACGCGGTACAGGGAGCCGTCGGAGGAGTACAGGGCCCGGGCGAGGCCGGAGTCGTCGACGTCGCCGACGCCGGCCCGGCGCAGCGAGGAGAGCAGGTCGGCGTCGGTAGCAGCGGCCGCAGTCACCCCGTCAGTCTCGGTGCCGCGGGTCCGCCGCCGCGAGCGGGGGTCAGCGCGCCAGGCTCGTGGGGTCCTCCGGCAGGTGCGTGCGCGCCCAGAGGGCCGCCGAGGTCCGGTCCCGGACGCCGATCCGCTGGAACACGCTGGTCAGGTGGGCCTTCACGGTGCCCTCCCGGATGCCGAGGGCCCGGGCGATCTGCTTGTTGGCCAGGCCGCGGCCGACCAGCGCGAGGACCTCCTGCTCCCGCTCGGTGAGCTCGGCCGTCCGGGGCGGGGTGCGCCGGGCGTGCAGGACGGTGCGGGCCACGCGCGGGTCCAGCGGCGAGTGCCCCTGGGCGGTGGAGCGGATGGCGGCCAGCAGGTCGGCGGGCTCGGTGTCCTTGAGGACGTACCCGCCGGCGCCCGCGTCGAGCGCCTCCATCACCCGCTGCTGGTCGGAGAAGGAGGTCAGCACGAGCACCTCCACGTCGGGGTGCTCCTCGACGATGCGGCGGGTGGCCAGGACGCCGTCCATCACCGGCATGGACAGGTCCATGAGCACCACCCGCGGCCGCAGGCGGGCCACCTCGGCCACCGCCTCGGCGCCGTCGGCGGCGGTGCCCACGACCTGCATGTCCTCGGCCGCGGCGATCAGCCCGGACAGGCCCGAGCGCATGAGCGCGTGGTCGTCGACCACCAGGACGTCGATCACGGGAGTGGCACCTCCAGGCGCAGGGTGGTCCCGGACCCCGGCGCGGTGCGCAGCCACAGGGCGGCGCCCTCGGCGGCGGCGAGGTCGGCGAGCAGCCGCAGCCCGAACCGGCCGCCGTGCCCGTCCGGGTCGGGCGCGGCCTCGAACCCGACGCCGTCGTCGGTGACCTCGCACACCAGGGCGTCGGCGCGCTCCTCCACCGTCACGTCCACGCGGCGGGCGGAGGAGTGCTTGGCGACGTTGCGCAGCGCCTCCTGGACGGTGCGCAGGACCAGGGCGGCGGCGGCCGGTGGCGGGTCCAGGTCGTCGGCCACGTGCACCCGGACGTCGACGCCGCGCGGGCGCAGCCGGCCGGCGAGGTCGGCCAGGGCCATGGGCAGGCCGGAGCGGGCGAGGTCGGGCGGGTGGATCTCCACCAGCAGGGAGCGCAGGGAGCCCACCGACTCCCGCAGCGCGCCGGCGGCCTGGCTCAGCACCTCCGCCTCCGGGTGGGGGCAGCCGCAGGCGGAGGGCCCCCGCAGCTCGTCGGCGGCGCGGGCGACGAGCAGGGCGGAGGCCGAGACGTCCTGGACGATCCCGTCGTGCAGGCTCCCCGCGATCCGCCGCCGCTCCTCGGCGGAGGCGTCCAGCGCGCGGGCCTGCAGCAGCTCGCGCTCCCGCTGGGTGGCCCGCAGCTGGGTCACCATCCGGCGCACCAGGGGCAGCTGGACGGCGAGGAGGGTGAGCCCCACGGCCATCGAGATGGGCGCGAACTCCCACCAGATCTCGAACTGCCGGGAGGTGGCCTGCTGGTACACCGAGTAGGTCTCCAGAAGCAGCGGCTGCCCGTCGGGGCCGGCGATGTGCCGGTACACCTCCAGGAGTTGGCCGAAGGAGCGCTCGAACCGGTTCTCCGGGCGGGTGAGGTCGCTGACCTGGGCCCGCGTGACGCCGTCGCGCAGCGCGGTCCGGTCGTCCTCGTCCAGCCCGTAGGTCTGCCCGACGAGGCGGGGCTCGTCGGAGTAGACGATGCGCCCGTCCGCCGTCCAGATCTTGACCCGCACGATGCCGACGGAGGGCAGCCGGTCGCGCATGCGGGCGTCGAACGTCTGCAGGGTCTGCGGGTCGCCGGCGAGCAGGCCGTCGTCGACGTTGGGTTGCACGAGGACGGCGGCCAGCAGGTCGGTCACGTGGCGGGCGTCGGCCAGCGCCTCGTCCTCGGCCGCCTCGACGCCGGCCCAGACGCCGCCGCCGAGCAGCAGGACCACCGCCACCAGGTTGGCGAGCAGGAAGCGGCCGACCACTCGGCGCACCGACGAGGTGCGGGCCGGGCGGTGGGCGGGCGCGGGCTGCACCAGCGGGACCCAGTCGCCGGTCGGGCGCGGTGCGGCGACCGCCGCCGTCGGGCCGGTGGCCATGGCGTCCCCCTCGCGCGTCGACGCTGCACCCGCCTGTCGGGGAGTTGTGTCATCCCGGGGGGTGGCGGCGCAAGGGACCGGGCGCCCGGCTCCCCCGATCTGGGGGCCCGGGAGGAGGGGCACGCGCCTCACCCGGTGACCCGCTGCCAGGTGCGGCGCAGCCGTCCGCCGTCATCGGCCGGTGGGAGGACGCCCACTGCCCGGCTGCCGGCCAGGCCGATGCCGGCCGCGCGGACCGGGTCGTCGAGCAGCCCGGCGAGGGCCAGGGCGAGGGCGGTCGGGTCGTCCGGGGCGACGAGCAGCCCCGTCTCTCCGTGCCGGATCAGGAGCGGGGGCGCGCCCGCGGGCGTGGCCACGACCGGGCGCGCACTGGCGAGCGCGTGCCGCAGCGCCGGTGGCGGGTACTCCCGGCCGCAGGGCGCCCGGTGCGGGAGGACCAGCGCGGCGCAGCGGTGCACCGCTGCCCGGACCGCCGGGGGCGCCAGGGGCCCGCGGAAGCGCACGGCGTCGTCCAGGCCCAGCCGGGCGGCGGCGGTCTGCAGCGCCCGGCGCAGCGGCCCGCCGCCGACGAGGTCCAGGCAGAGGCCGGGCCGGTCCCCGGCCAGCAGCCCGAAGGCGGTCAGCAGCGTGTCGACGCCACCGGCCGGCTCGAGCGGTGCCACGCCCAGCAACGGGCGCGGAGGCCCTCCCGCGCTCGTCGCCATGCCCGTCCTCCCCGTGGCCCCGGTCGACCCCCGCGGCCACTGGACCAGCCGGGCGGTCCGGGACGCACCTGGACAGGAGTCCTACGACCAGGTCAGGGCGCCGCGGCGGGTCACCAGAGGGTCAGCGAGCGGCGGAAGATCCCGGCGACGTCGTCCTCCGTGACGTCCTTGGGGGCGGTGGCCAGCAGGCGCTGCTGCTTCATCGTGCCCTCGACGAGGTCGGGGATGTCGCCCTCGTCGTAGCCGACGGCCCCGATGCCGCCCGGGATGTCGATGTCGCGCATGAGGGCGGTCAGCACCGTGGGCAGGAACTCCGCCGGGTCGTCGGTCTGCTCGGCGCGGGGGTCCAGCAGCCGGGCGGCGCGCAGGTGCCGCTCGGGGTCGGCGTCGAAGGTGAACCGGAAGGCCTCGGGCGCGGTGAGGGCCACCGACATCCCGTGCGGGACCATCGGCTCGTCGGCCGGGTAGTCCTTGGGGTGGAAGTCCTTGACGCGGCCGGCGATCGGGTAGGCGTTGGCGTGCGGGATGTGCACGCCGGCGTTGCCGAACCCCATCCCGGCGAAGGTCGCGGCCATGGCCATCGCCGCGCGGGCGTCGTCGTCCTCGCCGTGCCGGACGGCGGTGCGGAAGGACCCGGCCAGCAGCGAGAGCGCCTTCTCCGACCACATGTCGGCGATCGGGTTGGCGCCGCAGTAGGGCACCCGCTCCTCCGGCCGCTTGTGCTCGAAGGTCGTGTACGGGCGCGCGGTGTAGCTCTCCAGCGCGTGGCAGAGGATGTCCATGCCCGACGCGGCGGTGACCCCGGCCGGCTGGGTCCGGGTCAGCGCCGGGTCGACGACGGCCATGGTCGGGCGCAGCCGGGCGTGGCTGATGCCGGTCTTCACCTTGAGCGCCAGGACGTCGAGCACGCAGATCGTGGTGCTCTCCGCGCCGGTCCCGGTGGTCGTGGGGACGGCGACCAGCGGGTGCAGCGGGTTGACCGGCGCCCGGCCCTCGCCGACCGGCTTGTTGACGTAGTCCATGAGCTCACCGGGGTTGGTGGTGAGCAGGTTGATCGCCTTGGCGGTGTCGATGCTCGACCCGCCGCCCACGGCGACGACCGCGTCCCACGGCCCGTGCTCGCGGGCCCACCCGACGGCGTGCTCGAGGCTCTCGTCGGTCGGCTCCACGTGGGCGCCGTCGAAGACCCGCGCCTCGATGCCGAAGGGCGTCATCTGGTCGGCGACCCGCTGGGGGTGACCGGTCGCGGCCACGCCCGGGTCGGTGACGACCAGCACGCGCCGCGCCCCGGTCAGGCTCAGGTCGTAGCCGATCTCGTCGGAGGCGCCGGGGCCGTACTTGAGCTGGGGTGCGCCGTAGGTGAAGACGCTCTCGGGGGTGGCGGGGGTGTGGGACATGGGCGGGGCCCTCCTCGGACGACGCGGCGGTCGGTGGCACGGTCCGTGTGGCACCCGGGAGTCTGCTGCGGCGGCCCCCGCTCGGCCAGCCCGGCGGGAGGCGGCGGCCCGCGCTCAGCCGGCCGCGGCGTCGTCCGGGACGACGACCGCCCGGCCGGTCACCGAGCCGGCCCGCAGGGCCGCGTAGGCCTCCGGCGCGCGGCTCAGCGGCCACTCGGTGGTCTGCGCGACCAGGTCGCCGCGGGCGGCCAGGGCCAGCACCGCGTGCAGCTCCGGCCGGGTGCCCCAGTACGTCGTCAGGACGCGGATCCCGTACGGCAGCCTCAGCCACGAGACCGGCAGCGTCCCGCCGGCGATGCCGACGACGACGATCGCCCCGTCGATGCCGACCGCGGACGCGGCCAGGGCCAGGGTGCCGTCGGAACCGACCATGTCGAGGACGACGTCGGCGCCGGTGCCCGCGGTGAGATCCCGGATGGCCGCGGCGGTGTCGGCGTCGCTGTCGAGGACGGCGTGGGCGCCCCGGGCGCGGGCCAGCTCCCGCGACTCCGCCCGGGGGTCGACCGCGACCACGGTGGCCCCCGTGGTGGCCCGCAGGACCTGCACGGCCAGGTTGCCCAGCCCGCCGGCGCCCACGACCACCGCCGTGGAGCCCGGTCCGAGGAGGTCCGCGACCCGGGCGATCGCGTGGTAGGGCGTGAGCCCGGCGTCGGTCAGCGGGGCCGCGGTGCGGGGTTCGAGCCCGTCGGGCAGCGGGACGAGGTGCCGGGCGGAGGGCACCAGGAGGTACTCGGCCATGCCGCCGTCGGCGCCCAGCCCGCCGACCGCGGAGCCGCCACCGGGGGCGCGGCAGTAGTTCTCGGCGCCCGCTGCGCAGGAGCGGCAGACCCCGCAGCCCCACGCGCCGTACACGGCGACCGGTTGGCCCTGCTCCGGGCCGCGCACGCCGGGGCCGGTCCCGGCGATCCAGCCGGCGTTCTCGTGGCCGAGGGTGAACGGCAGCTGCCAGGGCATCGCGCCCGGCGGGAACTCGTGCAACACGTGCAGGTCGGAGTGGCACACCCCGGCGCCGCCGACCCGGACCAGCACCTCGCCGGGCCCGGGCCGTGGTGGTTCGAGGTCGCGGAACTCGGGGTCGCTCTGCCAGCCGGTGATCTGCAGGGCACGCACGGGGCCTCCTCGTCGGCAGGTGCTGGGAGGTGGGGGCGGCCCCCGGGGGGGGGGGCCCCCCCGGGCCCCCCTGGGGGGGGGGGCCGCGGTTCAGCCCGACTCGACCCAGACAGACCCCAACCTTTTGTT
>NZ_JBJGYW010000063.1:0-11421 GCF_054050215.1 Geodermatophilus sp. SYSU D01186 | reverse complement strand
ACCGCCGCCGCGCCGAGGGCAGGACCGACCGCGAGATCACACGCTGCCTCAAGCGCTACATCGCCCGCGAGCTCTACCGACGCCTCGAAACCCCACCCTCAGCCCTTGACGCGGCATAGGAGCGTCCGTCACGCTCGTGGTCGGAACCACGACGGCTGATCGGCCGCGGTACTGGCGCCCTGACCGGTGCGCCGGTCGGGCCGAGGTCTGCCGGCCGACCGCACCTGTCCCTCACGGTGAGGCGCCGAGGGACAGCCGGCGGCTCGTCACGGGGGAAGCAGCCCGCCGGGCCGGTCCCTCCTCTGGACCTGTCCCTGCTCGGCTGATGGCCTCCGCGCTCGCTCGGCCCGTGCGCGAGCCGCCGAACGGCTGCTCGGTGAGGCGCGTAGGCTCGTCCGGACGCCGGGTTCAGCACCTGGGCGTCCCTGTTGCGTCAGGCAGTGGCGTAGCGCAGATGCGGAGCCCAGCTCGGGGTTCGCCGCCGAGGTCGCACCCCCGGTATCAACCAGACCGGAGGCCCGCGGTGGCCCGCAGCGAGAACCGGAGATCCACGGAAGCCGCCGAGGCACTGGAGCACCTGGGCCAGAGGTCCCTGCGGGAACTCTCCATGGACAGCCTGCTGCAGTCGATGGCCGACCTCACCAAGCGCGTCATGCCGGGGGACTCCGAGGCGTCGGTCACCTTGCTGATCGAGGGCGAGCCGAGCACCGTCGTCGACACCGGGCCACTGGCCCTCGGTCTCGATGAAGTCCAGTACGACCGCGGGGACGGGCCGTGCCTGCACACCGCCCGCAGCGGCGTGCTGGTCGAGATCGGCGACACGCGCACGGAGAGCCGATGGGTGGACTATGCGCGGTACGTCGCCGAACGCGGCGTCCTCAGTGTGCTGGCCGTTCCGCTGATCATCACGGGGGAGGAGCAGGTCGCGGGCTCGCTGAACATCTACGCCCGGACGCCGGACGCCTTCGACGAGGCCAGTCGGGCGGTGGCCACCGGATTCGCCCCCTACGCGGCAGTCGCGGCCGGCACCGTCCAGGCGTACCGCAGGGCCCGGGAGGCGGCCGACAACCTCCAGATCGCGCTCGAGACCCGGGCGGTCATCGAGCAGGCCAAGGGCATCCTGATCGAGCGCCACAAGATGACCCCCGACCAGGCGTTCCAAGCCCTGGCGACCGTCTCGATGAGCAGGAACGTCAAGGTGCGGAACATCGCCGAGCACCTGGTCCTCACCGGCGAACTGCCACTCGTCCGGACCCGGTCCTCGCGATCCACTGCCCAGGCGATCCACGAGCGAGACGACTAGCGAGTCCTCGCCGGCCCCATGCAGCCGCGGCGGCCACCAGCCGGTCGACCGCCGTCCGTACTCCGGGCGGCCGTCCGGACCGGCGGACGGGGCGACGTCACGCAGGGGCGCCGAGCGGCGGGTGCTCGAGCACGCGGGGCTTGTACTCGACCAGCTGGATGCGGCCGTCGAAGGTGCGGTGCTCGATCATCTCGAGGGCGACGTCCGGATAGCCGTCGTAGATGCGTTCTGCGCCCGTGGCCCCGGTGATCACGGGGAACATCCCGACCCGGAAGCGGTCGACGAGTCCGGCTCTCAGCAGGGACCGGCACAGGCTGAGGCTGCCGATCGTGCTGAGGAGCCCCGTGCCGTTCTCCTTCATGGCGCGCACCGCCTCGACGGCGTCGCCGCGGACGAGCGTGGAGTTGGCCCACGTCAGTGGCTCCTCGAGTGAGGAGGAGAACACCACCTTGGACGCCCGCGTGAGCTCGTCGACGGACGCCTCTTCCTCGGGCCTGAACTCCTCTTGGCCATCCGGCACCTCGCCGGCGGCGAAGCCCGACATCAGGCGGTAGGTGTTCGCTCCCATCAGGTAGGTGACCTCGGGCTGCTCGCCGAGCCATGCGAGGTACTCCGGGCCCTCGAGGCCCCAGAACCCGGGCCAACCCTCTGCCGATGCGTAGCCGTCGAGGGAGGTGATGAAGTCGACGAGAAGCTCCGACATGGCCGGTCCTTTCCTCGGGTGTCACGAGCGTGGACCGGCCGGGAGCCACGAAGTCATCGGCCGAGCTGCCGGGTGACCCGCCGTCGGGGCCGGCCTGGCGGTGGTGCCCTCGAGGGGCCCACTGAGGACGCCCGGTGCGCTTCGCCGGCCGGTCACCGTCGGAACAGCGCTCAAGCGGTTGGCGGAGCCGTTCCCTCCCGCAGCAACCGGATCAAGCGGGCGTCCGTCTCCGGGGTGAGCTCCGGCACGGTGACCGGCCCGTCATGGCCCGCGCGATCACTCAGCCACCGGGCGAACGTCATCAGCACCTCATCCCGCTCGAGCGACTCGCGCGCGATCCGCGCCCGCTCGGCTCGGTCGCCGTCGGTGCACCACCGGATCGTCACGGCTCGAGACTGCACCCGCCAGGTGCGGCCGGACAGCTGCCCCTGAAGCCACCTCCCGGGCGAGCCGGCCGGTGTCCGAGCGGCCCACTCGGACATGCGTCGGTGCGCCGATGCTGCTGTCGTGACCTCGAAGCCGACGACGCTGCGATCGTCGCGGCGGGAGGTGGCCAGGCTGCAGCTTCGCCTTCAGGCGAGTCTGCAGGGTGACCGTTCGCCTGCGGTCTAGCCGGCCTGAGGACGGCCGGTCACGCTCATGCCGTGACGGTGTTGCCGGAGCAGTCGCCGGCGGAGCAGCGCGTCGCGGCCCTGCGCGCGTCGGTCGCGGCGATCCGGGACGCCGCGGCGACCGTGGAACTCGTGGCGTTGAGCTACGACGACGTCGCGGCCGTCGCGGACGCCGCCGGCGCCACCGACCCGTGCGGGCCGCAGCGTGACCGGGCGGCGTGGGCGCGCACCCGGGCCGACGCCCAACGGCGCCTGGCGCTGCGGATGTGGGCGCGGGCCGCCGCGTTCGAGTCCGCCGCGCGCCGAGGCCGGCGCCTGCCGGCAGCGGGCGGAGGGTTTGCGCCGGCAGGTGGAGGCCCGTCGGCTGCGTGCCGCCGATCAGGTGCGCAGGGTGCGGCTGGGCAGCACGCCGTAGGCGGCGCGGTAGCGCTCGGTGAACCGGCTGGGCGTGAAGCCCCAGCGGGCGGCGACGGCGGTCACGGTGACCCCGTCGCCGGGGGTGGCGTCGCGTAGCTGCCGGTGCGCCTGGGCCAGCCGCACCTGGCGCAGGTAGGCGGTCGGGGTGGTGTCCAGGTGCCGGCGGAAGGCCAGCTGCACCGCGCGCGGGGTGACGTAGGCGGCCCGGGCGATGTCGGCCAGACCGATCTCGCGATCGCAGTTGGACTCGATGAACGTGATCGCGCGCCGGAGCGTGCCGGGATGGCCGTCGGTGCGATCGGCCGGAGCGGGCGGCGGCAGCAAGGTGTTAGGGAAGACCGCCAGGGCGGTGGCGGCCAGCAGCCGCGCGGCCGGCCCGATCAGCAGCGGGGAGGCGGCGGTCTCGGGCTCGGCGAGCAGGTCGTCGACCAGGTGGCTGGTCGCCCGCCATCGTGCAGCGCCGCCGGCGGTCGGCGCCAGGGACAGGAACTGCGCCGGCGCGGCGGGTGCTGTCCCGGCCACGTCCGCGAGCAGGTCCTGGGACAGCGTGACGGCGTGGATGTGGGCCTCCTGGGAGCGGCTCACACCCTCGACGCCGGGATGGTTGCCGACGCAGACGTCGCCGGGGCCGAAACGGTCGCTGCTCTTGCCGTGGTCGAGCCGCAGGCTGCCTGCGAGCAGGGTGTCGATCACCAGCTCGTCGCGTCTGACCATGTCAAAGGTCAGATCGGCGGGAAGGCGGGCGACTGCGGAGCTGAACGATCCCGCGTCGAGCCGGTTCAGACTCACCTGCCAGCTGGTCTCGGCAGCGGTGCGCACCTGCAGTCGTCCGCCGTAGGCCTGGTCGAGGAAGTCCCGGGCCTCGACCGGGTCCGAGGTGGCGAAGTCGATGCGCCGCGGCGCTGTGACGGGCGGGGCGGTCTCGGTGGTCATGACCCTCTCCTCGGGGCGGGCGCGGTGGTGTCAGGTGCGCAGGGTGTGGGCGGGGGTCACCCCGTAGGCGGCGCGGTAGGCGGCGGCGAACCGGTCCGGCTTGGCGAACCCCCAGCGCAGCGCGATCACCGCCACGGTGTCCCCGGCGGTGGAGTCGGCGGCCTGCAACTCCCGGTGCGCGCCTTCCAGCCGCACCCGCCGCACGTAGCCCATCGGGGCCAGCCCGAGGTGGCGGGCGAAGGCCAGCTGCAGCGCCCGCGGGCCGACCCCGGCGGCGCGGGCGATGTCGCTGACGGTGATCGGCAGCGAGGCGTGCGCGTCGACGAACGCCACCGCCCGGCGCACCACCGCCGGCGCCACCGCGCCGGCCTCGGGCAGGTAGCCCGACGTCATCGTGGTGTTCGGGAACGCCGTCAGCGCGGCCGCCGCCATCAGGTCGGCCAGCTGCGCGGCGACCAGCGGCTCGGCCAGCCCGCTGCCGGGGTCGGCCATCTGCTGGTGCACGAACCGCATCAGCCCCAACCACGTGCGGCGCATCGGCTCGGACACCGGGCGCAGCCTGTCGAACCGGACCTCGGCGCCGGGCATCCCCAGCCGCTCCTCGGCCACCCGCTCGATCACCGCCAACGGCAGCCGCACGATGCCCACGTCCACGTCGTCCCACTCGTTCGTGAACGGCACGCCGGTCGGGCACCGGAACACCACGCCCGGTCGCGTGGTGACCTGCTCCCGGCCCGCCACGTACCGGCACCCACCGCTCACCGGACTGGCCACCACCAGGTCGCTCAGCGGAGCGACCGCGCAGCGCAGGCCCGCGGTGAACCGCAGCCGGTCCGCGGTCAGGTCACCGGCCGTCCCCGACCGGAGCTCGCAGGTGAACGACCCGCGGACGCCGGAGAACGCGAGCGGGCGCTCCGAGCGGTAGAGATCGGCGAGCACGGCCTGGGCGACATCCGGCTCCCGGAGGGACAGCTCGACGACCTCGACCGGCACGACGCGCCTCCGGTGTGCGCGTTCCCGGGGCCGTGGCTCAGCCGCCGCCGGCAGCGCCGGCCCCGCCGACCGTAGCCGCCGACACCCGCCGTGCGAAGCCCCTCGCCCAGTAGCGCAGTCGGCGCCTCTTCCAGCACCACTCGACCGTGCGGGGCGCGCCAGGTGGACGTTCCCGCGGCAACGTCTCGCTCAGTCGGCGCGGGTCGCGCTGCGCCTCACGTCGACCGCTGAGCTTCCTGTGCTGCTTCCGCCGCCCCACGCGGCCCCGGCAGTCCGGTGCCGGCTGCCGGCGGCGAGTACAGGAGGGGCCGCCGCAGGTCGATGAAGTCAGGTGGCTCCGGGCTGAGGGCCATCAGCTCCTCCATGACCGCCTGCACCTCCGGCGGGGCCTCCTTGCTCTCGCCCTCGCGGGCCTCCGCCTCGGAGGTGAAGTAGATGACCTGGGCCCACCGGTCCGGCTCGTAGGTCATCATCACGCTGCCGAGGACATCGGGGCGGAAGCCCGCCATGTCCTCGGTGGACATCCGGGCGACGAGCTCCTTGGCCCGTTCCCTGTCCGTCACCCGGCCCTGCATCACCTGCACGAACCCGGCCCGGTCCGGGTCCCCGGTCAGGTCGACCTGGACGTCATCGCTGTCGGCGAAGGTCACCTCGCCGTCGAAGAGTCGCTGCGTCTCCTCCCACCACCGGGACTGCTCCGGCCGCTGCGAGTTGCGGGCCGCGGCCTCGGCCGACTCGAAGCGGGCCACGGCGACGAACCGGCCGTCGTCGGCGACCCCGATCGTGCTGCCGAGCCAGCCGACCGAGCCGGGCTGCAGCTCCTGCATCCACTTGTCCAGCGCTGTCCGCACCGCCTCGGCGTCCGACGTCCTGCCCTGGATGAGCTGAGCGAACATGGCGAGTCTCCCGCCGCCGTCGTCGGCCCCCGTGGGAAGGCCGACGCTAGGCCCGCGCAGCGGTCGGGGGAACAGGGCCGGCGCGGTCCGTACGGGATCCGACGGCACGTCGCGACGGTCAGGCGCCGGGCTCACCCTCGGAGTCCGGCAGGGAGGACGCCGCCTCTGCGCCGGACGGCGACAGGGCCCACCTCCCGGCGACAGCGGTCGACGACCACCTCAGCGAGCGGGCTCCACCGATGAGTTCCGGCGGCGCACGGGGTCATGCGCTCGTGAGCGCGGCCGGACGGGCCGCCGCCACGACCTGGCAGTCGCGGTGCCCCGGATCGAGGAGTCGCCAGATGCAGCGGTACCTGATCTCGTTAGATGACGGCTCGATGGGCCACATCCCGGCCGAGGACCTGCCTGAGGTGGGGGATGCCGCGCGCGCGGTGGCCGAGCACGCCGAGGACGCTGGTGTCTGGATCTCCGGCGGCGGCATCGAGCGCCAGCAGGCGACCCTCGTCGGCACCGACGGGGCGATCACGGACGGACCGGTCCCGGAGACGAAGGCCGTCATCGGGGGGTTCGCGATCATCGAGGTGTCGTCGCGGGCGGAGGCGCTGGACTGGGCGGCTCGCTTCGCCCGCAGCTGCCGATGCACCCAGGAGGTCCGGGAGATCGGGTACGACCCGGACTCCTGAGAGCAGGTGCGGGCACAGGAGGGCCGTGATCGACATCGCACCCGTGTACCTGGTTCAAGGTCAGGGGCGGGCGTGCCGATACGGAACTGACCGCACGACCTGTAGGACACCATCGGGAGATCCGGCATGAGGTTGAGACGCCGCGCTGCCACTCGCCGCACCAGGACCGCCACGGTCATCGGGGCGGTGGGTGCGATCGGAACGGCTGCGGCCGTGGCCGGCCTCGCGACGTTCGGCGCCTTCAACGACCGCGCGTCCGTCGCCACCACGGTCCAGTCCGGGGAGCTCAACATCGACATCGGCGCTCCTGGCGGTCTGGCGAACACCGTCCCGGTGAGCACCGCCGGTTTCATCCCCGGGAGCTCGCTGACGCGCGCGCTCAACCTCGACAACACCGGCACGGTGGCCCTGTCCTCGCTGAACCTCGCCACCACCGCCACCCCGACGAGCGCGTTGGTCACCGACAAGGTCAACGGCCTCCAACTGACCCTGGAGCAGTGCTCGAGGCGGTGGACGCGCAGCGGGACCGACGACATGCCGACCTACACCTGCGAGCAGACACAGCGCACCCTCTACTCGGGCCCCGTGATCAGCACCGCGGCGCTGCCCGCGCCGAACAGCCTCCGGCCGGGCAGCACGGACAACCTGGTCTTCACGATCTCCCTCCCCACCACCGCCGGCAGCCACATGCAGGGCCTGACCGCCACCGTCAACCTCGGGTTCAGCGGCGTCCAGGCCGCCGGTCGCGCACGCTGAGCCGGCGACTTCCTCCGGGAGCCGGCTCCGCGGCCGTGTTCAGCCGGTGGGGTCGTCGGCCACCAGGCGCAGCCCGCGCCGGTGCGGCCGGGCCTGGCGCAGCGGGGTCGCGCCGCCCGCGCCGTCCGGCTCGACGCCGCCGCGCAGGCGCAGGCGGAGCAGCACGGCGTCGTCCTGCAGCGGCCGGTCGCCGGCGACAGAACAGCGCGAAGGACAACGCGGAGCCCGCGGCGTAGGTGACCGCGACGGTGGCGACCAGCCGCCACGTGGGGGGACGGCGTGGGGGATTCGCGGAATGGCTCGGGCTCGTCATCGGGAGCTCCGCTGGTCGAGGCCTCCCACCACCGTCACGCGGTCTCGTGACCGCCTCAGCATGGCGTGCGCCGGACGTCGGCGTTCCCGTCCGCCCGGCTCCGGTTCTTGCGGGAGGCTTGCGGATCCGCGGCGGGAGACCTGCGGTGCGGGGCCCAGAGTCGGTGCTGTCGACGGGGAGCCCGTCGCCCGAGACCGTGCGAGGAGACCCCCCGTGAGGACCACTTCCCACCCCGCGCCGACCCGCCGGAACGGCGCGCGCATCACCGGCTCGATCGGCGTCGTCGCCGCGGCAGCGGCCGTCGCCGGGCTGGGCACCTTCGGCGCCTTCACCGACAGCACCACGCCGGTGCTGACCCAGGTGGACACCGGGGTGCTGTCGATCGCGCTGTCCGAGGCGGCGGAGGAGGCGACCGTCCCGTTCGTCAGCGGCGGCTGGGTGCCCGGGGACCGCTCGCAGTCGGTCATGGACCTGGTGAACGACGGCACGGTGGCGATGTCCTCGGTCTCGCTGGCGGTCCGCGCGACCGCGTCCAGCGTGCTGGACGGCGACGTGCGGGACGGGCTGCAGCTGCTGCTCGAGTCCTGCTCGTCGCCGTGGGACGCGGTGGGGGACTCCTACACCTGCGCCGGTGAGGTCGACACCTTCTACGCCGGCCCGATCGTCATGGACGAGGAGCTGGACGGCGCCGCGAGCCTCGCCTCCGGCGGGGTCGACCACCTGCGGGCGACCGTGACACTGCCCGACTCGGCCGGCAACGGCTTCCAGGACGCGTCCAGCGCGTTCGAGCTCGTCTTCTCGGGGGTGCAGCGTGACGGCGTCGACCGCTGACCGCGCCGTCGCCGAGGCGGTGACCTGGCACTCCGCGGCGATCGCGCTCCCGTACCCCGACGTCCGCAGCGCCCTCGCCGGCCTGCGCGCCGAGATCCGGGAGGAGGCCGAGCGCACCGGGGGCGGGGTGCCGGACTGGACCACGGCGGTGCTCGTCGGCCCCGTCCCGCTGACCGAGAGCGGCGGCCGCTGGTTCGACTACATCCTGTCGGTGGCCTGCCGTCCCGGGGTCCCGACGGCGGGGTGACCCGCCCGCGCGGGGAGTCAGGACCGCCGGACGGGGACCGCCGGAGCAGGCCCGTGGGCCTCGGGCGCCACGGGGGTGCGCCCGAGGCCCATCGGGTCGGGGTCCTCCCCGCGGTCGAGCACGTAGCAGGCGGCGATCACGCCGGCGCGGTCCTCGCGGACCCGCGCGATGATCTGGTCGATCGTCTCCAGCACGCAGAAGCGGACCCCGTCGGTCAGGTGGACGACCGTGTCCGGGTGCGCCTCGACCCGCTCGATGGAGTCGGGGTCGAGGCGGCAGTACTCGCCGGTGCGGCGGGTGAGACCGATCATCGCGGTCCTCCTGCTGGGCGGGGCATCGGGCCCCGGCGGCGCCCTCTGTCTCGGGCGTCCTCTCCGTCGTCCTGCGGCCCGGGAGCCTTGAGTCCTCTCGCAGGCCCGACCCCCAAGGGGTGAGGCGTTCCCGCGGGAACGCCACCCACCGCCGGCGCGTGACCACCTAGGTTCGGCGCCGTGCCCGATCTCGCCGCTCGCGCCCGCACCCTGCTCGACCTGCACACCGCGCCGGAGATCCTGGTGCTCGTCAACGTCTGGGACGTCGTCTCCGCGACGGTGGTCGCGCGGACGCCCGGGGTCACGGCCCTGGCCACGGCCAGTCACTCGATCGCCGCGACGTTCGGCTACGAGGACGGCGAGCGCATCCCGCTCGACCTGCACCTCGACATGGTCGGCCGCATCGCCGCGGCGGTCGACCTCCCGGTGAGCATGGACATGGAGGCCGGCTACGGCGACCCGGGGGAGACCGCCCGCCGGGCGATCGCGCTCGGCGTCGTCGGCGGCAACCTCGAGGACGCGTGCCGGCCGCTGGACGAGTCGGTGACCGCCGTCGAGGCCGTCCTCGCCGCGGGACGTGCCGCGGGTGTCGACTTCGTGCTCAACGCCCGCACCGACGTCCTCCTGCGCGCGGCTCCGGACGCCGACCGGAGGGAGCTCGTACAGGAGGCGGTGCGCCGCGGACGCGCCTACCTCGACGCCGGGGCGCAGGTGGTCTTCGTGCCCGGGGTGGTCGACCGGGCGGAGATCGCCGCGCTGGTCGACGGACTGGGTCCGGGCCGCCTGTCAGTGCTCGCCGTCCCCCAGGCGTCCCTGTCGGTGCGGGCGCTGCAGGAGCTGGGTGTGGCCCGGGTGTCCACCGGCCCCAACCCGCAGCGGGTGGCGCTCACGGCACTGCAGGACTGCGCCACCGACCTCGTCGGCGGGGGCGTGCTGCCGCCGGGCACCCGCCGGCTGAACTGATGCCGGTGGCGGGCGCGTCGGAACGGCTGGCGTGGACCGCGGCCGTCGTCGCACCGACGGCGGGGCAGCGGGTGTTGGAGGTCGGCTGCGGGCACGGCGTGCTCGTCGCGCTGCTGGCCGAGCGGGGCGCCGAGGTGCTCGCGGTCGACCGGTCGCCGACCATGGTCGCCGCGGCCGCCCGCCGGAACCGGGCCGCCGTCGACGCCGGCCGGGTGGGGCTGGTGGCGGCGCCGGTCCACGACGCCGAGCTCGGCAGCGAGCCGTTCGACCTCGTCGTGTCGTTCAACGTCCGCGCGTTCTGGGACGCCGGGGCGTCCCGGACGTGGGAGGTCGTCGACCGGGTGCTCGCCGCGGAGGGCCGGGTCGTCGTCGCCTTCTCGGTGATGTCCGCGGGGGCGGAGGAGCCGGTGGTCGACGCGGTGACCCGGCTGGGCGCCGGCCGGGGGCTGGCGGTCCACGCCGTCCACCGCGGCCGGACGGCGCCGACGGAGTCCGTGGCCGTGGAGCTCCGGCGGTGACCGTTCCCTGACTGGCGCCTCATCCCTTGGGGGGAGGCGCTCACCGGCAGCTCAAGGCCCCTCCGGGCGCTGCCGATCACCCGCTCAGGTGACGGGAGTGCCGTCACCGGAGGACGTTGGTCGAGCGGAGGGGGACGTCGTGGCCGAGCAGTCCGTGCTCGTCGTCGAGGACACCCAGGAGATCCGGGAACTGGTCTGCACGGTCCTGCGCAAGGCCGGCATGGACGTCCGCGGGGTGGGGTCCGGTGCCGAGGCCATGGTCGAGATCCGGCGCGCGGCGCCCGACGTCGTCGTCCTGGACCTCGGCCTGCCCGACGCCGACGGCACCGAGGTGTGCCGGCAGATCCGCGCCGAGAGCCAGTGCTACGTCCTCATGCTCACCGCGCGCGCCGAGGAGGTCGACCTGCTGATCGGCCTGGCCGTCGGCGCCGACGGGTACATGGCCAAGCCCTTCTCGCCCCGGGAGCTGGTCGCCCGCGTGCAGGCCATGCTGCGGCGGCCGCGCGTCCCCGAGCCGCGACCGGCCCCGGTCGAGGAGTCGGTGCTCAAGCTGGCCGAGCTCGAGGTCGACGAGGACAGCCGCGAGGTCCGCGTCGACGGAACCGTGGTCGACCTGACCCGCACCGAGTTCGACCTGCTCGCCGCCCTGGCCTCGCGCCCCGGCCGGGTGCTGCAGCGGGAGACCCTGCTGCGCGAGGTCTGGCAGACCGATTGGGAGGGCAGCGTCCGCCTGGTCGAGGCGCACATGTCCAACCTCCGCCGGAAGCTGCAGGCCGCGGGCCTGTCCTCCCCGGAGATCCGCACCGTGCGGGGGGTCGGCTACCGCCTGGTGGCCTGACGCCTGAAAGGCACACACGACGGCGGGGGCGGGCCGGGGTCGGTGGGGGGGCGCCGGGGGGGGTGGGGGGGGGGGGATGGCGGGCGGGGGGGTCCCACAACCGCG
>NZ_JBJGYW010000062.1:0-14398 GCF_054050215.1 Geodermatophilus sp. SYSU D01186 | reverse complement strand
TGGTTTTTGGTTGTGTTTGTTCTTCGAGGGGTGCCCGGGCGGCTGCGGGGGGGGGGGGGGGGGGCGCCCCCCCCCCCCCCCCCCCCCCCGCCTCTTGCACGACTACAGCAACGCGTACAGCAACGCGGCCGAAGTACAGCAAAACGGTCACCACCGGAGCGCCTGGTCGAGCCGCTCGGCCGCCTCCCGCTGCTGCGCCGGGCCCACGTGGCTGTAGATGTCGGCGGTGATGGCGTAGGACGAGTGCCCGAGGTGCTCCTGGACGACCTTGGTGTGGGTTCCGGCCGCGAGCAGGAAGCTGGCGGCGGAGTGCCGCAGGGTGTGCAGGGTGACGCCGGCGAGGCCGGCCTGCTCCGCGAGGACCTCGAAGCGCCGCAGGACGTTGCGGGGCTCGAGCGGTGTGCCGATCTCGGTGGTGAACACCAGGCCGTGCTCCTGCCAGGCACCTGCGGCGGCGAGCTGTTCCTCCAGCTGCCGGGTCCGCTGTGTGCGGAGCGCCTCGATCGCCGACCGGGGCAGGGGCACGGTCCGGCGGGACTTGTCGGTCTTCGGCTCGTCGAGCCGCAGCCCCTGCGACGTCCGGGCGAGGGTCCAGCGGACCCGCAGCAGCGCGGCATCGAGGTCGACGTCGGACCAGTGCAGCCCCAGCGCCTCCCCGCGGCGAAGCCCGGTGGCCAGCAGCACCCGGAAGAGACTCTCCAGTCGGTCGCCCCGGATCGCCTCGAGGAGTGCCTGGGCCTGCTCCGCGGTCAGGTGGGGCGCGTCCCTGCGCTCGACGCCGGGGCGCTTCACTGCAGCCGCGGGGTTGCTGCGGATCAGGCCGTCCCGGGCGGCGATGTCCAGCGCGGACCGCAGGACGGTGTAGATGGTCCGGATCGTCGACGCCGCCAGGCCGGCATCCCGCTTGGTGACGATGAGCGCTTCGACGTCGGAGGGGCGCAGCCGGCCGAGAGGCAACGTGCCGACCGTGGGCACGAGGTGGGTGCGGGCGAGGGTGGCGTAGAGGTCCTTTGTGGCCTGTTTGCGGCCGCTGGCGGCGAGCGACTTGGAGATCCAGTCCTCGAGCCATGCGGCCAGCGTCATGGAGGCGTCCCTGACCGGTGCTCCGGACTCGACCCGCTCGCGTGCCTCCCGGAACTTGGCGCGGACCTCGGCCTGCGTCCGCCCGTAGACGGTCCGCCGCTTCAAGGTGCCGTAGTCGTCGCGGTAACTGAGTTCGGCCGACCACGTGCCGTCCTTGCGCCTGAAGATCGATCCCTCGCCGTTCGCGCGTCGCGCCACGTCGCCCCTCCGGCGATGTCGGGTCCGCCCGCGCACCCGCGAGTCACGAGTGGCGGTCCCTCCTGCCGCCGGTGACCCCACCACGCACGCGCCTGATGCGGACCGAACCCCAACGGGTTGTGGACGGAGCGACGCTGTCCACAGCCCCGAGCCGACCCGCTACTGGGTGGTCATCCGGCCACGGGTGGCCTCGGCCGTTCGTCGGGAACGTCGTACCGCGTCCGCAGCCCCCAGCGGGGTTGGTGCGATGCCCGGGGGCGACTCGAGGCCCCGGACGTAGCGCTCGAGCTCGGTGCGCGGGAGGCGGCAGCTGCGGCCGATGTGCACCGGACGAAGCTCGCCGGCCTTGATCAGTGCGTACACCGTCGTGCGACCGATGCGGAGCGCCGTCGCCGCCTCCTCCGGGGTCAGCAGCAGGGGAGTGCTGGCCAGGACGTCGCGCAGGGCCTCCGGATCACCCATCTCGTCTCCTCCGCTCCTCGGCCACGCACGTCCAACGCCTCCAGCGGCCCGTTCCGTGGCGGGCATCGCCGTCTTGCCACGGAGCTTGGAGCCGCAGTCTTCCGTCGTTCACCAGTCGCGTGGCGGGCCAGCAGCGGCAGTCGCGAATGCGAGCCGTTCACCGTCCGGCAGTCGGCATCCGGTTGCTGGAGAAATGCCGGAGGGCCGGCTCCGAGGACTAGGGTGCAGCGCCACGGGGCGCGTGTCACCTGACGGGTGATGGGGGACTGCCGTGGCGCGGCCGCTGCTTCGAGGTGACCGCCTGCAGGCTGCCCGTGCGGCGAAGGGGCTGACCAGGGAAGAGCTGGCCACGGAACTGGAGCTCTCCAGTCCGACCCGCATCCGGGTTTGGGAGGCGGGACTCGAGCGCCCGCGACCTCGTTACGTGCCCCGGCTGGCGGCCGCATTGGGCGTTGATCCCTTACATCTACTCGATGTCGATCCCGACGACCCGCCCTTGGCGGCTCTTCGACTGGCCGCAGGACTGGCCACGAACGAGGTGACTGCTCCCGGGATGTCCGTCATGACATATGTGCGTCTGGAAGACGGACGCCCCGGCACCGAACCGACGGCGGACGTCGTCGCAGCCGTCGCTGGAGTCCTGCGGGTAGACGCCAACCGAGTGCGCGCAGCGATCCGGCGCTCGCGCAATGACCACGCGCCCTTGTCGCCGTCCAGCGGCTGACCGGAGGACTACTGGAGATTCGAGCTTCCCCTCCTGTCGGGCTCCGGTGGTAATTTCCCGCCACCGCTGCCCGGGAGGTACCCATGGCCCGCACGACAGAGTCGAGCGTAACGGGGGCCGCCGTGAACTTTGGCCTCGTATGCCGACCGGCGGCGAACACTCTCGTGTCGGATCGTGGCTGGCGGACCGAGCAGCGAGGGCACTCGAGATGACCAGGCGGCGGTGGACTGCCAGCGCTGTTCTTGCGCTGCTGCTCCTCGCCGGCTGCACGGGAGGCGAAGCCGCTCCAGAGACGTCGTCGCCGAGCCCGACGACTTCGCCCTCGTCCGCCCTGACGTCCCCATCTGGGACGTCGGAGGCTTCAACTCCCGAGCAAGAGGCGGCTGCGGCCGCAACCCGGACTTTCGAGGAGTTGCTTCGAGTCAGCGATGCGGCCAGTCGAGACCCAGGCGCTCGAGAGTGGGAGCCCGAGATCCGCCAGTACTCCGCAGATCCAGCGGCCCTTCTGACGGTCCAGTCTGTGCGGGACTACGCGACTCTCGGGCTTCGGCAGCAGGGTGACTCTGCAGTGGATCTACGGGTTGCCGGAGTCGATCTGACTTCGCCCGAGGGACCAACCGTGAAACTCATCGGCTGCTACGACAGTCAGAGCGCTCAGACGGTCAACATCGAGACCGGCGAGATAGTCCCCCCTGGGACCCCGACCAAGTACGTCTGGGACATCACCGTCGTCCGGTTTCTGTCGGAGGCCGGAGAACCGTGGCTCGTGACCACGCTCGAGCCATTGACGGACCGGCCGTGCTGAAGCGCAGCCTGCGCCTGGTCGCAGCGGTCGCGGCGACTGGGTTCATCAGCATGGCATCTCCGACCACGGCCGCAGCCGAGCCAGCGGTTGAGTGCTCCAAGGTCAACCCGCGCACAGGGGCCTGCCTGCTGTGGGCGTCGACCCCGGGAGGCGGCGGCGCTTCTAGCGACTCGAACGCGGCCGAAGCCCAGACGCAGACAGCCCGCGGAGAGCAGAGCAGCGGCACCAACTCATCTCCGGACCCGTGCACCTACACCGTGGCCCAGCCACAACCGCCTGCCACGAGTGCTTTGTGGGAGGGGCGATCTCCGGCCGACGGCGTGATGTATGTGCAGCAGTGTCCGCGGACGGACGGGCCGGGCCTGAGCACGCTGCTCGTCTACGTGGCGAACGGGGCTGCTCCGCCGGCACCCCCGGTGGATCCACGGGTCTTGGCCGAGCAGGCGATCGCCTCCCTGGTGATGCGGGCACCGGAGATCCGGATGGCGCCGCCGCCGGGCTCGACCAGCGGGCTGGTCGGACTGCCGGTGTGGATGTGGACCGAGCGCGGCGAGCAGTTCCTCGGCCCCACCCGGCAGTCGGTGTCGGCCGGTGCGGTCACGGTAACTGCCGTCGGCGAGGTGAGCCGCATCGTCTGGGACATGGGGGATGGCACCACGGTCGTCTGTGGCGCCGGAACGCCGTACTCGCCGGGAGCGGCGGGCGCCTCGCCGGACTGCGGTCACGTGTATGCGCAGGCGTCGAGCCGGCACGTGTCGGGCGGCGCGTGGCCGGTCACGGCGACCAGCACCTGGACGATCACCTGGTCCGGTGGCGGCCTGTCGGGCACGGAGACGCTGGAGCTGTCGTCGTCGGCGGAGCTGTTCGTCGGCGAGCTGCACGTCCTGAACCAGGACGGCGGCAGCCGATGACTCCCACACCCTCAGCGAGGACCGCCACGCCGAGCCCTGTGGCGGCGGCCAGCGGGTTGTCCCGGGCGCCGGCGTTGCCAGCACCGCGTCGCCGCCGTCGTCCGGCGCTGCTGGCCCTGGCGGTGGCGATGGTGGTCCTTGGTGCCGTGGGGGCCGCCTACCTGGCCACGTCGCTGGGACAGACGTCGCCGGTGATCGCGGTGGCGCGGGAGGTGCCCTGGGGACAGCAGATCACCGCCGCCGACCTCGTGGAGGCGCGGGTGTCCGCCGATCCGGCGCTGGCCCCCATCCCGTACGGCGACCGCGACCGGGTCATCGGCATGGTCGCCGCCACCACCCTCACCCCGGGGTCGCTCCTCACCCGCGAGGCGCTGACCGAGCAGCCGCTGCCCCCGCCCGGCCAGCAGCTGGTCGGCGTCGGGGTGTCCGCCGTCCAGCTCCCCGCGACGCCCCTGCGGCCCGGCGATGACGTGCTGCTGGTTCCGGTGGCCGCCGGCGGCGGGGCGGCAGCGCCCGACCCGGCGGCGCCGCCCCGCACGGTGGCCGCCACGGTCGTGCGGTCCGGCGCGCCGGGCACCGACGGGCTGCGGGTGGTGGATGTGCTGCTCGACGCCGCCGACGGGCCGGACGTCGCGGCCCGCGCGGCCGCCGGCCTGATCGCCATCGTCGTGGTGGCCGGCGAGTAGGCGGGGGACGGCCCGCCGTGCTGATCGCGCTGTGCTCGGCCAAGGGCGCCCCCGGTGTGACCACCACCGGGCTGGCGCTGACGCTGGCCTGGCCGCGCGGCGCGGTGCTGGCCGAGCTGGATCCCGCGGGCGGTGACGTGCTGGCCGGCTACGGCAGGGCCCAGCTGACCGCCGGCGGGCTAGCGGACCTGGAGTTCGTCGCGCGGCGCGGCCGGACAGCCGGGCAGTTGGACGCCCACCTCCTGCAGCTGGACCCGACCGGCCGCGCACGGCTGCTGCCCGGCCTGGCCGATCCGGCCACCGCCCGGCACGTGGACTGGGAGCGGCTGGCCGCCGAGCTCACGTCCGTGGACGACGGCGCGGTCGACGTGCTGGCCGATTGCGGGCGGCTGCGGGCCGAACACTTTCCGCACGCCGTCGTCCGTCGGGCCGCCGCCGTGGTGGTGGTGACCGGTTCGACGCTCCGCGCGGTGCGCGCGGCGGCGCAGGCTGTCGCCGAACTCCGCGAGGAGGGCACGGGGATGGCCCCGCACCCAGGAGCTGTGGCGGCGGTCGTGGTCGGGCCGGGGGAGCCCTACGGCGAGCGGGAGATCGCCGACGCGCTGGGCGTGCCGGTCGTCGGCGTGCTGCCGCGGCATCCCCGGGCGGCGGCGGTGCTCAGCGACGGGGCTCCGGCCGGCCGGCTGTTCGGCCAGTCGGCGCTGCTGCGGGCCGCTCGGTCCCTTGCGGTCCGGCTGGTGGAGTCGGCCGAGGCGCAGGTGAGCCGACTGACCCCGCCGCCCACGACTCGAACGGCTCCGACGACCGTGGGGGGCGGCCGTGGTCGCTGAGCCCGCGGCCTACGGAACGGCCGCGGCCGCATCCCGAGCTGCGGACGCGTCACCCGCCGCGGTGGACTGGGCGCTGGTGCGCCGGCTGCACGAGGCGACGGCGACCGCGCTGGCCGAGGAGCTCAAGCGCCGCCCGGCGCTGAGCGCCGCGGCCCAGCAGGAGCTGGCCCGCACCCTCATCCAGGACGGCCTCGACGAGCTGGTCCGGGAGCGGCTGCGCACCGGGCAGGCGGTCCCCACGCCCGCCGACGAGCTGGCGATCGCGGAGGCGGTGTTCGCCGCGCAGTTCGGGCTGGGCCGGCTGCAGCCCCACGTGGACGACCCGCAGGTGGAGAACATCGAGGCGCACGGCTTCGACAACGTCTGGATCGGCTACGCCGACGGGCGCGACGTCCGGGCCGAGCCGATCGCCGATTCCGATGAGGACCTGGTCCGGCAGCTGCAGCACATCGCCGCCCGGCTGGGCCGCGCCGAGCGGACGCTGACCACGGCCAGCCCGCTGCTGACCATGCGCCTGCCGGACGGATCGCGGCTGGCCGCGGTGATCGAGACCGTGCCGCGGCCGCAGCTGGTGATCCGCCGACACCGGATCCGCAACGTCGACCTCGACGACCTGGTCGGCCTGCGGGCGATCGACCGGCCGCTGGCGGAGTTCCTGCGGGCCGCGGTGCGGGCGCGCAAGAACATCGTGGTCACCGGCGGCCAGGGCGCCGGCAAGACCCTGCTGCTGCGGGCCCTGGCCAACGAGCTGCCGGTGAGCGAGAACCTGGCCACCATCGAGAAGCACTTTGAGCTGCTGCTGCACGAGCTGCCCGACCGGCATCCGCGGGTGGTGCCCTTCGAGGCCCGGGAGGGCACCGGCGAGCGCGGCCCGGACGGCCGCCGTCTCGGCGAGGTGACGCTGACCGAGCTGGTCGAGCAGGCGCTGGTGATGAACGTGTCCCGGGTGTGGTTGGGCGAGGTCCGCGGCGAGGAGGCCTGGCCGCTGATCGAGGTGATGGAGGCCGGGGAGGGCGGCTCGGCCTGCACGCTGCACGCCCGCTCGGCGCGCCACGCCTTCGAGCGGCTGGCCAACCTGTGCATGCGCGGCCGCGCCGCGGTGACCCCGGAGCACGCCTACCGGTCCTGCGCCTCGGCCATCGACCTCGTCGTGCACCTCACCACCGTCGACGAGCGGTGGATCGGCGGGCAGCGGCACCGGTTCGTCAGCCAGGTCGTCGAGTGCAACGGCATGGGCGAGGGCGGGCGCCCGGCGGTCACGGAGGTCTTCGCCCCGGGGCCGGACGGGCGCGCCGTGCCCGAGCACGACCCGGTGGACCTGGCCGACTACCTGCGCGTCGGCTTCGATCCAGACTGGCTGCGGTCCGGGCACGGCCGACGGGTTGGCGTGACGGGAGGACGGCGGTGAGCGGCAGCGTGCTGCTCGCCGCGGCCTGCGGGGCCCTGCTGGTCGGCGGCCTGCTGCTGACCGCCCACGCCCTCACCGCCGCGGAGGCGCCGGTTCGGCCGTCGCGCCGCAGGCCGGCTTCCTCGACGCGCGTCGATCCGCGGGCCGCGCGGCGGCAGCGGGTCTTGTGGGGCGCCGCTGCGGTGGCGGCGGCCGCGGTGTGGCTGGCGTCCGGATGGCCGGTGGGCGGTGTGCTCGCCGGGGGAGCGGTTGTCGGCGTGCCGTGGCTGCTGGCGCAGTTCTCCACCGGCAACGCCGCGGTGGAGCGGCTTGAGGCGCTGCAGGAGTGGGTGCGCCGCAGCTCCGACGTGCTCGCCGCCGGCGGAGGCCTGGAGCAGACCCTGATCCGCTCGGCGCGCACCGCGCCCCAGCCGATCCAGGCCGAGGTGGCGACCCTCGCCGCCCGGCTGCAGGCCCGCTGGCCGACGTCCCGCGCGCTGCTGGCCTTCGCCGACGACCTGGACGACGCCGCCGGGGACCTGGTGGTCGCCGCGCTGCTGCTGGGCGCCGAGCTGCGCGGGCCGGGGCTGGCGCGCGTGCTGACCGAGCTCGCGCACAGCCTCACCGACGAGGTGACCATGCGCCGCAAGGTCGAGGCCGACCGCGCCAAGCCCCGCGCCAACGCCCGCTGGCTGCTGCTGATCACCGTCGCGGCGGCCGGGCTGGCGGCGCTGAACGGCGGCTATCTGACGCCCTACGGCAGCGCCGTCGGGCAGCTGGTGCTGGCCGCCATCGCCGGGCTGATGGTCGGCTGCCTATTGTGGATGCGCCGGCTCACCGCGCCCGCGCCGTCCCCCCGCTTCCTGGTCGACCGGGACCGCACCGGGCGGCCGGCCGCCGAGCCCGAGGGGGTGGCGGCGCGGTGAGCGGCGGCCAGGCGATGCTGATCGGCTGCGGCGCGCTGCTCGGGCTCGGCGCCTTCCTGTTGGTCCGCGTGGCCCTTGTGGTCGAGCAGCCGCGGCTGTCCGACGCGCTGGCCCGCCTGGACGGGCGATCGACCGTCCCCGCGTCGGTGACGGTGCCGCAGTCCGGCGATCGGTGGGCGCGGGCTGCCGGCCGCGCCGGCCCCTGGGCCGCGGCCCGGCTGGCCGCCGCCGGCCTGCGGGCGCCGTCCTCGGCGCTGGCGTTGATCGGCTGGACGCCGGAGGGCTACGCCGCCCGCAAGGTCGGCGTGGCCGTGTTCGGCGCGGTGTTCGTGCCGCTGCTCACCGCCGTGCTCGGGGCGGCCGGCGTGCGGCTTCCGGTGGTGGTGCCGGTGCTCGGGTCGCTGGCGCTGGCCGGCGTGCTGTTTCTCGTCGTCGACCTGGTGGTGCGGGATCAGGCCGCCGAGGCGCGCGGGCAGATGCGCCGGGCGCTGTGCTCCTACCTGGACCTGGTCAGCCTGCGCCGGGACGCCAGCGAGGGGCCCACCATCGCCCTGGAGCGGGCCGCCGCGCTGGGGGAGGGCTGGGTGTTCCGCCGGATCTCCGACGCGCTGGTGGCCGCCCGGCTCGGCGGTGACCCGCCGTGGGACGGGCTGCGCCGGCTGGCCGCCGACACCGGCGTCGGGGAGCTGGCCGACGTCGCCGACATCGCGGTGGTCGCCGCCCAGGACGGGGCGGCGATCGCGCACACGCTGCGGGCCCGCGCCTCCTCGCTGCGGGTGCAGCTGCTGGCCGAGGAGGAGGCGGCGGCCAACACCGCCAGCGAGAAGCTCACCGCCCCGGTGGCGCTGCTGTCCATCGCGTTCCTGCTGCTGTTCCTCTATCCCGCCCTCGCCCGGCTGATGGCCGGCTGACCCGACGCCCCGACCCGGAAGGACACCCCGATGACACCGCTGATCGCCACCCTCACCGTCCTCGGCGCGGCGCTGCGCGACCGGCTGCGCGGACTCCGGGCGGAGCCGGAACGGGGCTCGGTCTCGGTCGAGCAGGTGATCATCACCGTGGCGCTGGTCGGCATCGCCGTCGCCCTGGTCGTGGTGATCGCCAACGCCGTCACCTCCCGCTCCGCTCAGATCCAGTAGCCGCCCCGTGACCCGCCCCGCCCACCCGCGCGGCCCCACCCCGCCGCCCCGGCCCGGCCCCGCCCGCGGCGGCGCGGCCGGTCGTCGGGCGGCCCGGCGCCGGTCGGGGGAGCGCGGCGCGGCGTCGGTGGAGCTGGCCGTCGCCTTCCCCGTGGTGCTGCTGCTGGTGATGACGCTGATCCAGGCGGCGCTGTGGTTCTACGCCCGCTCCGTCGCGCTCGGGGCCGCGCAGGAGGGCGCCCGGGAGGGCCGGGTGCAGCCCGCCTCGACTGCGCGCGCCGCGTCCGCCGCCGAGGGCTTCCTCGACCAGACTGCCTCCGACCTGCTCACCGGCCGGGACGTGAGCGTGAGCGGCTCGCCGACCAGCATCGCGGTGACCGTCACCGGCACCTCGCTCAGCCTGTTTCCCGGCCTGTCCGGCTGGTCGGTGAGCCAGACCGCCGTCGGCCCCGTCGAGCGGCCCTCCCCATGAGCCCGGAGGTGACGGAGCGCGGATCGGTGTCGGTCGAGCTGGCGCTGCTCGCCCCGGCACTGCTCCTGCTGCTGTCCTTCGCCGTCCTCGCCGGACGCACCCAGGTCGCCGAGGGCGCCGTCGCCGAGGCCGCCCGCGCCGCCGCCCGGGAGGCCTCCCTCGCCCGGGACGCCGGCACCGCCGCCGCCCTGGCCGGCGCGCAGGCGGAGCAGACCCTGGCAGCGCAGGACCTGCGCTGCCAAACCACCACCGTCGCCGTCGACACCGCCGGCTTCGCCGCGCCGCCCGGCCGGCCCGGCGACGTCACCGTCACCATCGCCTGCGTCGTCGGCATGGCCGACCTGCTGGCCCCCGGCCTGCCCGGTGCGGTCACCGTCGAGGCCGTCTTCACCAGCCCCGTCGACGCCTACCGCGAACGATGACCCCGCGAAACGGCCTCCATCCGCCGCACCCGGAGCGGGGGGCGATCGGCGTCTTCCTCGCCGTCCTGGTTCCCGGCCTGCTGCTGATCATCGGCCTGGCCGTCGACGGTGGCGCCCAGGTGGCCGCCACCCAGCGCGCCAACGCGATCGCCGACGAGGCCGCCCGCGCCGGCGGGCAGGCCCTCGACGTGCCCGCCGCCCTCGCCGGACGGGTGCAGGTCGACCCGGGCGCCGCGGTCGCCGCGGCGCAGGACTACCTCGACCGCAACGACGTGACCGGCGCCGTGACCGTCGTCGACGGCGACACCCTGCGGGTGACCACCACGATCACCGAGCCCACCACCTTCCTCGGCCTCATCGGCATCACCTCCCTGACCGTGGAGGGCACCGGCACCGCCGACCTCATCACCGACCAGAACGGGGGAGCGGGCCCATGACCGCGCCACCGCGGACCCTCGATCCGCTGCGCCGCCTGTCCGCCGCCGTGCTCCTCGCGACCGGAGTGGTCGGCGTGCCGGCCGCGCTGTGGTGGGTAGGTGGCGCCTATCTGCCCGACCAGCTGCCCTCCTGGGCGCAGGTCACCGCAGCCCTGAGCGGTCCGGACACCGGCGCGGTCTTCCTCGGCCTCCTCGTCGTGCTCGGCTGGGCCGCATGGGCGGTGTTCGCCCTGTCCGTGGCCGTGGAACTCGCGACTCAGCTGCGGGGCCGCCCGCCGCTCCGGCTGCCCGGACTCGCGGCCCCCCAGCAGCTGGCCGGCCTGCTGGTGGCCGCCGTCGTCGGCGCTGGCGGAGCGCCGCTGCTCGTCGCTCCCGCACTCGCCGGCTCACCGCCCGTCGCCGAGCAGCCGGCCGAGGAGGCTCCGCCGGCACCCGCCCCGGCACCGCAGGCCCAGCAGGCCCCGCCCGCCGCGGCCGGGCTCACCTACACGGTGCAGCCCCGCGACACCCTCGGCCGCATCGCCGCCCGCCACCTGGGCGACTGGGCCCGCTTCGAGGAGATCCTCGACCTCAACCGCGGCCGTCCTCAGCCCGGCGGCGGCGCGCTCACCGACCCAGGACTCGTCCGCGCCGGCTGGATCCTCGTCCTCCCGCCCGATGCCACGCTCCCGGCCCCGGAGCCGGCCGCCGACGAGGTGGTCGTGCAGCCCGGGGACACCCTCGTCGACATCGCCGAGCAGCACGGTTTGGACAGCTGGCAGCCGATCTTCGACCTCAATGCTGGCGAGCCGGTGCCCGGCGGCGGCCGGTTCACCGACCCAGACCTGATCCGCCCCGGCCAGGTCCTCGACCTGCCGGTCCCCGCTCCGTCGGCCCCAGCCCCGGTCCCGCCGCCCCTACCCGAGCCACCGGCGCCGGTGCCGCCGCACGGGGACGGCTCCGGCGCGCCCGCCGACTCGCCGCCGACGGAACCGACGCCGCCCACGACGGAGCGCCCGTCCGATGCGGACGCGGCCGCGGCCGCCGGAGAGGCCGACGCCGATCAGGAGACCCCCTCCGAGCTGGCGGCCGTGTTGAGCGGCAGCGGAGCCCTGCTCGCCGCCGGCGTCGGCGCCGCCTGGCTCGCGCATCGCCGCCGACGGCTGCGTCGCCGCCGTTCCGGGCGGAGGCTGGCGCCCCTGCCGGCCGCGCTGTCGACGACGCAGACGGCCGTGACCGCCGCCGACGCCGGCCGGGCCGACTACGCCGCGCTCGACCGGGCCCTGCGCGGCCTGGCGGTGCTGGTCTCCCGGGATCCCGACGCGGTGCTGCCCGACGTCGTCGCCGCCCGGCTCGACGGCCAGCGGCTGGACCTGCGGCTGCACACCGCCACGGACCGACCGCCGCCCGCCCCGTGGACCGCCGACGAGACGGGCCGCTGGTGGTCCCTCGAGCTGGACGCGGACCTGGGCATCGACGAGGTGGCCCGTGCCCGCCTGGCGCCGTACCCGACGCTGGTCACCATCGGCACCGATGACGGACGTCGCTGGCTGCTGGATCTGGAATGCGTCGGTGTGCTGCGCCTGACCGGACCGGCCGACCGGTGTGAGGACTTTGCCCGGCACCTGGCCGCCGAGCTCGGCGTCAACGCGTGGTCGGACCTGCTCACCGTGACCACCGTCGGGTTCGGCCAGGAGCTGGTCGACCTCGCCCCGGAGCGGATCCGTCCCGTCGGCGGCCCCTCCGACACTGACCTGCAGGCCGCGCTGGGGGAAGCCATCGAACGCGACGGCGAGAACGCGCTGGAAGGGCGGCTGCACGCGACGACCGGAACCGGCTGGATGCCCCACGTCGTCCTCGCCCCCCTCGTGGCCGACGACGGCGATGACCTGGCCGAGGCTGCCACCACGTTGGAAAGCCGGAAGCAGCGCAGCCCGATCGTCGTCGTCCTCGGCACAGAGTCGACGCAGAAGAGCGACGAGTGGCTGCTCACGCTCACCGAGGACGGGCATCTGAGCCTTCCCACACTGGACGTGCGGCTGCCGGCGCCGCAGCTGACCGCCCAGCAGGCCCGCGACATCGCAACCCTGCTGGCCTTCGAGCGCGACACCGCAGACCAACTCATCCCCGCAGCCGACGGCAACCGGCCCTGGCAGGTACACACCGACGCCGCCGGCGCCCTGCGCGGCGATGTGCTTCTGCCCGACGAGAGCGAGCCACCCGACCACGTCCCCGCACCCCGGCCGCCCCGGCGCCGCTCGTCGGTGGCCGCCCTCGACTGCGCGCCGCAGCCGGTCGATCGGGCAGCGCTCGCCGCGCCCACCGCGGGCGAGGATGCGGCGGCGGTTGACCGCACCCGGACGCCCGGGCTGCGGAAGCGGATCGAGGACGATCTCGAGCAGCTCGACCGTGACCTCGCCGACTGGTGGGATCCCGACTGCGCACGGCCCCGCCTTGCCCTGCTCGGCCCCGTCAGCCTGCGCGCGCACGGCGACGAGCAGGCCGCCGCCCGGTCCGGGCTGCGCCGCCGCTACGAGGAGGCGGTCGCCTATCTCGCCACGCGCCCTCACGGCGCAACCGTCGATGAAGCCGCCACCGCCCTGCAGCCGGCCCGCGGTGGACGAACCGACCCGGTCAGCGCCCGCGCCTACGTCCACCGGATAACCGCCGGCGCCCGCGCCTGGCTCGGCACCGACCCGATCACCGGCGAGAAGCACCTCAGCTCCGGCCACCGCGGCCCCTACACGCTGACCAACGTCCTCGTCGACGCCGACCTCTTCCGCCAGCTCCGCGCCCGCGCCAGCGTCCGCGGTGACGACGGCATGCCGGATCTGCTGGCCGCCTTGGAACTGGTGTCCGGGCCGCCGTTCGCCCAACGCCCCACAGGATACGAATGGCTGGACGGACTGGACCTCACACTCGCCGCAGCCATCTGCGATGTCGCCCATCAGGTCGTCACCGCTGCACTTGCCGACGATCTGGAGGCCGCACGGACCGCCTGCGACATCGCCCTGCTGGTCGCCCCCGACGACGAGAAGGTCCTGCTCGACGCCGTGTGGGTGGCCTACCGCGAAGGGCACCGTGCCGAAGCCGAGATGTACATCGCTCGCATCGTGGTTGTCCATGACGGCGCCGACGAGATGGACCTGCCGCTGAGCACCGCTGAGATCATCAATCGCGCCAGACGGCAATACTCGGATCGGGCGTCATGATCGGGCGCGAACCGACGGTACGGGGATGTGTCGGGGGCGGCGAAGAGGCAGGCCCTGCAAAGGGCCCCCCTGCTCACCGGTGACTCCGCGTCGGCGAGTTGGCCGACCTGGTCGAGCCGATGCTGCGCGGCTGGGGACGGCGCATAGACGCGAGCCAGCCCTTCATCGACGCGATGCTGCCCGACCGGCTCGTGGCTGCACGTGGTCATCCCCGTGCCCACGCGGACAGCAGACACAAGAAGGAAAGTGTCGGTCAAGGACGAGCGGGAGGTTGTGGGCAGTCACTCCCCTCAGCCGCTGCACATCTTCGACGCCGCCGCTCCAACGAAAAGGGCCGCATCCGTTGCCTCGAAGCCCGACGCCGCCAACAGATCCGAGGCCTGCGCGGACTCGCCTGCGGTGATGTAGGTACACACCAGCACTCCCAGCTCCGCAGCCTCCTCGCCGGACTCGGCGTAGCGCAGGAGGTCGTCGCGTCCAAGGGCGGCCAAGAAGGGCGCCTCCCCACGAGTCCACTGGACCCACGCATTGCGTTTCTGCTCAGCGGTCTCGTACTCATCGCTTCCCACGACGCACCGGGGCGTCAGCGTCGAGCCTGAGCAGACGTCCGGTCGTTCACGCCGTCGGAGTTCTTCTCCGGCGCACCCGGCATCAGCATCATGTTCGCGATCGCGTCCTTCATCGGCTTCTAGGCCACCGCCATCTACGGCGAGGAGGCGCGCAAC
>NZ_JBJGYW010000061.1:0-15779 GCF_054050215.1 Geodermatophilus sp. SYSU D01186 | reverse complement strand
CCCCCCCCCCCCCCCCCCCCCCCCCCGCCCCCCCCCCCCCCCCCCCCCCCCCCCCCCCCCGCCCCCCCCCCCCCCCCCCCCCCCCCCCCCCCCCCCCCCCCGGTGTCGCACCATCGGGCGTCGCCCAGAGGGAGGGACGGACGTGCACGCCGAGCTGGGACTGGGGCTGGCCGCCGTCGGCCGCCCGGCCTACATCACCGCGGGCCGGGACGCCGACCTGCCCGGCGACCGGACGCCGGCCGCCCTCCGGGCGCGGGCACACGACCTCCTCGACGCCGCTGCCCGGCTGGGCGTGCGCTACGTGGACGCGGCCCGCTCCTACGGCCTCGCCGAGGAGTTCCTCGCCTCCTGGCTGCGCGGCCGGACCGGGCCGCCGCCGTTCGTCGCCAGCAAGTGGGGCTACCGCTACACCGCCGACTGGCGGCCCGACGCCGTCCGGCACGAGGTCAAGGACCACGGCGGAGCCATGCTGCGCCGGCAGCTCGAGGAGTCCCGCGCGCTGCTGGGCCCGTGGCTACGGCTGTACCAGGTGCACTCCCTGACCCTCGACAGCCCGCTGTGGGACGACCGCGCGGTGCTGGCGGAGCTGGGCCGGCTCCGAGACGGCGGGATCGAGGTGGGGCTGTCGACGTCGGGCCCGGACCAGGCGGCCGCCGTCCGGCGGGCGCTGGAGATCGACGTCGACGGCCGGCCGCTGTTCGCCGCCGTGCAGAGCACCTGGAACCTCGCCGAGCCGTCCGTCGGCCCGGCGCTGGCGGAGGCGCACGCCGCCGGTCTGCGGGTCGTGGTCAAGGAGGCGCTGGCCAACGGCCGGCTCACGGACCGCGGCGCCGAGCCCGGCAGCCGGCTCGCCCAGGCGGCCCGCGAGCACGGGGTGGGCGTCGACGCGCTGGCCCTGGCCGCCGCTCTCACCCGGCCCTGGGCCGACGTCGTGCTCAGCGGGGCGGTGTCGGTCGCGCAGCTCGAGGCGAACGCCCGGGCCCGGGATCTGGCCGGCGCCGGGGAGGCGCTCAGCGGCCTGGTCGCGCCCCAGGACCCGCACGCCTACTGGTCGGAGCGCAGCCGGCTGCCCTGGACCTGAGCGATCGCGCCGCCGCGGGGCTCACCACCGGCGCAGCGCGCGGCGACCGGCCTGGTCCCGGCGCTCCGGGAACCACACGCCCTGATCGGCCCGGTCGACCCGCTCGAAGGCCCGGGCGTACCAGAGCGTCGTCCCGGTCGTCGAGACCGCCCACGCGGAGAGGGCCCACGCCAGCGCGCTCACGGCCGCTCCCGCCCGGCCAGGGGGTGCGAGGACTGCTCGGCCAGCGCGGCCCGCAACCGCTGGCCCATCCGCCGGCGCGCCTCGGCGCGCTCGCGCAGGAGGGCGGCCAGCGCCGGGTTGGCGGCCCGGCCGGCCCGCCGCTCCAGCACCGCGGCGGCCTCGGCGTACACGGCCGCCTGGCGCAGCTGCTCGACCAGCCCCGCGCCGGGGGTCCGCAGTGGCCCGCACGGTCGCGGCCGGCTGGAGTCATCGGTGGAGTGTCGGGTCGTCACTGTCGGCTTCCCCCCTCGTCGGCCGTCGCGCCGTCATCAGGAAGACGCCGCAGCCGCCGCGGGATGACGCGGGACCTCAGGCGGGGCCGCGCCGGGCCATGTCGTAGCTGGCCAGCACCTCGAGCAGGAAGGCCGACGCCGACCGGGCCACGCCGGCCACCTCGTCGGCGGAGCTGTCGCGGAGCACCTCGACGAGGACCTCGTGGTGCACCTGCACGACCTCCAGGAGGCCGCGGCCCTCGGCCAGGGCGCGGCGGCCGAGCTGGTAGCCGGCGGTGAGGGAGGACTCCTCCTGCCGGGACAGGTAGCGCAGGAAGGCCGGGCGGTAGTCGCGGAGCAGGTCCTCGTGCGCGGTCACGACGGCGGCCCCGACGGCGGCCCCGACGGAGCGGTCATCCGCCTCCCCAGCTCGGCGAGGCCCTCCTCGAGGTCGAGGGCGGTCGTCACCGAGCCGGTGTCCATGCCGAGTTCGACCATCGTGTACGCGACGTCGGGCTGGATGCCGACGACGACGGTGACCGCGCCGCGCAGCCGCGCCATCTCGGCGATGTCGCGCAGCGTGCGGGTGCCGAAGGAGTCCAGGACGTCGAGCGCGGCCACGTCGATGACGACCCCCCGCGCGCGGTCGGCGCCGATCCGCTCCACCAGGTCCCGCTGGAACCGCACCAGCTGGGAGTCGTCGAGGGCCGTGTGGACCGAGGCGATCAGGTTGGGGCCCTGCCGCAGGATCGAGAACAGGCGCGGACTGGTCACGGCCCACCGGCCCCGTCGTCCCGGGCGACCGAGTACCCCAGCAGCCGCTCGGCCTCCTCGAGGCCGCCCTGCAGGTCGCCGATGGTGTTCATCTTGGACAGGTCGACCCCGATGGTGACGAGTGTCTGCGCGATCTCCGGGGACAGCCCCGTGATGATGACGCTCGCGCCCATGAGGCGTGACGCGTCGACGGTCCGCACGAGGTGGTTGGCGACGGACTCGTCGACGTCCGGGACGCCGGTGATGTCGACGACGACGACCTTGGCGCGGTGCAGGCGGATGCCGCTGAGCAGCTGCACGGTCAGCTGCCGGGCGCGCTCGCGGTCGAGGATCCCGATGATCGGCAGGATGAGCAGCCGCTCGCGCACCGGCAGCACCGGCGTCGACAGCTCCCGGATGGAGTCCTGCTGCTGCCGGATGACCCGCTCGCGCTCCTCGACGAAGCTCACCGCGACGGTGTTGGCGATCCGGTTGGCGGCCGGCTCGTAGGCGTCCAGCACCCGGTTGAGCAGCGCGAAGTCCCGCTGGTACTTCTCGAACAGCGACCGGGCGAGGACGTCGCGCAGCAGCAGCACGATGCCGACGACCTCGTGGGTCTCCACGCCGCGGGGGATGATCCGCTCGGACAGGTCGCGGGCGTAGTGCTGCAGCGCCTCCACGCTGCCGGTCTCCAGCACCTCGACGTAGTTGTCGTAGACCAGCGTGGTCTCGGCGGCCATCTCCTGGGAGGTCATGGCCTGCAGCAGGTGTGCCTCCTGGATGCGCCGGGCCCACTCCTGGCGCAGCCGCGTGCGGTGCTCGCGGAGGTGCGCGACCAGCTGGGGCAGCAGACCGTCCAGGTCGAGCCCGGGGGCCCCGTCGGCCGCCGCGGTCACGGTCGGGTTCTCGTTCCGGCTCATGTCTCTCCCCGCCACTTGGTCATGGTCACCGTCGTGCCGCGGCCGGTCTCGGAGACCACCGCGAACTCGTCCATCAGCCGCCGCGCGCCGGGCAGCCCCAGCCCGAGCCCCTGGTAGGTGCTGTAGCCGTCCTGCAGCGCCTGCTCGACGTCGGGAATCCCGGGGCCGGCGTCGCGGGCGACGATCGAGATGCCGCCCCGTGGCTCGGACACCTCGGCCACCACCACCTCGCCGGAGTCGGCGAAGCGCACGATGTTGCGCGCCACCTCGGAGACGGCGGTGGCGATCAGCGTGATGTCGGTGGGGGAGAACCCCAGCCGGGTGGCCAGCTCCCGCGCGGCCTGGCGGGCGGAGACGATGTCGGCGTCGGTGCGGACGGCGACCCGCACGTCGTCGTCCCGCGCGCGGCCCCGCCCCACGAGCGGCCCCGACAGCCGCGCGCACACGGCGCACTCGAGCAGGTGGCGGGCCGCGTCGACCTCCCGCTGGCGCCGCCGGTCGCCGCTGGACAGCGCCAGGAGCACCGGCCGGCACCGCTCGGTCGGCGGCTCCACGCGCTCGGAGACCAGCAGGTACTCCACCCGCAGCCGGGCCCGCGTGCGGTTGAGCTGCGCGGCCACCGCGCCGGCCGTCGACCCGAGCTCGGCGGCCAGCGAGCGGGTGTCCTGACCCGCGACCTCGTGGGCGAGCAGGGTGTCGCGCTCGCGCTCGGACAGCCGGGTGAGCGCCTCGGCTACGGCCGCCCGGTCCTCCTGGGCGAGGACGTCCTCGTCGGGGGCGTCGGGTGGGCGCAGGTCCACGACGCGGTGCTGGTGGCGGCGCTGCCGGTCCTGGTCGCGCCACATCGAGGTGACGACGTTGCGGGCGGTCACGATGGCGTAGGGCTCGAGCATCCCGGGATCGATCCGCTCCGTCGCGGCGAGCACCCGGGCCAGCGTCTCCTGCACCAGGTCGTCGGCGGTCGCGGTGTCCGGCACGCGCGCGGCGACGATCCGGCGCACGAGGGGGATCAGGGCTGCGACGTCCGTAGACTCGCTGCCCTCCTCGTCCGCGCCCACCGGCTCGACGGCCGCCACCCGCGGGACGCTACCGCCGTCGACGGCCCCGCGCTGCGCCGGGCGCGCGCGGCCGCCGCGGGGGCGCGACCCGGCCGGCCGTGCATCCGTTCGGATGAACGTGGCCCCGGGAGGACCACCCCGATCTTGACGGTCCATCACCCACCGTGATGGTTTGCGCCAGCTTGTCACCAGTCCGGGGTGGTCGCACGCCCCGCAGGGACGGCTGTCCGTACTGTCGGTAACCATCTCGGGGGAGTCCCGCATGGCCTACAACGCAATCCCGCGCTCGAGGAGACAACGCGTGCGGAGGGCCGGTTCCGCGGCCCTCGGCGGCGCGCTCTCCGCCGGTCTCGTCGTCCTCGGGGTGGCGGTGCCCGGCACCGCCACCGCCGACACCCGGCCGGCCGCGGGCACCCCCGCCACGGTCTCCGCCGACGCCCTGGGCACCGTCCAGGTCAACGGCGTGGTCTGGGGGATGGTGACCGTCGGCAACACCGTCTACGCGACGGGCAGCTTCACCTCGGCCCGCCCGGCCGGCGCGGCCGCCGGCACGCAGGAGACGCCGCGGGCCAACCTGCTGGCCTTCGACATCCGCACCGGCGCGCTGGTGACGGGCTTCAACCACACGCTCAACGGCCAGGGGCGCACGATCGTCGCCTCGCCGGACGGCTCCCGGATCTACGTCGGCGGCGACTTCACCACCGTGGACGGCGTGGCCCGCGGGCACCTCGCGGCCTTCGACGTGGCCACCGGCAACCTGGTGCAGGGCTTCGCGCCGTCGCTGAACCGGTCGGTCATGTCGCTGATGACCTCCGGGTCGACCGTCTACGCCGGTGGTGACTTCACCACCGCTGCCGGGCAGACCCGCACCCGCCTGGCGGCGTTCAACGCCACCACGGGCGCGCTGACCCAGTGGGCGCCGAGCGCGAACTACACCGTCCGCGGCATGGTCATGGACCCGACGGGCACCCGCGTGGTCTTCGGCGGCCAGTTCTCCGAGGTCAACGGCACCCCGGCGATCGCGCTCGCCTCGGTGGACGCCGTCACCGGTGGGAACACCGACACGTGGGACTACGGCATCACCAACGCCGGCGACAACGGCGGCGTCTACAGCCTGGACACCGACGGCAAGAACGCCTACGCCAACCTGTACGGCTTCCAGGTCGGCAACATCGAGGGCACCGTCGCGTTGAACCCGACCACGCTCGACCTGGTCTGGATGAACGACTGCCACGGCGACCCGTACGACACGTGGTCCAACGGCACCGTCGTCTACCAGGCCGGGCACACCCACGACTGCGAGACCTCCGGCCACTTCCCGGACTCCGCCGTCGACCAGATCTGGAAGCGCGGCATCGCGATGTCGGTGGCCAGCACGGGCACCCTCAAGGCGACCACGCAGGTGCCGCGCTACACCAGCTGGGAGGGGCGGCCGCACCCGTCGGTCCTCAACTGGTACCCGACCCTGAACACCGGCACCGTCACCGGCCAGTTCCAGGGCCCCTGGACGGTCACCGGCGGGCAGAACTACGTCGTCTACGGCGGCGAGTTCACCACCGTGAACGGCCAGCAGCAGCAGGCCCTGGTGCGCTTCGCCGACCCGTCCATCGCGCCGAACCGGCGCGGGCCCGAGGTCACCGCGGCGGGCCTGCGGCCCAACGCCACCTCCACCACGGCCGGTACCGTCCGGGTGGCCTGGCGCTCGGCGTGGGACATGGACAACGAGGAGCTCACCTACTCGGTCTACCGGGACGGCGGCACCACGCCGATCGCCACCTTCACCGCGAAGTCCACCTGGTGGAACACGCCGCTGCTCACCTTCACCGACACCCGTCCGGCGGGCAGCACGGCGTCCTACCGGGTGGCGGTCAGCGACCCCTTGGGCAACACGGTGACCAGCTCGGCGTCCAACACGGTCACCGTCGCCGCGGCCACCAGCGCCTACGCCGGCACGATCCTCGCGGACTCGCCTGCCCAGTACTGGCGGCTCGGTGAGTCCTCCGGCACCAGCGCCTACGACCACGTCGGCACCACCAACCTGACGGAGGGCGCGGGGATCACCCGCGGAACCGCGGGCGCCGTCGCCGGTGACACCGCGATCACCGCCAACGGGACGGCGACCGGCATCGCGGCCGCCAGCACCACGGTGAAGACCCCGACGAACGCGTTCACCGTCGAGGCCTGGGTGAAGACCACCGGTCGCGGCGTCATCGCCCAGTACGGCGACTCGGCCACCGGGGCGAACACCACCAGCGACCGTGCCCTCTACGTCGACGCCGACGGCCGGCTCTCCTTCGGGCTGTCCCGGCGCAGCGGCTTCGGGCCGACGGCGACGACGACCTACACGACCGTGCGCAGCACCGCACCGGTCGCCGACGGGCAGTGGCACCACGTCGCCGCCACCGTCGGCACGGCCGGCACCGTCCTGTACGTCGACGGCGCGCAGGTGGCCGCCGACCCGGCGATGACCCGGGCCAACACCCGGCTCACGTCCGGCTACTGGATGGTCGGCAGTGGCACGCTGACGGGCTGGCCGCAGGCCCCGGCGAGCTCCTCGCTCTCCGGTGCGATCGACGAGGTCGCCGTCTACGCCGCCCCGCTCGCCGCGGACCGGGTCAAGGCGCACCACGCCGCCGCGAACGGCACCGTGCCCCCGCCCAACGCGGCACCGACGGCGGCGTTCACCGCGACCGCCAGCAACCTGGCCGTGGCGGTGGACGGGCGCGGGTCGGCCGACACCGACGGCACCGTGGCCGCCCACGCGTGGGACTTCGGCGACGGCGCGACCGGCACCGGGGCGACGGCGTCGCACACCTACGCCAGGGCCGGCACCTACACCGTCCGGCTCACGGTGACCGACGACGACGGCGCGACGGCGTCCACCTCCCGGGAGGTGACCGTGGCCGCGGCGACCCCGCCGGCCGACCCCGCGGCGCTGGCCTCCGACGCCTTCGGGCGGACCGTCTCCGGCGGGCTGGGCACGGCCGACGTGGGCGGCGCGTGGACGGCGACGGCCGGCGCCACCCGGCTGTCGGTGACCCCCGGCACGGCGGTGCTCTCGCTGCCGTCGGCGGGCAACAACACCGGCGCCCACCTGGGCGACGTGGCCGTCACGAGCGCCGACGTCCGCACGAAGGTCGCGCTGAGCTCGATGCCCACGGGCGGGGGCACGTACGTGTACGTGTCCGGCCGGCGGGTGTCGGCGGGCAACGAGTACCGGGTGCTGGTCAAGGTGGCTGCCAACGGTCAGGTCTCCCTGGTCCTGTCCCGGCTGGCCGGCAACGCGGAGGCCTGGCCCGGCGGCGAGGTCGTCGTCCCGGGGCTGACCTACACGGCCGGCACCGTGCTCAACGTGCGGGTCCAGGTCAGTGGCACGGGGACGACGACGGTGCGCGCCTCGGTGTGGGCCGACGGGCAGGCCGAGCCGGCCACGCCGCAGCTGGTCCGCACCGACACCACCGCGGCGCTCCAGGCCGCCGGCTCGGTGGGCGTCAGCGCCTACCGGCCGGCCAGCGCCACCGCGGCCACCGCGGTCCGCGTCTCCTCGTTCGCGGCCACCCCGGTGGGCGCGGGCGGCGGGCAGCCGCAGAACGCGGCGCCGACGGCGGCGTTCACCGCCAGCACCGACGGCCTGGCCGTGGCGGTGGACGGGCGCGGGTCGGCCGACACCGACGGCACCGTGGCCGCCCACGCGTGGGACTTCGGCGACGGGCAGCGCGGCACCGGGGCGACGGCGTCGCACACCTACGCCAGGGCCGGCACCTACACCGTCCGGCTCACGGTGACCGACGACGACGGCGCGACGGCGTCGGCCACCCGGGAGGTGACCGTGGCCGCGGCGACCCCGCCGGCCGACCCCGCGGTGTTCGCCTCCGACGCCTTCGGGCGGACCGTCTCCGGCGGGCTGGGCACGGCCGACGTGGGCGGCGCGTGGACGGCGACGGCCGGCGCCACCCGGCTGTCGGTGGCCCCTGGCGCGGCGGTGCTGAACCTGCCCTCGGCGGGGAACAACACCGGCGCCCACCTGGGCGACGTCGCGGTGACCAGTGCCGACATCCGGACGCAGCTGGCGCTGACCGCGATGCCGACCGCGGGTGCCACGTCGATGTACGTCGTGGGCCGGCGGATCGACGCCGCCAACGAGTACAAGGTCAACGTGAAGGTCGCCGCCAACGGTCAGGTCTCGATGATCCTGAACCGGCTCTCGGCCAACACGGAGGCCTGGCCGGGCGGCGAGGTCGTCGTCCCGAACCTGACCTACACCGCGGGCACCCTGCTCAACGTGCGGGTCCAGGTCAGTGGCACGGGGACGACGACGGTGCGCGCCTCGGTGTGGGCCGACGGGCAGGCCGAGCCGGCCACGCCGCAGCTGGTCCGCACCGACACCACCGCGGCGCTCCAGGCCGCCGGCTCGGTGGGCGTCAGCGCCTACCGGTCGGCCGGCAACACCGCGGCCACCGCGGTCCGCGTGACGGGGTTCAGCGTCCGCCCGGTCGGCTGACCCTCCGCACCACGACGGGAGCCCCCGTCGGAGCCCTCCCGGCTCCGGCGGGGGCTCCCTCGTGTCCGGCCCGGGGGCGGGTGGCCGGGGGTCGGCGCGCGGCCGGGAGGTGGGCGGTCACCCACCCGAACGGGTGGCCGGGCGGCCGGAACTCCCTCACCCTGAGTGAATCCCCCTCCGGACGGGGCGGGCGTCCCCGCAGGTCAGCACCGTATCGAGTGGGGTGACGCCCACTGTTCCCCGTCTTCTCGTCACGCTTAGTGTTCGGCGTTCGTCCGAGCGGACGGATCAGTGCTGGAACGACACGGGGGGCACCATGGGGGAGAGGGCGGCTGCTGCCGGGAGGAAGGTGATCGCGGCCTCGGTGGGTCTGCTGCTCGCCGGGGGCGTGCTCGGGACCCTGGTGCCCGGGTCGGCCCGCGCGGACTCGGCCCCGCTCGACGCGTCCGACCCCGCCACACCGGTCACGGTCACCGCGGACGCGTTGCCGACGGTCCAGATCAACGGTGTGGCCTGGGCGCAGGTCGTGGTCGGCGACACCGTCTACGTCGCAGGCTCGTTCAGCAGCGCCCGGCCGGCCGGTGCGGCAGCCGGCGTCGACGAGACCCCCCGCAGCAACATCCTGGCCTACGACATCCGCACCGGTCAGCTCATCACGTCCTTCGCTCCGAGTCTCAACGGGCAGGCACTGGCCTTGGCCGCCGCTCCCGACGGCTCCCGCATCTACGTGGGCGGCGACTTCACCCAGGTCGACGGCCAGCCCCGCAACCGCATCGCCGCGCTCACGCCGGCCGGCGCGCTGGACGGCAGCTGGCGGCCCGCCGTCAACGGCCAGGTGCGGGCGATCGTCGCGACCGCCTCGACGGTGTACTTCGGCGGCAACGTCTCCGCGGTCGGCGGCGTCAGCCGCACCCGGCTGGCCGCTGTCTCCGCGACCGACGGATCCCTGCGGCCGTGGGCTCCGGTGCCGGGCTACGGCTCGACCGCCGGCAACAAGGACGGCAACACCACGCTGACCAACGAGGTCCTCTCGATGGTGCTGACCGGCGACGGTTCGCAGGTCGTCGTCGCGGGTCGCTTCGACACCATGAACGGCGTCCGGGCCACGGGCGTCGCCGCCCTCGACGCGGGTGGCACCGGTGCCGGCCGCCCCTTCGCGATCAACCAGCAGCTCACCAACCAGGGCGTCAACTCAGCCATCTGGAGCCTGTCCACCGACGGGTCGACCGTGTACGGCACCGGCTACAACTTCTCCGGCCCGGGCAACCTCGAGGGCACCTTCGCCGCCACCGCCGACGGCGGGCGCCTGAGGTGGATCAACGACTGCTACGGCGACACGTACTCCACCTACGCCATGGCCGGTGCCCTGTACCAGGCCACGCACGCGCACAACTGCACGAACATCGGCAGCTTCCCCGAGCAGACGCCTCAGGTGTGGAAGCGGGGGACCGCCCTCAGCACGGCCCCCGTCGGCATCGTGGGGAACGCGCCGCCGGGCAGCCCGGTGTGGCGCAAGCAGCCGGCACCCGCGGTGCTGCCGTGGTTCCCGACCATGGCCGCCGGGACCGCCACCGGTCAGTTCCAAGCCGGCTGGACCGTCACCGGCAACGGCCGGTACGTCGTCTACGGCGGCGAGTTCCCGACGGTCAACGGCGTCGGCCAGCAGGGCCTGGTCCGCTTCGCCGTGCCCACGATCGCCCCGAACCGCGTCGGGCCCGACGTGTCCGACCTGGCGCCCACCGCGACCGTCCTCGAGAACGGGACCGTCCGCGTGGCCTGGCGGGCCGCGCACGACATGGACAACGAGAACCTCACCTACCGGGTCCACCGGGACGGCGTCACGACGACGCCGGTGGCCACGCTCACCCGGCCGTCGGAGTGGTGGGACCGCCCGATGCTGGGCTGGACCGACAGCGGCGTCACCGCGGGGACGCACACCTACCGGGTGACCGTGTCCGACCCGGCGGGCAACTCCGCGTCCACCGGGTGGGTCTCGGTGTCCGTGCCGACCGGCGGCGGCACCGTGCGGCCCTACTCGTCGACGGTGCGGGCCGACGGTGCGACGTCCTACTGGCCGCTCGGCGAGCGGACCGGCACGACCGGCTTCGACCGGGCCGGGGGCGACGACGCGCAGATGTTCTCCCGGGTCACCCGCGGCGTCGCCGGGGCCATCACCGGGGACGCCGACACCGCGGTGTCGCTCGACGGGTCAGCGGGTGGCTACCTGGCGACCACCACCCCGGCGGCCGCGCCGCAGACCTTCAGCGTCGAGTTCTGGTTCGCCACCACGACGCGGGCCGGCGGCCGGTTCGTCGGCTTCGGCGACCTCCGCCAGGGCTACAGCACCAACCAGGACCGGCTGGTCTACATGGACACGGCCGGGCGGCTGACCTTCGGCGTGTGGCCGCTGGAGAGCCGGGGCGTCACCTCGCCCGCCGCGTACAACGACGGCCGCTGGCACCACGTCGTCGGCACGCTGGGCGGCAACGGGCTGCGGCTCTACGTGGACGGCGCCCTCGTCGCGTCCCGGACCGACACCACCAGGGCCTACCACATGGTCGGCTACTGGCGGATCGGTGGTGACAAGACCTGGGACGCCGCCCAGTTCGTCGCCGCGCGGATGGACGAGGTGGCCATCTACCCGACCGCACTGGCCGCGGACCGGATCGCCAGCCACCACGCCCTCGGCACGACCGGGCGGCCGATCAACACCACGCCCACCGCGTCGTTCACCGCGCAGAGCAGTGCGCTGACCGTCGCAGTCGACGGGACGGCGTCCGCGGACACCGATGGGCGGGTGACCGGGTACTCGTGGAACTGGGGTGACGGCACCCCGGCGGGCTCGGGGGCCACGGCCACCCACACCTATGCCGCCGGTGGCACGTACACCGTCACGCTCACCGTCACGGACGACGCCGGCGCCACGGCGACGACGCAGCGGCAGGTCAGCGTGGTGGCCCCGCCGTCCAACCAGCTGCCGACGGCCGCCTTCACCACCGCGCCCCTGGGCCTGGTGGTGGCGGTGGACGGCGCCGGCTCGAGCGACCCCGACGGCCGGATCGCCTCCCACGCGTGGGACTTCGGCGACGGGCAGCGCGGCACGGGGATCACGGCGTCGCACACCTACGCCGCGGCAGGCACGTACACCGTCCGGCTCACGGTCACCGACGAGCGCGGCGGCACGGCGACGACCACGCGGTCGGTCACCGTGGCGGCCGCGGCCGCGCCGCTCACCGCTGGGGACACCTTCAACCGCACGGTGTCCGGGGGCTGGGGCAGCGCGGACGTCGGCGGCGCGTGGACCGCGTCGGTCGGCGCACCGCGGCTGTCGGTGACCCCCGGCACGGCGGTGCTGTCCCTGCCGTCGGCGGGCAACAACACCGGCGCCCACCTGGGCGGGGTGTCCGCGACCGACGTCGACGTGCGGACGTCGTTCACCCTGAGCGCGATGCCGACCGGCGGGGGCACGTACGTGTACGTCTCCGGCCGGCGGGTGTCGGCGGGCAACGAGTACCGCGTGCTGGCGAAGGTGGCCGCGGACGGCCGGGTCTCGCTCACGCTGTCCCGGCTCGCCGGTGGCGTGGAGGCCTGGCCCGGCGGCGAGGTCGTCGTCCCGGGGCTGACCTACACGCCCGGCACGACGCTGAACGTGCGGGTCCAGGTCTCCGGGACCGGACCGACCGACATCAGGGCGACGGTGTGGGCCGACGGGCAGGCCGAGCCGGCCGCTCCGCAGCTGGTCCGCACCGACGTCACCGCGGCGCTGCAGGCACCGGGTGCGGTCGGCCTGGCCGCCTACCGGCCGACCAGCGCCACCGTGGCGACCGCCGTGCGCGTGACGGCGTTCACCGTCCGCCCGGCCGGGGCCGAGCCCGCACCGCAGCCGCAGCCGGAGCCCCAGCCGGAGCCGGAGCCTCAGTCACCGGCCGATCCCGCGGTGCTGGCCTCCGACGCCTTCGGGCGGACCGTCTCCGGCGGGCTGGGCACGGCCGACGTGGGCGGCGCGTGGACGGCGACGACGGGCGCCACCCGGCTGTCGGTGACCCCGGGCGCGGCGGTGCTGAACCTGCCGTCGGCGGGCAACAACACCGGCGCCCACCTGGGCGACGTGGCCGTCACGAGCGCCGACGTCCGCACGAAGGTCGCGCTGAGCTCGATGCCGACCGGTGCGGGCACGTACGTGTACGTCTCGGGTCGGCGGCTGTCGGCGGGCAACGAGTACCGGGTGCTGGTCAAGGTGGGCGCGGACGGCCGGGTGTCACTGACGCTGTCCCGGCTGGCCGGCAACGCGGAGGCCTGGCCCGGCGGCGAGGTCGTCGTCCCGGGGCTGACCTACACGCCCGGCACGACGCTGAACGTGCGGGTCCAGGTCTCGGGGACCGCCACCACCACGGTGAACGCCTCGGTCTGGGCCGACGGGCAGGCCGAGCCGGCCACGCCGCAGCTGGTCCGCACCGACACCACCGCGACGCTCCAGGCCGCCGGCTCGGTGGGCATCTCCGCCTACCGGCCGGCCAGCGCCACCGCGGCCACCGCGGTCCGGGTCACCTCGTTCGCGGTGACCGCGGTGCGCTGACCCCACCGCACCCCGATCGCCGGGGGCCGCTGTCACGCGGCCCCCGGCGATCGGCGTCTGCGCGTCCGGAGACGGTCACCCACCGCGAGATGAGCTTCCCCCCGTGGGAGGATCCTCACCGTCCGTCACCGGATCGTGTGATCCCAGCGGGGGTCGACCCGTGCCATCGTCACCGTCGGTACACGTCGATCACGAGGGTGGTCGGCGCTCGTGTACGACGCACGTGGGGGAATCAGCGATGAGTGCATCGTCCACCGGCGCGCTGCAGACGCCGGGGGCGGTGGGCCTGACGGCCTACCGTCCGAGCAACGCCACCCGCCCGAGCAGCGCCGCCGACGCCACCGCCGTGCGGGTTCCCGCCTCCAGCGTCCGGCCGGTCCCGTGAGCCGCCGGTCCGCCCCAGGGCGCGGTAGCCGGTCGCTGCTGCTCCGCCGCGGGCTCCCGGTGGTCGTGCTGCTGGCCGTGGCCGCCGGGCTGGTGGTCTGGCTGACCGGTCCGGGCGACGACCAGCGGTCAGGGACCGCTGCGGCGCCGACCACCTCCGCCGCCGCGGACCCGACGGCCGAGCCCGGCGCCGAGGCCGAGCCCACGCCCACGGAGTCGCCGGCGCCGGTGACCGTGGCGGCCGCACCGTCCGTGGTCGCCCGGGAGGGCGTGCCGGAGGCGGAGCGCACGGTGGCGGCCGCGCCCGCGGAGTTCACCACCTCCGCAGAGTGGGCCGACGGGGTGTCGGTGCGGGTCGCCGAGGCCCGCCAGCAGGTCTCCGCGGGCTCCGGCCCCGGCGCCCTCGCCGGGCAGCCGCAGACGGTGTTCACCCTCGAGCTCACCAACGGCTCCGGGGCACCGTTGGACGTCAACGCGGTGGTCGTGCAGGCCGTCTACGCGGCAGGGGCGTCGCAGGCCGCCCCGCTGTACGACCGCGACACGGTGGACTTCGCCGGCGTGCTGGAGCCGGGGGCCGGCGCCACCGCGATCTACTCCTTCGCCATCCCGGCCGACCAGCTCGGCGACGTCGCCCTCTCCGTCGACGTCGACGGGCACCGCTTCCCGGCCGTCTTCAGCGGGGCCGTCCCGACCCGCTGACCGGGCGATGGCCCGAGCCGCCGTCGTGCATCCCCCGGTGCGTGGCGGCGGCTCGTCGTCGTCCCCGGGCGGAATCCCCCGACAGGGTGAGGTGCGCTGCCGGGTGCCGGCCCGTCGCCGTGCCATCGTGACGAGCGTGGGAGCGCAGAGCCGGTGAGCGCGGCCGTCGTCGTCGCCGCAGCTGCGGTGGGGGCCGTCGTGGGCGTCCTCGTCAACCGCGCTGCCGGCCGGTTCCCGTGGCCGGCGGGAGCCCGGCTGAGCGACGTCCTCGCCCCGGGCGCGGCCGCGGTCCCACGACCGCTGCTCGAGATCGTCACCGCAGCGCTGTTCGCGCTCGTCGGCCGGGCGTTCGGGCTCTCGTGGGAGGTGCCGGCCTTCCTCCTGCTGGCCGGCGCCGGGGTCCTGCTCGCCGTCGTCGACCTGCGTCACCGGCTGCTCCCGAACCGGGTGGTGCTGCCCTCGCTGGCGGGAGGTGCGGCGCTGCTGGTGCTCCCGGCCGCGCTGGACGGCGCCTGGCCGGCGCTGCTGCGGGCGGTGCTGGGCGCCGCGGCGCTCTTCGCGGCCTTCCTCGTCCTCGCACTGGTCTCGCCCAGCGGACTCGGGATGGGCGACGTCAAGCTCGCCGCCGTGCTCGGCCTGTACCTCGGCTGGCTGGGCTGGCCGGCGGTCGCCCTGGGCGCGGCGGCCGGGTTCGTCGTCCAGGCCGTGGTCGCCCTCGGCCTGCTCGTCACCCGCCGGATCGGGCTGCGCGGCGAACTCCCCTTCGGCCCGGCCATGCTGGCCGGTGCCGCGGTGGCGATCGGCTGGAGCGCGCTGGTCCCCTGAGGGCGGGGCGCGCGCCCGACGGCCCGTCCCGGCGGACGCCGGTCACACCGCGTGAGACCGGTGCTCGGTCGCACACCCCGGAGAGGGGCCCGTGTCATCCGACCGGGTGGTGGTCCCTCAAGTCGGCGCGCGGCCGTACCGACAGCACTCCCACTGCCGCGAGGCCGGGTCGACCGACCCGGACCGGCCGGCGCCCGTCCCCCAGGGAGTACCCGTGATGCACCCGTACGCCGCCCTCGTCACCCTCGTCGCCTTCGCCAAGGAGCGCCTGGAGCGTGAGGAGAAGGGCGCCACCGCCGTCGAGTACGGCCTGCTGGTCGGCCTGATCGCCGTCGCGATCATCGCGACCGTCGTGCTGCTGGGGGGTGAGCTCGACAAGCTGTTCACCACGGTCAAGAACGAGCTGACCAAGGCCAACACCGCCGGCTGACCCGGCCCCACCGCAGCTGCCACGGCGGGGGGGGCCCCCGCCCCCCCCGGGGGCCCCCGCGCCCCTCAACCCCGCCAACTCGAATGTGGTCCTGGGGGGCCGGGGGCGCCCCCGGTGT
>NZ_JBJGYW010000060.1:0-17486 GCF_054050215.1 Geodermatophilus sp. SYSU D01186 | reverse complement strand
CGGCTGCTGGGCCCGGGTGGGGGACGGCCTGAGCCCCTCAAGCGGGCCCGCCGGGCCCCCGCCGCCGGCCCCGGCGGTGGGCACGGCGGGGCCGGCCGGCCCCCGTCGAGCACCCCGACGCTGGACGAGTACGGCCGCGACCTGACCGCGATGGCGCGCAACGGTGAGATCGACCCGGTGATCGGCCGGGAGCAGGAGATCGAGCAGACCGTCGAGGTGCTCTCCCGGCGACGCAAGAACAACCCCGTGCTCATCGGGGAGGCCGGCGTCGGGAAGACCGCGATCGTCGAGGGCATCGCCGCGCAGATCGTCGACGGCGACGTGCCGGAGACCCTGCGCGGACGGCGGCTGGTGGAGCTCGACCTCACCGGGCTGGTGGCCGGCACCCGCTACCGCGGGGACTTCGAGGAGCGGATCAAGAGGATCATCGACGAGATCCGCGAGCACAGCGACGAGGTCATCGTCTTCATCGACGAGCTGCACACCGTCGTCGGCGCGGGCGCGTCCGAGGGCTCCGGCGGCGCCGGCAACATGCTCAAGCCGGCGCTGGCCCGCGGCGAGCTGCACATCATCGGCGCCACGACGCTGGACGAGTACCGGCGCAACATCGAGAAGGACGCCGCGCTGGAGCGCCGCTTCCAGCCGATCCTGGTGCCCGAGCCGAGCGTCGAGGACACGGTGCAGATCCTCTGCGGCCTGCGGGACCGTTACGAGGCCCACCACCAGGTGCGGTTCACCGACGACGCCATCCGGGCCGCGGTCGAGCTCTCCGACCGCTACATCACCGAACGGCACCTGCCCGACAAGGCCATCGACCTCATCGACCAGGCGGGGGCGCGCGTGCGCCGCCGGGTGAAGACCCCCCCGACCGACCTGCGCGGGCTCGAGCAGGACGTCGAGCGGCTGCAGCGGGAGAAGGACCAGGCGGTCGCGGCCGAGCAGTACGAGCGGGCGTCCGAGCTGCGCGACCAGGTCGCCGAGGCCCAGCAGCGGCTCGACCAGGCCCGGGACGGCGGCGGCGCGGGTCCGGGCGTGGGCGGGTCGGGTGTGCCGGAGGTCGGCGTCGAGGACATCGCCGAGGTGGTGTCCCGGGCCACCGGCATCCCGGTCAGCCAGCTCACCCAGGAGGAGATGGAGCGCCTGCTGCACCTCGAGCAGCACCTGCACGAGCGCGTCGTCGGCCAGGAGGACGCGGTGCGCGTGGTGGCCGAGGCGGTGCGCCGCTCCCGGGTCGGGCTGGGGGATCCGGACCGGCCGATCGGCAGCTTCCTGTTCCTCGGCCCGACCGGCGTCGGCAAGACCGAGCTGGCCCGCGCCCTGGCCGAGGCGCTCTTCGGCGACGAGGACCGGATGATCCGCCTCGACATGAGCGAGTTCCAGGAGCGGCACACCGTCAGCCGGCTGGTCGGGTCCCCGCCCGGCTATGTGGGGTACGAGGACGCCGGGCAGCTGACCGAGGCGGTGCGCCGCCGGCCGTACTCGGTGGTGCTCTTCGACGAGATCGAGAAGGCCCACCCCGACGTCTTCAACACCCTGCTGCAGGTGCTGGACGACGGCCGGCTCACCGACTCCCAGGGCCGCACGGTCGACTTCCGCAACACCGTGCTGATCATGACGAGCAACCTGGGGTCGGAGCTCATCCAGGGCCGCAACGCCCCGCTGGGTTTCGGCGCCGGCGACGGTGCGTCGTCGGACGCGGGGCTCCGCGACCGGCTCATGCGGCGGCTGCGCGAGTCGTTCCGGCCGGAGTTCCTCAACCGGATCGACGAGATCGTGGTGTTCCAGCAGCTGCACCACACCCAACTGGAGCGGATCACCGACCTGCTGCTCGACGAGACCCGCCGGCGGCTGCGGGCCCAGGGCATCGAGGTCGAGTTCACTCCGGAGGCGGTCGGCTGGCTCGCCGAGCGCGGGTTCGAACCGCAGTTCGGCGCCCGCCCGCTGCGCCGAGCCATCCAGCGTGAGCTGGACAACCGGCTCTCCCGGTTGATGCTCGACGGCCGGGTGCGCAGCGGCCAGCGGGTGCGCGTCGTGGTCCGGGACGGCGACCTCGAACTGGAGGTGGAGGACGCGCGGGAGGCCGCGACGGCGCAGGCGTGAACGCTCGGCTGCCCTGATCAGGGCGACGGCCCCGCAGCCGGTGACTGCGGGGCCGTCAGGGTCAGGGGACACCCTGGTCGTGGGGCTCGATGCCGGCGGAGGGATCCGCCGCCCCGACCCCGACGACGTGTACGTGCGACGCCGCATCACAGGCCGCGCGCAGCAGCCACCACGGTCGGGGACATCACCCGGCGCGAGCTGCCGCCCGGGTCCTCCAGCTCTGCGCAGCCGGGCCACGCAGGGCGCGCTGGGCCGCAGCGGCCACACCGATGCCCAGCACGGCGGCGGCCGACGGTTTCGGCGACCATCGCAGCGCGGCGACGGCCCAGCCGATGGGGGCCTCGCGTTGCCGATCGGACTCACGACGCGGTGCTGTCGTCGCCGGCTCCGGCGACGTCGTCGCGAAGGCATCGAGCATGCCCCGGACGAAGGCGGACATGTCCTGGGGCCCTCTGCTCGTGGTGAGGTTCCCGTCCCGGACGAGCTCCTGATCGAGCCAGGTGGCACCCGCGTTCACCAGGTCGTCGCGGATCCCGGGCCAGGAGGTGAGGGTCCGCCCGTCCACGAGTCCCGCCGATGCGAGCACCCACGGTCCATGACAGAGGGTCGCGATGGGCTTGTCACTCGCGGCGAACGCCCGGACGAACTCCCGCGCCGGGGCGGACTGCCGGAGGAGGTCGGGGTTGATGAACCCACCCGGCAACAGCAGCCCGTCATAGTCGCCGGGATCGGCTGCGCCGACCGTCTTGTCCACGCGGACCCGACTGGCCGGCATGTGCAGGTTCACCCCGCGGATCCGTCCGCGCCGCAGGGACACGACGTCCACCTCGGCGCCGGCCGCCTTCAGGGCTCGCAGCGGAACCACCAACTCGACCTTCTCGAAGCCGTCGGCCGCCAGCACTGCGAGCCTGCGGCCCCTGAGCCTGCGTCTGGTGGGCATGTCGTCCCCTGTCGCTCGATGGCACGGAGATGGAGGAACTTCCCCGCAGCGGCAGCTCGATCGGGGGCCACGGAGTGGTTCTCGCCGGCCGGCTGCTCAGCGGTGAGCGGGATACCCGCACCCCACAGGCGGACACGGCCCAGGGCGAAGCTCATCACAGCGAGACCGGGCGACGTCGAGCATCGGTAGATCTGCCGATCTTTCGCCCGAACCTCGCGGTGGGTCCGGCTGTGCGGTGGCCGCGGTGGGACAGCCGGCGCAGAGTCAGGGGGCCGGTGAGCAGAGCCGGCCGCTGGGCACCCCGTGGTGCCTCACGAGCCCCGGGGCCCGCGCCCCAGGAGGGGATCCGATGCGAGCGATGGTGTACCGAGGTCCGTACAAGGTCAGGATGGAGGAGAAGGACCGGCCGAAGATCGAGCACCCCAACGACGCCATCGTCCGGGTGCAGCTCGCCGCGATCTGTGGCTCTGACCTGCACCTCTACCACGGCATGATGCCGGACACCCGCATCGGTCACACCTTCGGCCACGAGATCATGGGTGTGGTCGACGAGGTGGGGTCGTCCGTGCGGAACCTGCAGGTCGGGGACCGGGTGATGGTGCCGTTCAACATCTTCTGCGGCACCTGCTGGTACTGCGCGCGAGGTCTGTACTCCAACTGCCACAACGTCAACCCGAACGCCACCGCCGTCGGAGGCATCTACGGCTACTCGCACACGACCGGGGGCTACGACGGGGGCCAGGCGGAGTACGTGCGGGTGCCGTTCGCCGACGTCGGCCCGTCGAGGATCCCGGACTGGATGGCCGACGAGGACGCGGTGCTGCTGACCGACATGACGGCGACCGGCTACTTCGGGGCGCAGCTCGGCGACATCGTCGAGGGGGACGTCGTCATCGTCTTCGGCGCCGGGCCCGTGGGACTCGTGGCCGCGAAGTCGGCCTGGCTGATGGGTGCCGGCCGGGTGATCGTCATCGACCACCTGGACTACCGGCTGGAGAAGGCGCGCACCTTCGCCCATGCCGAGACCTACAACTTCACCGAGTACGGCGACATCGTCCTGGAGATGAAGAAGACCACCGACTACCTGGGCGCAGACGTCGCCATCGACTGCGTGGGCGCGGAGGCGGACGGCAACTTCATCCAGCACGTCACCTCGTCCAAGCTCAAGCTGCAGGGCGGTTCCCCGGTCGCGCTGAACTGGGCGATCGACTCCGTCCGCAAGGGCGCGACCATCTCGGTGATGGGCGCCTACGGCCCGCTGTTCAGCGCCGTCAAGTTCGGCGACGCGATGAACAAGGGGCTGACGATCCACACCAACCAGTGCCCGGTGAAACGGCAGTGGCCCCGGCTGATCGAGCACGTGCGCAACGGCTACCTCAAGCCCAGTGAGCTGGCCACCCACCGCGTGCCCCTCGAGGACATCGCCGAGGGCTACCACATGTTCTCGGCCAAGCTCGACGGCTGCATCAAGCCCCTCGTCGTCCCGACCGCGGCGTGAGCGACAGGAGACCCTGATGACCTACACACCGCACAAGCCGCCGATCGCGGAGTCGTCCGAGGAACTGCGCAAGCGCATCCCGGGCTGGGGCGTCGACCTCGACCCCAAGGACCGGCCGGCGGTGCCGAAGCTGCAGTTCCAGGAGGACTTCACCGGCGCGCACTGGGAGTTTCCCGAGCGACAGCCGGAGAGGTACCCGCGGGAGCGCTCGGTCGAGCACAAGATGCTCACCCCGGTGTTCGGCACCGCCCAGCCGCCGTCGGGCGTCTCGGGGGCCATCCGCCGTTACGCCTACCGCTACAGCGAGGGCCGGGCGGCGCACTGGCTGCTGCTCATCTTCGCCGACCGGGTGGACGCGTGGGAGCACCACCTGAAGTCGTTCCTCACGCTCCACCCGGACAACCCGATCACCGAGACCGGGGTGAAGGCCGAGTTCACCCGCCACGGCCTGCGGTCGCGGGTCGGGCAGCACCGCACGGACCTCAAGCACCAGCCGCTCGACCCGGTGATCGTCGCGGGCCCGTGGGTGGCGGCGGCCGGAGCGATCTACGCCGGCGCCCGGAGCGTGGCGAAGTCGCTGACGAACGCGGGGTCCGACGGGCGGCGGCCGGTGCACTGAAGGAGGCCTGCACCGATCAGGGCGACGGCCCCGCAGCCGGCGGCTGCGGGGCCGTCGTGTCAGACGAGTCCCTCGTTGTGCGGCTCGATGCTGGCCGAGGGATCCACCCCCTCGTCGGCGTCCGGCCGGACGGGCCCTTCGCCCGGCTCGGAACCCGAGCCGGCGGCGGTGTTCCGGGAGGACCGCTCCGGATCGGTCACGTCCGTGGTCGTGGGCGCCTGACCGATGCGCTTGGCGGCGTCTCCGGTCCCGGTCTCCTCCAGCTCTGACTCGCTCATCATTCCTCCATCCGGTGTCGTTCGGTGCGGCGATCACGCAGTGCGCTGCACGAGCACTCGAGGCTCGCGGACGGCTCGCCGGACGGTGACGTCCGGCGAGCCGGGTGCTTGCGGGCGGACAACGGTTCCGCGCGGGCTGCCTCCGGGACCTGACGGCGTCCGAGGCCCAGCCGGAGGCGAGGGCTGGATCCGCCGAGCCGTCGGTGGAGCGGCGGGGTCCCGGTCGCCGAGACCGCCCCGACGTACAGGAGGGCCACGACCACGATGTGGTCGGGTGGCGGGCCTGACGCCGACTGCCGGAGGACGCCGGTCGGCCGGCGTGGGCTGCGGTTCCGCTCGTGTCGGGGCCCCCACCGTCGGAGCTACCTCGATCCGGGCACGAGCCGAGCGAACTCCCCGCCCAGCTGGGTCAACACGTCGTCGAACTCGCCCGGCTCGACCGCGTCGCGGGTCGTGGCGAGGACGGCGACCATCCCCTCCCGAGCCCCTGCCTCGGGCACGCGTGCCATCCGCGCGACCCGCCGGGCGAACTCGTCGGGCCCGAAGGGCTGTGCCTCCGGCTCCGGCGGGATCAGGTCGGCCTGCAGCTCCCCCGGCAGCTGGGCGCGCAGGTCGTCGGCCTCACCGGCGGTGAGCCGCTCGGCCAGCACGCGCAACGTCGCGTGGACGAGCGTCTCGGTCTCGTCGCGGGGGCTGCCCCCACGGGCCTGCACGGACGAGACGAAGTCGTCGTACTGCAATGCTCCTCCTCGGGTTCCTCCCGGAGACCGGACGCGTCACACCGCTCCCGGTGCTCCCAATCTCGGGGACGCCGCCGGGGGAAGCCATCGGCAGACCTGCCGATGTCTGCCCGCCGTCCGGGTGCCGGTGCCGGAGCCGGGTAGGCCTCCTGCGGTGCCGACGCGATGTCGGGCTGCCGTCCCGAGGAGGAGCACCATGCGAGTCGAAGACCTGTCGGGCGAGGACGCCGTGGTCTACCGGGCCGTGGCCGAGGCAGAGGTGGGCGCCGGCGCTCCGCACCTGCAGGACATCGCCGGCCGCGCCGGCCTGGACCTCGACCGGGCGCGGGCCGCCGTCCACCGCCTGCTGCACAGCGAGCCCAAGATCCTGCACGAGGTCCCCGACACCAGCCGCACCGATCTGGGACCGACCTACGAGCTGGCGCCGCGGACCTGAGCCCGTCGGCGGGCAGGCAGTCCGATCGCCGGCACTCAGCCGGCGTGATGACGGGTGCCGATGACCGGTCCTACCGGGGCTCGCGCATGTGCTCGGCGACACCGCTCGGGGCACGCGTGCGGGCCTGCTCGGCCGCCCGGCTCGCCGACCGGCCGGCTCCGGGGTCGACGGGCACCGACCGCGCCACCTCCGCACGGTTGCGGTACTCGACCACCGGGATGGCCCGGAGGCTGCGGACCACCGCCTCGGGGGCGCCCGCCCGCTCGGCGGCGGCGACCAGCGCGTCCTTGCCGGCCGGGTGGTCGACGTCCTGCAGGTACCGCACGATCTCGTCGGGGGTGATCGGATCGGTCACAGGGTTGCCTTCCTGGTCGTGGCCGTCGGTGTCCGGCGGGCCGTGGGCGGGTCAGCCCGAGGACCCGACTGCGGCGATCGCCGCGTCGATCCGCCGGGCGAGTTCGAGGTCCATGTCGGTGACACGGTCGAGCGAATGCGTCCAGACCTCGAAGGTGACCGCGTCCTGCAGTTGCTCGACCCGCGCGTGGTGGGTCACGTCGAGCTCGGCGCGGGCAACGGCGTCGCGCAGGGGCCGCTGGCGCTCGGGCGGGAGCACGACGGTGCGCCGCAGGCGGTGTTCGTCGCCCTCCCAGCCCTCCAAGGCGGCGAGCGCGCGGTCGATCTCCTCCCGCTCGAGCAGTCGCGGGGTCAGGCCGATCGGCACCCCGGAGCCGCGCGGCGGAACGCCTTGGTCGATGGGGGAGAACAGCTCCTCACCGTCCGGCAGTCGCCGGGCGAGGGCGCTGGCCAGTTCCGGTTCGGAGCCGGCCAGCGTGGACAGGACCGCCTGGGTGTAGAAGCGGGCCCGCTCGGCCGGGCACCCGGACCCGGCGCTCACCGCGGAGACCAGGGCGGCGCCGCTGTCGGGGTGCAGACCCGGCCCCGGATCTCGGCGGCGCCCCGGAGCGAGCCGGGCAGGACCGCGGCCAACCGCTCGCGGTCGGACTCCTCCAGCGAGGCGGCCACGGCGGCGATGACGGCTTCCACCGCCCGCCGAGCCTCCTCGGTCTCGGCCGCGCCGGCCTGGGCTCCCACGGCCTGGATGAACGTCGCGTACTGGATCACCGGGCTCCTCCTGACGTGCTGCCGTCCTGCTCCTCCGGCCGTCGGCCGACGCCTGCGGGCTCAGGCCATCGGCCCGACCAGCTCCCGGTGCTCCTGCGGCAGCTGGGAGAGGACGTCGTCGAACTCCCCGGGCGTGACCGCCTCCCGCACCGTGGTCAGAACGGCGGCGGCCCCGGTCCGGGCCTCGTCCGGACCGACGTCCCTGCGTTCGGCGACCCGACGCACGAACTCGTCCACCCGGAACGCCTCCGCGTCTTCGCGCGGGGGACGCAGGTCGTCCTGGAGCCGGGCCGGGAGCCGCGCCGCGAGGTCCTGGGCCTCACCGCCGCTGATCCGGTCGGCCAGGGTCCGCAGTGTCGCGTTCTCGATCCGCTCCGCCGTCTCCTCGGGCAGCCCGGCCCGCTCGGCCGCGGTGCGCGTGAACGTCGCATGATCCATGTCCGCTCCCGGAGGCACCGTGCAGCGCCGGTCGTGGGGATTCCGTCGTTCGACCGCGGCTCCGACGCTAGGACCGGTCACGGCGCGTGGGCATCGGTCGATCGGCCGATGTCGCGCACCACCGCGCCGGGCGCGCCACCCCCGGGCGGTCGACAGGCGCCGGGTGCCTCCTGGTACGTCCCGGTCCCCGCAGCATCCGAGCCGGCTCCTCCGCGACGTTCCTCCGGAGGGCGTCGTCGTGGTGCCGCGCCACATGGGGCGACTCGCGTCGCGACTCGATGGGTGCTCTCGATCGGCATGGTCCGTCCTCGCGTGCTCCGCCGCGGTCGCCGGCACCAGGTCTGAACCGCCGTCCGTGAGCCCTGCGCTCGGCACTGTGGCGCGTTGCCGGGCGGGTCTCCATCGGCAGGCCGACCCATGACGGCTGCTGCAGCGGGTGCGTCGGCCCGGTATCGGCATGTCTGCCGATACCGGCCCCCTGCTCCGCCGGGTGCAATCAGGATCCCGGCCCGGGCACGGGCGGTGGGGCACACCCGCGACGAGGGAGACAGCATGAAGGCAGTGGTCTACGAAGGTCCGCGGCAGGTCAGCGTCAAGGACGTACCGGACGCGCGGATCGAGCGGCCGACCGACGTCCTGGTGCGGATCACCTCGGCGAACATCTGCGGCTCGGACCTGCACATGTACGAGGGCCGGACCGACTTCGAGACCGGCCGCTGGTTCGGGCACGAGAACCTGGGTCAGGTGATCGAGGTCGGCGACGGGGTCGACAAGGTGCAGGTGGGGGACTACGTCGTCCTGCCGTTCAACATCGCCTGCGGGCACTGCAAGAACTGCGAGCAGCAGCTCACGAACTACTGCCTGACCGCGCAGCCGGAGCCGAACATGGCCGGCGCTGCCTACGGCTTCGCCGACATGGGCCCCTGGGCCGGTGGGCAGGCGGAGTTGCTGCGCGTGCCCTGGGGTGACTTCAACTGCCTGCGGCTGGGGGAGGACGCCGAGCAGCGCCAGACCGACTACGTGATGCTCGCCGACATCTTCCCGACCGGCTACCACGCCACCGAGATGGCCGGCGTGAAGCCCGGCGACCAGACGGTCATCTACGGCGCCGGCCCGGTCGGGCTGATGGCCGCCCTCTCGGCGACCATCCGAGGGGCCAGCAAGGTGATGGTCGTCGACCGGCAGCCCGACCGGCTCAAGCTGGCCGAGTCGATCGGCGCGATCGCCATCGACGACTCCAAGGTCGATCCGGTGCAGGCCGTTCTCGAGCAGACGATGGGGCTGGGGGCGGACAACGGCTGCGAGTGCGTCGGCTACCAGGCGCACGAGCCCGACGGCCAGGAGCAGGCCAACCTGACGATGAACCGGCTGGTCGCCTCGGTGCGCTTCACCGGGAAGATCGGGACCGTCGGCGTCTTCGTGCCCCAGGACCCGGGGGCCAGCGACGATCTGGCCAAGCAGGGCAAGCTCGCCTTCGACTTCGGCATGTTCTGGTTCAAGGGCCAGCACATCGGCAGCGGCCAGGCGCCGGTCAAGAAGTACAACCGGCAGCTGCGCGACCTCATCGCCGCGGGCAAGGCCGAGCCGTCGTTCATCGTCAGCCACGAGCTGCCCCTCGACCGCGCGCCGGAGGCCTACGAGCACTTCGACCAGCGGGACGACGGCTGGACGAAGGTCGTCCTGCACCCGGCGGGGGCGGGTGCCTGAGGTGGCAGGCGAGCTGAACGGACGTCGGGTCGCCATCCTCGCGGCCGACGGGGTGGAGCGGGTGGAGCTGGAGCAGCCGCGGCAGGCGCTGGAGGACGCCGGCGCCCGCACCGTCGTCGTCTCCATCACCAGCGGCGAGATCCAGGCGCGCGACCACGACCTCGAGGACGCTGGCACCTTCGCGGTCGACCAGCTGGTCGGCGCGGTGTCGGTCGACGACTTCGAGGCGCTGCTCCTGCCGGGCGGGACGGTGAACCCGGACAAACTGCGGATGCAACCCGCCGCGGTGCAGTTCGTCCGGGACTTCGTCCAGTCGGGGAAGCCGGTCGCCTCGATCTGCCACGGCCCGTGGAACTTCGTCGAGGCCGACGTCGCGCGCGGCCGCCGGCTGACGTCCTGGCCGAGCGTGCGCACCGACCTCCGCAACGCCGGGGCCGAGGTGGTCGACGAGGAGGTCGTCACCGACGGCAACATCACGACGAGCCGGTCACCCGACGACCTGCCGGCCTTCTGCCAGCGCATCGTGCAGGAGTTCGCGCGGGCCCCGCAGGCCGCCGCCGCGGGGGGTCGGGCATGACCAGCTCCATCGGGAACGTGGCGTCCCTCGCCGCCCGCGCCGGCGGGAGTGTCGTCCGCCAGGTGCGGTCGGCCATCGACCCCTCCGCCGCCCGGCCGGCCGGCGCGGGGGAGCCGGCGTCCGGGTGGCTCGTGGTGACCGTCTACCGGGAGCCGTCCGACGTGGACACCGCGCAGCTGCCCGCACCCCTGGCCGAGCTCGGCGACCGGATCGAGGTCCGCGTCCGCCCGGCCCCCGGCGGCAAGGGCACGGAGTTGGCGGCCCGGCTGCGCGACCGGCCGTCGTCGGGACCCGCCTTCAGCCGGCTGAGCGGCAGCGACCCTCAGGCCGAGCTGCGGTCCGCGCTGCGCCGGGCCAAGCAGCTCATCGAGGTGGGTGAGGTGCTGGCGGTGGACCCCGCGCCGCACGGCAAGCGGACGGCGACCCCCGGCGGCGCGCTCCTCGAGGCGTGGACCCGGGTGGCGCCCAGGGCAGGTGTCCGGTGAAGGCGGTGACCTGGCGCGGGGTCAACGAGATCGGCGTCGAGGACGTCCCCGAGCCGAAGATCCTCAACGACCACGACATCATCCTCGAGGTCGGACTGTCCGCGACCTGCGGCTCGGACCTGCACCTGGTGGGCGGCTACATCCCCGCCATGCGCGCCGGCGACGTGCTGGGGCACGAGTTCATGGGCACGGTCGCCGAGGTCGGCCGCGGCGTGACGAAGCACCGGGTGGGCGACCGCGTGGTGGTGGTCTCCTTCACCAGCTGCGGGCAGTGCTGGTACTGCCGGCAGGGGTTGTGGTCGCTGTGCGACAACGGCAACCCCAACCCGGGGATCACCGAGGCGCTGTGGGGACAGGCCATCGGCGGCTGCTACGGCTACTCCCACGCGATGGGCGGGTGGGCGGGCAGCCACGCGCCCTACATCCGGGTGCCCTACGCCGACCAGGGGGCGTTCGCCGTCCCCGACGGCGTCTCCGACGAGCGGGCGCTGTTCGCCTCCGACGCCGCACCCACCGGCTGGACGGGGGCGCACCAGGCCGAGGTCCGGCCGGGTGACGTCGTCGCGGTGTGGGGTGCCGGGGGAGTGGGCCAGATGGCCGCCCGCGCGGCCATGCTCATGGGCGCCGAGCGGGTCGTCGTCATCGACCGGTACGACAACCGGCTCGAGCAGGTCCGCACGCACATCGGGGCGGAGACCCTCGACTACGAGGAGGTCGACGTCCCCGCCGAGCTGCGCGAGATGACCGGTGGGCGGGGACCGGACGTCTGCATCGAGGCGGTGGGCATGGAGGCGCACAGCCCGGGCCCGCAGTACCTCTACGACCAGGTCAAGCAGCAGCTGCGGCTGCAGACCGACCGGCCCACGGCGGTGCGCGAGGCGATCTACTCCTGCCGGAAGGGCGGGACGGTGTTCACCCTCGGCGTCTTCGCCGGTCTCGTGGACAAGTTCCCCCTCGGCGCGGTGATGAACAAGGCGCTGACCCTGCGCGGCGCCCAGCAGCACGGGCACCGCTACATCCCGGAGATCCTCGACCGCATGAGCCGGGACGAGGTGAGGACCGAGCACCTCGCCACCCACGTGATGCCGCTCGACGACGGGCCGAAGGGCTACCGGATGTTCAAGGACAAGGAGGACGGGTGCGTCCGTGCCGTGTTCCGTCCGGGTGGCTGAAGCGCCGACGGGCGGACCGCCCCGGTCCCCGGCGCCACGCCGGACGGTGGGCCGGCGCCGGGCCGTCGCCGGCCCGGTGCGGGGCCATGGGGTGAGCGCCGCAGGCGGCGGGACGGCGGTGGAGGCGGGCCGGCGGCCGACGATCCTGTCGTGGCGCCGCCTGATGATCTGTCTCGGCGGCGGCCTCGTCGCGGCCGAACTGACCACGGTCGCCGGCGTCCCGGAGATCGCGGTGCTCGTCGGCTGGGCCGTCGCCGCCGGCGGCCTGCTGTTCTGGGTGTGGCGGATCAGCTGGCCGCGCGACGCGGAGGGGACCAAACGGCTGGCCGAGGAGGAGGGGCGGACCCGGGTCACGGACACGGCCGTGCTGGGTGCGGCGGTGGCCAGCCTCGCCGCCGTCGTCGAGGGCCTCGTCCGGTCCGGCTCCGGGGACGCTGTCGGCGTCGCCACCGTGCTGCTCGGCGTCCTGGTGGTGATCCTGTCGTGGGCGCTGGTCAACACGGTCTTCGCCCTCAAGTACGCACGCTGGTACTACTCCGGCGGGGACGGCGGCATCGACTTCGGCCAGCGGGAACCGCCCGCCTACAGCGACTTCGCCTACGTCGCGTTCACCGTGGGGATGAGCTTCGCCATGCCGGACACCCAGCTCCAGGACACGTCGATCCGCAAGGTCGCCCTCGGACACGCTCTGCTGTCGTACCTGTTCGGGACCGTCGTCATCGCCGTGGCCGTCAACCTCGTCACCAACCTGGGGCAGCAGGGATAGGTGCCGCGGCCGGGTCGGGCGCCCCCGGGGGGCTGGACGTTCCGAGAGGGTGGACGGAGGCGGTCGGGGTGGAGCTCAGGCAGCTGGAGTACTTCCTGGCGGTGGTCGAGGAGGGCTCGTTCACCCGCGCCGCGGCGCGGTTGTACATGGTCCAGTCGAGCCTGTCTGCGTCCCTGTTGGGACTGGAGAAGGAGCTCGGCACCGACCTGTTCACCCGCGGCCGCAAGGGTGCCGAGCTGACCGACGCCGGCCGTGCTCTCCTCGAGCCCGCCCGGGCGGCGCTGCACGACGCCGAGCGGGCTCGTGACGCCGTCGCCGAGGTCGCGGGTCTGCTCCGCGGGTTCGTCCGCGTCGCGACGGTGGCAGTGCCGAGGGACGTCGACGTGTTCGAGACGATCCGGCCCTTCCAGGAGCAGCATCCGGGGGTGGCGATCAGCGTGCTCCACGACGGCGCGCGCGACCTCCTCGGCCTGGTTGCCGAGGGCACGGCTGACTTCGCCATCACGCCGCTGACGCACCGGACGACGCCGGTCGTGCGCTTCGATCCCCTACTCAGCACGCCGTTGGTCCTGCTCTGCCCGCCGGGGCACCGGCTCGCGGGGGGCCGGGACGTGGAACTGGGCGACGTGGTCGACGAGCCGCTGATCGACCTGCCGCGAGGGTGGTGGGTCCGCGAGCTGTTCGACCGGATGTTCGCCGAGCGCGACCTGCCCCGCCGCGTGCGTCTCGAGGTGGACGAGTGGTTCGGCGTCCTGACGTTGGTCCGCCGCGGGATGGGCATCGCGTGCGGCCCGCTGGCCTGCGTGGACGAGACCCTGTTCGGGGACCTCACGGTCGCCACCCTCGGCGGTGCGCCGACGTGGGAACTCGGCGTCGCGACCAGGGACGAGGCCGTCCGAGGGGCTGCCGGTCGCGCGTTCCTGGACGCCTACCGGCGGCGGTGCCGGGAGCGCCTCGGCGACTGATCCGCGGCACGGTCCGCTGCCGGCCATCGCCGGCGCCGATCGGACCCATCGGTATCGCGCCCCGTCGTCCGGCACGACCCCCTCGTGCGCCGACCGATACTCGAGACGTTCCCGCCTGCCGGCCCACCGGCCGGCCACCGCACGCGACCCGGGGAGGCCGTGATCGCCGCTCCGAGGCACGGGGCGCCCCGGCAGAACCGGCTCACCCGAATTGCGGAACACGGTCAACCGGAACCGTCGATCCGCCGATACGCCGGTGTGATCCTCGAGTCGGCTCCCTCGACGCTGCGCAGCAGCGTCTACGAGGCACTGTTCGTCCACGGTCTCGACGGGGTGCTGATCACCTCGGCCGACGGGCGCACCCTCGGTGCGAACGCGCGGGCCTGCGAGCTGCTCGGCCGGACGGAGCTCGAGCTGGTCGAGCTGGGCCGGGACGGGGTCGTCGACCGGCGCGACCCCCGGTGGAGGCAGGCGCTCGAGACCCGGGCCCGGGAAGGTGTGTTCCGCGGGGTGTTCCGGTTGCGCCGCAGCAACGGGTCCACCTTCCCTGCCGAGGTCACCACCGCCACGTTCCTCGACGGGGACTCCCGGCGGGCGTACGTGTCCTTCCGGGACGTGAGCACGGCGGAGGCCGAGGCGGCGCGGTCGGAGGCGACCACGCGGACGGCGGCCGAGCTCATCGACAACCTCGAGTCGATCAGCGACATGTACATCGGCGTCGACGCCGACTGGCGGATGACGTACATCAACGCACAGGCCGAGGCCCGGCTGGGCGTCTGCCGTGACGAGGTCGTGGGCGAGGACATCTGGGAGCGGTTCCCCGCCCTGCTCGGTACCGAGTTCGAGGAGACCTACCGCCAGGTCGCGCGCACCGGACGGACCGCCACCCTCGAGGCGCGCTACGACGGGGCGGATCTGTGGTGCGAGGCCCGCGTGTACCCCCTGCGCCGGGGCGGGATCGCCATCTACTTCCGGGACATCTCCGAGCGGCGCGCCATGGAGCGGGAGCGGGAACGCCTGCTGGCCGCCGAGCGGGCGGCCCGCGCGGCAGCCGAACGGGCGCAGCGCGACCTGGCCCACCGGGCCACGCACGACGAGCTGACCGGTCTGCTGAGCCGCGCCGGGCTGCTGCAGGAGGTGGACCGGGTCCTCGCCGGACGGCCGGAGGCCCGCCTCACCGTCGCCTTCATCGACCTGGACCGGTTCAAGCTGGTCAACGACAGCCTGGGGCACGGCGCAGGCGACCGCCTGCTGGGCGAGTTCGCTCGCCGTCTCGCCGCTCTGGCCGGTCCGGCGGATGCGGTGGCCCGATTCGGTGGCGACGAGTTCGTGGTGGTCCTGGTGGACCGCTCCGCCGAGGAGGCCGGCCGGTTCGCCCAGGAGGTCATCGAGGCGAGCCGGGAGCCGGTCGAGGTGGGTGCGCGCCTCCTCGTCACCGTCAGCGTCGGCCTGGCCACGGCGACCGGTCCGGCCGATCTCGACATCCTCCTCCGGGAGGCCGACGCGGCGCTCTACCGCGCCAAGGACACCGGACGGGAACGGGCTGTCTGGTTCGACGAGCAGATGCACGTGGAGTCGATGCACCGGGTCGAGATGGAGAACGACCTGCGCCACGCCCTGGAGCGGGACGAGCTGGTGGTGGAGTACCAGCCCGCCTTCGACCTCCGGGTCGAGCGCATCTGCCACGTCGAGGCCCTGGTCCGGTGGCGGCATCCCGTCCGTGGCCTCGTCGGTCCGCAGGAGTTCATCCCGGTCGCCGAGGAGACGGGGCTGATCCACCGCATCGGCGAGCTGGTCCTCGCCCGAGCCGTCGAGCAGGCCGGCCGGTGGGCGCACCTCCCGGAGCTCCGGGTGTGGGTCAACGTGGCCCCCCAGCAGCTGGCCGACTGCGGGTTCCCCGCCCGGCTCGCTGCCCAGCTGGACCGGGCCGGCCTGCCCCCGCATCGCCTCGGGATCGAGGTGACCGAGTCGGTGCTCGCCGACTGCTCCCGGGCGGGGGAGGTACTGGAGCGGATACGCGACCTGGGGGTGGCGATCGCCATCGACGACTTCGGGACCGGCTACAGCTCGCTGGCCCGCCTGCGTGAGTTCCCGGTCGACGTCATCAAGGTGGACAAGTCCTTCGTCCACGACCTGGGGACGGCTCGCGGCGCGGCGTTGGTGGCCGGCATCGTGACGTTGGCGCAGGCCATCGGCGCGCACGTCATCGCGGAGGGGGTCGAGACCCTGCCTCAGCTGACCGCGCTCAGCGCCCTCGGGGTGGACTCCGCCAGCGGGTACCTGCTCGCCCGGCCGTCCGCGCCCGACCACCTGCCCCTGACGATCCCCGCCGAGGCGTCCTTTCGCTGGCGGACCGGCCTGCACCCCACCGTGGCGCGGGCCCCTGGCGAGACGTCGTCGTCGACGAGGTAGCGAGCGCCGGTGCGGCCCTCCCTCTCGATCGTGCGTGTCCTCCAGTGACGTGATGGTGACGAGAGCCGTCACGGGCAGGTTCGTCCGGCTGCGAGAGGCATCTCTGGAGGCGGCCTCAGGCCGCCCGTCTCGTACCCGGACGTCGAGGCGGGCCGGGTCAGGGTGGGAAGACGCCGGTCCTCACGAGAGTCTCCGCGACGTCTCTGACCTTGGTGTTGGTCTGCATCGACACCCTGGCGAGGGCCTGGAAGGCCGTGTCAGGGGTGAGCTTGTAGCGCTCCATGAGGATGCCCTTGGCCTGGTCGATCCCCGCCCGGGATCCCAGGGCACGCTCATAGTGCTCGGCCATGTCGCGGGCGTCCTCGTAGGCGTACATGTTCGCCGCGGCGACGGCGGCGTAGGGGGCGAAGCGGGTGGCGACCGATCGGCTGTCCTCGTCGAAGACGTCGGGCTCGCGGGCGTAGATGTTCAGCGCCCCGCGGACGCCCTCGCTGATCGGCAGCGGTACCGACAGCGAGCTGCGGGCGCCGTGCTCGACGGCGCGTGCCGTGTAGTCCCGCCACCGGGTCTCGGTCTGCATGTTGGCGATCTCCACGAGTTCGCCGGTGCTGGCTGCGTGCAGGCAGGGGCCGTATCCGCGGCCGTACTGGCTCTCGTCGCAGTCCATGGCCAGCCGTCCGGTGTAGACGGCGGTGCTGGGCTTGTCGTTGATCAGCAGGGACACCGACGTCTCCGGGTGGCCGGGCATGACCTCCTGGGTCAGGTCGGCCACCGATTGCAGCAGGGACTGCATGGTGTGTTCGCGCAGGGCGAGGCGGCCGAGCTGCTCCAGCGCCTCGGCGGGGTCCGGGCGGTGCGCGTCGAGGTTGCTGGACATGCCGTTCGCCCTCCGGATGAAGCCGCGTGCGCGGCGGGGCGACCTCGGCTCCAGGACCCCGCACGGCAGGGTCGGTGCTCGGGTACGCCTCGGTCAGACGCACGAGGAGCGCGAGACCTGCCCGACGCTCGGCCTCACCGTACCTCCCGACCGACGGGTGCAGCGGGGGCGCCGTCCGTTCTGGCAGCGAGCGGCCCGCCGGCCGTCGCGCGCCGGACCGGCGAGGCCTGACTGTGAGCCTGGCCGGGTCGGTCCATCGGTGATGGGCTGACGGCCGGTGGCAGTGGGTGTGACTCCAGGTCTGACTGGCTTCGTGCCTTTGAGCGGACTTGTCCGCCTGCTGCTGCCGGCACC
>NZ_JBJGYW010000059.1:0-17511 GCF_054050215.1 Geodermatophilus sp. SYSU D01186 | reverse complement strand
GGCGGGGGGTGGGGGGGGTGCTTTGCCCCCCCCCCCCCCCCACCGCGCCGACACCCGCGGCGAGGGCGAACACCGCCTCGGCCCGCTCGCCGCGGCGGGTGCGGACGACGCCGCCGCCGTCGACCACCGTGGTGAGCGAGAGCCACATCGGGACGCCGAGCGCGTCGGCCTCGGCCACCAGCGCCTCGGCCTCCGCGGCCGCGGGCACCGTCTCGCAGGCCAGGACGTCGGCGCCCGCCTCGGCCAGCAGCGCCATCCGCGGCCGGTGGAACGCCCGCAGGTCCGCGACGGTCATCGAGTCGCAGTAGGCGCCGGTGTACTCCGACCCGTCGGCCAGCACCGCCCCGTACGGGCCCACCGACCCCGCGACCCATGCTCCCGGCGCACCACGACGGGCCAGCTGCACCGACCGCGCCATCAGCGCCCGCGCCTCCGCGGCCGGCACGCCCGCCGCGGCGAAGCCCTGTACCGAGGCCTGGTAGGTGGCCGTGGTCGCCACCTGCGCACCGGCCGCGGCGAACGCGGCGTGCGCGGCCACGACCGCACCGGGGTCGTCGCGCAGCAGCCGCGCGGACCACAGCGCCGAGGACAGGTCGGCGCCCTGGGACTCCAGCCGCGTGGCCAGCCCGCCGTCGAGCACCACCGGACCGTCGGCCAGCGCCGCGGCGAGGGAGAGCGGAGGCATGGTCCCGATCCTCCCGCGGTACTGGCAGGCCATGGTGTTCATCTGGAGCAGCGGCTGGGGTCCGCGACGGCGCCCGCGGGGCGGGTACCGGGGCATGGGCCCGGGCTACGGCCCCGGGTACGGGCGTGGCCACCGCCGCGGGTACGGCCCGCCGCCCGGCTACGGGCGCGGGTACCGCGGCGGCAACGACTCCTGCCTGCGCGACCTGCTGTTCCTCAACACCGGCTGCTGCCTGGCCAACGCCATCGGCTGTGGCGTCGACGGGTTGTTCCTGGTGCCGACCACCGTGCGGCACGTGCACGCGGCCGGCACCGGCCGGCGCGGCACCCGCGTCAGGGACCGCCTGGTCGCCGCCGTCCGCGTCTACCAGCGCGAGGTCAGCCCGAGGCGGCCGCCGTCCTGCCGGTTCGAGCCCACCTGCTCGGCCTACGCCGTCGAGGCGCTGGAGCAGCACGGCGCCGGCCGCGGTACGTGGCTCACGCTGCGCCGGCTGCTGCGCTGCCGGCCCGGCGTGCGCGGCGGCGCCGACCCGGTGCCGGCTGCCGCCTGAGGGACCGGGTCAGGGACGGCGGACGCCGGCCCGGGTCAGCGCGACCGCGAGGGACAGCGGGACGACGCCCAGGACGGCGGTGGTCAGGAGCGCGTCCCGGGCCGTGTCCGACGCCCACGGCGGGGCCAGCAGCGCCCAGCCGAGGGTGAACAGCGGCAGGGTCACCACCGCGGTGCCCAGGGTCGCCCGCAGCTGCGTCCGGGGACCGGCGTCCCGCACCGCCAGCCCGACGACGAACGCGGGCACGGAGGTGAACAGCCAGTGGAAGACCGGGATGACCGCGCCGGAGGTACCGTCGGACAGGGCGGCCGCGTACAGCGCGTCCCACCCGAGGGCGAACACCGACGCCAGGCAGACCAGCCAGAAGGTGACAGGGGCGAGGCGCCCCGGCAGCGATCGGGGCCGGACCAGGAGCCCGGCCGCCACCAGGCACAGCAGGGCCGCCCCCACCACCAGCCCCCACAGGGACGGCGGGACGTCGGCGACCTGCCAGCCCGAGCGGGTCCGTTCGGGGGACGGCCACGGGAGGGCACCCACGACGGCGGCCGCCACGGTCAGCACGGCCGCGACGCCGCCCACCGGTCCCGGTCCGGGCGGCGCGGTCGTCCCCGATGCGTCGGTCACGGCGCGCAGCGTGGCACCCGGAGGACCCCGTGCGGCCTCGGCGGGCGGTGGGTTCCGCCAGACTGGTGATGTGCCCGCGGTCGACGACGCCTCCGGTGACCTGCCCGTCACCGGTTCCCTCGTCGTGCCCGCGGCCGCCCTCGGCTGGCGCTTCTCCCGCTCGTCGGGGCCCGGCGGCCAGGGGGTCAACACCGCCGACTCGCGGGTCGAGCTGTCGGTGGCCCCGCTCGAGCTGCCCGGGTTGAGCGACGCCCAGCGGCAGCGGCTGGCCGCGCGGCTCGGCACCCGCCTGGTGGACGGCGTCCTGACCGTGGCCGCCAGCGAGCACCGCCAGCAGTTGCGCAACCGGCAGGCCGCCCGTGAGCGGCTGGCCGCCGTCCTCCGCGCCGCGCTCGCCCCGCCACCGCCGGCCCGGCGGCGGACCAGGCCCACGCGGGGCTCTCAGGAGCGGCGGATCCAGGCCAAGAAGCAGCGCGGTGAGCTCAAGAAGCAGCGCCGATCCTGGGACTAGGGCGCCCGGACGTCAGCTGAACCGCTGCTGGAGGTGCACGGTCACCTGCTCTCCGGCGGCGTCCTTGCCGATGGCCCGGCAGATGGCCGCCCGCAGCGGCAGCCAGTGCGGCCCGCTGCCCGACGGCATCAGCGTGGCGGCGAAGGGGTGGCCGTCGGTGGTGCCGGCGACCTTGACCGCGCGGCGCGTTCCCAGCAGCTCCGGCGACCCCGGCACGGTCAGGTAGGTCGGGAACGCCCCGTCCTTCTCGATCGGCGCGGTGAAGGTGACGTCGAGCGGCTGGGGGAACGGTGTGGTCACGGTGCGGTGCTCCTCGGGTCGGGGATCTCGCGGGTTGGACCGGCGTCCCGCTCCGAACTCATCGCGCGGCGCCGCTCCAGGAACGCCCGCTCGGCGGCGTTGCCGGTCCGCGCGATCGCCTCGGTGTAGGCCGCGGCCGCCTCGGCGGTGCGGCCCAGCCGCCGGAGCAGGTCGGCGCGGACGGCGGGCAGCAGGTGGTGCGGCAGGTCGAGCGCCTCCACCTCGGCCAGGGCGGCGGCCGGCCCCTCGACCTCGGCCAGCGCCACCGCCCGGTTGAGCGCGACCACCGGGCCCGGCGCCAGGGCCGCCAGTTGGTCGTACAGGGCCAGCACCTGCCGCCAGTCGGTGTCCGCGGCGGTGGGCGCGGCGCTGTGCACCGCCTGGATCGCCGCCTGCAGCTGGTACGGGCCGGGGGCGTTGCGCCGCAGGCAGCGCCGCACCAGCGCCTGGCCCTCGGCGACCAGCGCGGCGTCCCAGAGCCGGCGGTCCTGCTCCGGCAGCGGCACGAGGCCGCCGTCCGGCGACACCCGGGCGGCGCGCCGGGACTCCACCAGCAGCACCAGCGCCAGCAGCCCCAGCACCTCGGGCTCGTCAGGCACCAGCTCGGCCAGCTCGCGGGCCAGCCGGATCGCCTCGGCGGCCAGGTCGGGACGGGCCAGGTGGTCCCCGGAGGTCGCCGTGTGGCCCTCGGTGGCGATCAGCGCGACCACGGCGAGGACGCCGCGCAGCCGGTCGGGGAGGTCGGCCTCGGCCGGCACCCGGTAGGGGATCCGCGCGGCCCGGATCTTCCCCTTGGCCCGCACCAGCCGCTGGGCCATCGTCGCCTCGGGCACCAGGAAGGCGTGCGCGATCTCGGCCGTGGTCAGCCCGCCGACCAGCCGCAGCGTCAGGGCGACCCGCGCGGCGGGGGCCAGGGCGGGGTGGCAGCAGGTGAAGAGCAGGCGCAGCCGGTCGTCGCGCACGGCGCCCTCCTCGGGCGGGGGGCCGGGGTCGTGCAGCAGGGCCGCGGCGCGGTGCCGGGCGTCCCGGGTGGACTCGCGGCGCAGCCGGTCGACGGCCCGGTTCCGGGCGGTGGTGAGGATCCAGCCGGCCGGGCTCGGCGGTACCCCCTCGGCCGGCCAGCGCGCGATCGCGGTGGCGAAGGCGTCCTGCACCGCCTCCTCGGCGGCGTCGATGTCGCCGAGGAGGCGGGTCAGGACGGCGACCGCGCGGCCGGCGGACTCGCGGAACACCCGCTCGACCTGCGCGGTGGCCGGGTCGGTCACGACGCGGTCAGCGGCCGCCGTCGGCGAACGGGCGCACCTCGATCGGCAGCGACACGAGGACGCGGGCCAGCCGGCGGCCCCACTCGAGGGCGGCGTCGAGGTCCGGGACGTCGATCACGGTGAAGCCGCCGACGTGCTCCTTGGCCTCGACGTACGGGCCGTCGGTCATCAGCACCTCGTCGCCCTCGCGCCGCAGCACGGTCGCGGTCTCCGGCGGGTGCAGGCCGGCGGCGAAGACCCACACGCCGGCGTCACGCATCTCCTCGTTGAGCACCGCGAGCTCGCGCATCACCGGCTCCAGGAACTCCGGCGGGGGCACCTCGCCGTCGGGCTGGTAGATCGTCAGCAGGTACTGCGCCATCGTCGTCCTCCTCGGGTCCGCGGCCGGCCCCTCGCCGGCCGCTCACCCCCTGTACGAACGAGGGAGCCCCGGATCGACACTCAGCCGGGCTGCCGGACCAGCAGCCACAGCGGCAGCTCGTCGTCCGCGGTGTGCAGGGCCTGGTCGACCTCGAAGCCCGAGCCGCGGAGGAAGCGGGCGGCGGCCCAGGTGTAGACCGCCGCCGCAGCGAGCACGCCCTCGCCGTCGCAGCGGTCGAGCACCGGGCGCAGCAGGGCGGTGGCCATGCCCCGGCGGCGGCTGCTGGGCCGGGTGCCCAGGTGGGTCAACCACCAGTGCGGCTGCGCCGGGCGGGCGGCGTCCACCAGCTCCCGGGTGCGGGCCACGCGGCCGGCGTGCGGGCCGGCCAGGTACGGCAGCTCGCGGGCCAGCGCGGCGGAGACGTCGGCCGGCAGCGGTGCGGTGCCGGGGGCGCCGGGCGGGGCCTCCCAGGTCGCGACCGCGGAGACGTCCTCGGTGACCCAGCCGGTGCCGGTGGCCACCGAGCGGTGCCCGGCGTCCAGCTCGTGCAGCCGGGTGAGCCGCTGCACGCGGCCGTCCTCCGGCAGCGCCCAGCGGGTCCAGCGGGAGTCGGCCAGCGCCACGGTCAGCGTGGCGGCGATCCGGGGGACGTCGCGCTGCTCGGCGGGCCGCACCGACGGGGCCCCGATCCGGACGGTCGGCTCACTCACCCGCCCATCCCACCACCCGGGGCCGGGCGCCCCGCCGGCCGGGCACGCAGGCGCGGCCGGCGGGGCCCGGGCTCACTTCAGGGCTTCCCGCACGGCCTTCGACAGGTCGGCCAGCAGCGGCTGGAAGCCCTCACTGCAGGCCTCGCACAGCCAGAAGATGCCGTGGATCTGCCCGTCGTAGCGCTTGAGCGTGGCCGGGACGCCGGCCTCCTCCAGCAGCTTGGCGTAGCGGGTGCCGTCGTCGCGCAGCGGGTCGAACTCGGCGACCGCGATGAACGCCGGCGGCAGCCCGGAGTGGTCGTCGGCCAGCGCGGGGGAGGCGTAGGGCTCCTTGGCCTGGGCCTCGTCGACGAAGTAGTGGTCGCGGAACCAGCGCATGGAGTTGGCCGTCAGCAGGTAGCCCTCGGCGTTCTGCGCGTAGGACTCGGTCTCGAAGGTGTTGAGGTCGGTCGCCGGGTAGATCAGCGCCTGGAAGGCGATCTCCGGGCCGCCCCGGTCGCGCGCCATGAGGGCGACGGCCGCGGCCAGGTTCCCGCCCGCGCTGTCGCCGGCCACCACGATCCCCGCCGGTTCGGCGACGAGCTCGGCCTGGTGCTCGGCCACCCACTGGGTGACCGCGTAGCAGTCCTCGGGGGCGGCGGGGTAGGCCGACTCGGGCGCCAGCCGGTACTGGGCGGACACCACGACGCAGCCGGCGGCGTCGGCCAGCGCACGGCACGGTGCGTCGGCGATCTCGATGTTGCCGATCACCCAGCCGCCGCCGTGGAAGTACACGAGCACGCCGCGGGGGCTGCCGTTCGGGGTGTAGATGCGGATCGGCAGCGCGCCGGCCGGCCCGGGGACCGTGCGGTCGCGGACCGAGGCCACCTGGACCAGCGGGCCCTGCAGGCCCTTGAACGTGGCCGCCACCTCGCGGGCCTGTGACACCGACAGCTCGGCGAAGTCGGGGGCGCCCTGCGCCTCCATCGCGGCGAGCAGTCCGGCGGTCTGTGAGTGCAGCGGCACGGGTTTCCTCCTGCGGGTTTGCTGACAGTGACGCCGGCGGCCTCGGACAGGCCCGGCGTCGGGGCCTCGTAACCTAGGTCACACCGCGGAGCGACGGGAAGGTCTCACCGCACAACCGTCCCGGGACGGCGGTGAGGCGCCCGGAACGCAGGCTTGACGCCGATGCCGCGGTCGGGAAACCGGCGCCCACGACTCTCGGTGCCGTGACCGCCACCGCCCTCCCCGGAGCCCTCGCCGGGGTCGGCCCGCGCACCCGCACCACCGCCACCCACTGCCCGTACTGCTCGCTGCAGTGCGGCATCACCATGACCGCCGGCGACCGGCCGGCCACCCTCCAGCCGGCCGACTTCCCGACCAACCGGGGTGGGCTGTGCTCCAAGGGTTGGTCGGCGACCGAGCTGCTCGACCACCCGGAGCGCCTGACCCGCCCGCTGGTCCGGGCCGTTCCCGGCGACCGCACCAGCCCCCTGGTCGAGTCGACGTGGGACGAGGCGCTGGGCCGGGTCGTGGCCGCGATCGAGCGAACCCAGGCGGTGCACGGCCGCGACGCGGTGGGGTGCTTCGGCGGCGGCGGGCTGACCAACGAGCAGGCCTACCAGTTCGGCAAGTTCGCGCGGGTCGCGCTGCGCACCTCCGCCATCGACTACAACGGCCGGTTCTGCATGTCCTCTGCGGCGGGCGCGGCCAACCGCGCGTTCGGCCTCGACCGCGGCATGCCGTTCCCCCTGAGCGACATCGCCGCCGCCGACGTCGTCGTCCTGGTCGGCTCCAACCCCGCCGACACCATGCCCCCGGCGATGCAGTACTTCGACGAGGGCCGGGCCCGCGGGGCACAGCACGTCGTCGTCGACCCCCGGCGGACGGCGACCGCCCGCAACGCCGCCCTGCACCTGCAGCCGTTGCCCGGCACCGACCTCGCGCTGGCCAACGGCCTGCTGCACATCGCGCTCGCCGAGGGACTGGCCGACGAGGAGTACATCGCCGCGCGCACCACCGGCTTCGACGACGTCCGGGCCGGCGCCGCCGGCTACTGGCCCGACCGGGTGGAGCGGCTGACCGGCGTGCCGGTCGCCGACCAGCGGCGCACCGTCTTCGCGCTGGCCCGGGCGGAGCGCGCGATCGTCCTGACCGCCCGCGGGGCCGAGCAGCACCGCAGCGGCACCGACACCACCCAGGCCTGGATCAACCTGGCGCTGGCCCTGGGGCTCCCCGGCCGGGAGGGCAGTGGCTGGGCCACGGTCACCGGCCAGGGCAACGGGCAGGGCGGCCGCGAGCACGGCCAGAAGGCCGACCAGCTGCCCGGCTACCGCAGCATCTCCGACCCGGCGGCGCGCCGGCACGTGGCCGCGGTGTGGGGCGTCGACCCCGACGACCTGCCCGGGCCCGGCCGCAGCGCGTTCGAGCTGCTCGACGCGCTCGGCACCGACGGCGGCGTCCGCACGCTGCTGGTGCTCGCCTCCAACGTCGCGGTCTCCGCGCCGGACGCCCGCCGGGTGATGAGCCGGCTGGGCGACCTGGACTTCCTCGCCGTCAGCGACTTCTTCCTCTCCGAGACCGCCGAGCTGGCCGACGTGGTCCTGCCCAGCGCCATGTGGGCCGAGGAGGACGGGACGATGACCAACGTCGAGGGCCGGGTCATCCGCCGCCGGCGCGCCCTCGACCCGCCCGACGGGGTCCGCGACGACCTGCAGCTGCTGGCGGAGCTGGCCGCCCGGCTCGGGGTGGGCGAGAGGTTCAGCGCCGATCCCGAGACGGTCTTCGCCGAGCTCGGCCGCGCGAGCGCCGGGGGAGCGGCCGACTACTCCGGCATCAGCTACCGGCGCATCGACGACGAGCAGGGCGTGTTCTGGCCCTGCCCCGCACCCGGGCACCCCGGCACGCCGCGGCTGTTCACCGAGCGCTTCGCCACCCCCGACGGCCGCGCCCGGTTCCTGCGCGTCGAGCACGTCGAGGCCGCCGAGCGGCCCGACGCCGAGTACCCGTACGTCCTCACCACCGGCCGGGTGCTGGCCCAGTACCAGTCGGGCACCCAGACCCGGCGCTCCCGCAGCCTCCAGCTGATCGCGCCCCTGCCGCGCGCCGAGCTGCACCCCGACCTGGCCCGCCGCCTCGGCGTCGGCCCGGACGACGTCGTCGAGCTGGCCACCCGCCGGGGCCGGGCCCGGTTCTCGGCGCACCTGACCGAGGACATCCGGCCCGACGTCGTCTTCGCGCCCTTCCACTGGGGCGGCGCCTCGGCGGCCAACGCGCTCACCGACCCGGCGCTGGACCCGGTGAGCCGGATGCCCGCCTTCAAGGTCTGCGCGGTCGCCGTGACCCGGGTCGACCGCCCCGGCGAGCGGCTGCCGGCCCCCGACGCCGCCACCCAGCCCGAGCCCCGCCCCCACCAGTCGCCCTCGACCCCCGAGCCACGGACCCCGTCCCGGAGGAGGACCCCCCGCGTGAAGAGCACCCCACGCTTCCTGCAAGGCGTCTACCCGATCACCGGGGAGGGCCTGGACAAGCCGGGCCCGGTCGCCCCCGCGCTGCGCTACACCGTGCCGAACGGCGCCAGCGCGCAGGCGCTGTACTTCCGCGGCGGCAACAGCACCGGCGAGCTGGTCTACGTGCTGCTCGTGCGCGACGGGGTGCCGATGCGCTGGTTCCCGATCGGCGCCAAGGGCGACGTGCACGTGCCGCTGCGGGTGGTCGAGGACCTCCCCGGCGGCACCCTGGTCGAGCTGCACGCAGCCGCGCCGATCGGCGTCACCGGTGAGCTGGTCGTCGACCTCGGGCTGGTGGAGGTCTGATGACTGCGGTGCTGGGAGGCCGTCCGGAAGGCCTGACCTCGTTCCGGTTCGACGTCGACGAGTTCGACGAGCGTGCCTCGCTGGTCGTCGTGGGCAACGGCATGGCCGGCGCCCGGTTCGTGGAGGAGGTCCTCGAGCGCGGCGGCGGGGAGCAGTTCCGGATCACCGTCTTCGGTGACGAGCCGCACGGCAACTACAACCGGATCATGCTCTCGCCGGTGCTGGCCGGGGAGTCGCACGAGGACGACATCGTCCTCAACAGCCACGACTGGTACGCCGACAACGGGGTCACCCTGCGCGCCGGCGTCCGGGTCGAGCGGATCGACGTCGCCGCCAAGGCCGTGCACGGCTCCGACGGGTCGGTCACCGCCTACGACCACCTGGTGCTCGCCACCGGCAGCAGCTCGTTCATCCCGCCGATGGCCGGCGTGCGCACCGCCGACGGCGGCCTGCTGCCCGGCGTGTACGGCTTCCGCACCATCGACGAGACCCGCGCGATGCTCGAGGCGACCGGCCGCTGCCGGCGGGCCGTGGTCATGGGCGGTGGGCTGCTCGGGCTGGAGGCGGCGCGGGCACTGCAGGGCCACGGGCTGGACGTCGAGCTCGTGCACGCCGCGCCGTGGCTGATGAACGCCCAGCTCTCCCGTGAGGCCGGGGCCGTCCTCGAGCGGAGCGTGGCGTCCCTCGGCATCACCGTGCACCTCGACGTCCTGGCCACCGAGGTCCTCGGTGACGGGCACGTGGAGGGCGTGCTGCTGGAGGACGGCCGCCGCATCGACTGCGACCTGCTCGTCGTCGCCGCCGGCGTCCGGCCCAACACCGACCTCGCCGTCCGCTCCGGCCTGGAGGTGCAGCGGGCGGTCGTCGTCGACGACCAGCTGCGCACCGAGGAGCCCGACGTCTACGCGATCGGTGAGTGCGCGCAGCACCGCGGGGAGGTCTACGGCCTGGTCGCCCCGGCGTGGGAGCACGCCAGGGTGCTCGCCGACGTCCTGACCGGCACCGACCCCGACGCGGAGTACCACGGCAGCCGGACGGCGACCAAGCTCAAGGTGGCCGGGGTCGACGTCGCCAGCATGGGGATCAACACCCCGGAGCGGGACGACGACGAGTTCCTGGTCATCTCCGAGCCCAAGCGGGGCGTGCACCTGTCGGTGGTGATCCGGGACGACCAGCTCATCGGTGCCACCCTGCTCGGCGACACCCGCAAGGTCGCCTTCCTCACCCAGGCCTTCGACCGCGGCGCCCCGCTGCCCGAGGAGCGGATCCGGCTGCTGGTCGACCTCTCCGACGGCGCCGAGGAGGTCGGCGTCGCCGAGATGCCCGGCGAGTCGCAGGTGTGCAACTGCAACGGCGTCACCAAGCAGGCGATCTGCGACGTCGTCGCCGACGGCTGCACCGCCCTCGGCGGCGTCATGGACCGCACCCGCGCCGGCAAGGGCTGCGGCTCCTGCAAGTCGCTGGTGGAGCAGATCGTCGAGTGGGCCGCCGACGGCGACCTCACCGAGGACCCGTCGGCGTCCTGGTACGTGCCCGGCATCCCCATGACCAAGCCGGACCTCGTCGCCGCCGTCCGGGAGCAGGACCTGCGCAGCGTCTCGGCCGTCTTCGCCGCGCTCGCCCCCGGGGGCAAGGAGGACGCCAGGTCCAAGATGGGCCTCACCTCGCTGCTCAAGATGCTCTGGGGCGTCGACTTCGTCCCCGAGAAGGACGGCGAGTTCATCAACGACCGCGTCCACGCCAACATCCAGCGCGACGGCACCTTCTCCGTCGTCCCGCAGATGAAGGGCGGGGTGACCACCCCGGCCCAGCTGCGCCGCATCGCCGACGTCGCCGAGAAGTACGAGGTGCCGATGGTCAAGGTGACCGGCGGGCAGCGGATCGACCTGCTCGGCGTGCGCAAGGAGGACCTGCCGGCCATGTGGGCCGACCTCGGCATGCCGTCGGGCTACGCCTACGGCAAGAGCATGCGCACCGTGAAGACCTGCGTGGGCAGCGACTTCTGCCGGTTCGGGCTCGGCGACTCCACCCAGCTCGGCATCGACCTGGAGACGCGGTTCCAGGGCATCGAGAGCCCGGCGAAGATGAAGCTCGCCGTGGTCGGCTGCCCTCGCAACTGCGCCGAGGCCTACGTGAAGGACGTCGGCGTCGTGGCGATCGGCAACGGGAAGTGGGAGGTGTACGTGGGGGGCGCCGCCGGGGCCACCGTCCGCAAGGGCGACCTGCTGGCCACCGTCGACTCACCGTCTGCCGTGATCGAGCTGGCCGGGCGGTTCATGCAGTACTACCGCGAGAACGCCAACTGGCTCGAGCGCACCTACGACTTCGTGCCGCGCATCGGCCTGGACCGGATCAAGGCGGTGCTGCTGGAGGACAGCGAGGGCATCGTCGCCGACCTCGACGCCGCCATGCAGCGCTCGGTCGACGCCTACCGCGACCCGTGGGGGCAGGACGGCGGCGAGCCGGCCACCCCCGGCCAGTTCCGCCCCGCCCTCCCGCTGGTCCCGCTGCCGAAGGTGCCGGTCCGATGAGCGCGCCGCACCTCGAGGCCGCCCGGCCCACCACGCCCGGCACGGACACCGGCAGCCCGGCGACGCAGGTCACGACCCCCGGTCCGGCCGCGCCGTCCCGCGGGGTGCCGCACACCGTGGGGCGGGTGTCCGACGTCCCCCTGGGCGAGGGGCGGGCGTTCGTCGCCGGTGGCGTGCAGGTCGCGGTCTTCCGGCTGCGCGACGGCTCGCTGCACGCCACCCAGGCGGCCTGCCCGCACGCCGGCGGGCCGCTGGCCGACGGGCAGACCGACGTCGACGTGCTCGTCTGCCCGCTGCACCTGTACGCCTACCGGTGGTCCGACGGCGCCTCCACCTCCGGGGCCGCGCCGATCCGCGTCCACCCGGTGCGCGACGTCGACGGCGACCTGGTGGTCGAGGTCTGACGTCCGGGCCGGGAGCGGCTCGACCCGCTCCACCCGCCCCGCTCGTGATCATGGGGTCGTTGCCGCCCGCTGCGGTGTGTCCGCCGGTGTCGGCGACGACAACCCCATGATCGACACCGGCAGGTCACCGCCGGGGGCGCGCGCGGACGTGCATGCGCTCGCCCTGCGGTCCGAACAGGCTGAGCACCTCGGCCGGTTCCGGGAACGGGTTGCCGAAGGCGTGGGGCACCCGGGTGTCGAACTCGACCACCTCGCCGGCGGAGAGCACGAAGTCGCGCGCGCCGAGCAGCAGCCGCAGGCGGCCGGAGAGCACGTAGAGCCACTCGAAGCCCTCGTGCGTCTTCTGTTCCATGTCACCGGTGCGCGAGCGCGGGGGGAACGTCTGCTTGTAGGCCTGCAGCCCCCCGCTCTGGCGGGTCAGCGGCACCATCGTCACGCCCTCGTGCTCGAACGGGCTCTGCTGCACACGCGGGTCGCCCGTGGGGGGCGCGTCCACCAGGTCGTCCAGCGCCACCTGGTAGGCCCGGGCCAGGGGGAGCAGCAGTTCCAGCGTCGGCCGGCGCTGCCCGGACTCCAACCGGGACAGCGTGCTGATCGACACCCCGGTCGTGGCGGACACCGCCGCCAGCGTCAGGTCGCGTTCGGTCCGCAGCGCGCGCAGCCGCGGGCCCACCGACTCCAGGACGTCGTCGACCGCAGGCTCGTCCGTCTTTGCCATAGCGGCAACCGTACTTGCCGAGACGGATGCGTAGGGGGGACGGTGGCGTCATGAGCAGATACGACGTCGTGGTGATCGGTGGTGGCGCCGCGGGGCTGAGCGGGGCGGTGGCCCTGGCGCGGTCGCGGCGCACGGTCCTGGTGGTCGATGCGGGGCAGCCGCGGAACGCGCCGGCCTCCGGCGTGCACAACTACCTGGGCCGGGAGGGCGCCCGCCCCGCCGACCTGCTCGCCGACGGGCGGGCCGAACTGGTCGGTTACGGAGGGGAGGTCGTCCGCGGGGTGGTCACCGCCGCGCGGCGTGAGGACGAGGGGTCGTTCCGCGTGACCCTCGACGGCGACCGCGAGGTGTCGGCACGTCGGCTGCTGGTCACCACCGGCCTGGTCGACGAGTTGCCCGACCTGCCGGGGCTGGCGCAGCGGTGGGGGCGCGACGTGCTGCACTGCCCGTTCTGCCACGGCTGGGAGGTGCGCGACCAGGCGATCGGCATCCTCGCCACCGGTCCGAACGCGGTGCACCAGGCGCTGCTGTTCCGGCAGCTCAGCGCGGACGTGGTCTTCTTCCGGCACACCGGGCCCGGGCTCGCACCCGAGCAGGCCGAGCAGTTGGCCGCCCTGGGCGTCCGGGTGGTCGACACGGAGGTGACCGGGGTCGAGGTGACCGACGACCGGCTCACCGGCGTCCGGCTCGCCACCGGCGAGGTGGTCGCGCGGTCGGCCCTGGTGGTGGCGCCGCGCTTCACCGCGCGCGCCGGCGTGCTGGAGTCGCTGGGTGTCCCGGCGGTCGACCAGGAGATGAGCGGCTCCGTCATCGGCAGCGTCGTGCCGGCCGATCCCACCGGAGCGACCGCCGTGCCGGGCGTGTGGGTCGCGGGCAACGTGTCCGACCTCAGCGCGCAGGTGGTGGTCTCCGCCGCCGCCGGGATGCGGGCCGGCGCCATGATCAACGCGGACCTCGTGGCCGAGGACGCCCGCGCGGCCGTCGCGGCGCACCGGGGCGTGGCGGCATGAGGGCGGTCGACCGCGGGACCTACGACGAGCTCTACCGGTCGGCCCCGGCGCTGTGGAGCGGCCGCCCGAACCGGCAGCTCGTCGTCGAGGGCAGCGTGCTGCCGCCCGGCACCGCTCTGGACGCCGGGTGCGGTGAGGGCGCCGATGCCCTGTGGCTCGCGGAGCGGGGCTGGCGCGTGACCGCGGTGGACTTCTCCGTCGTCGCGCTGGAGCGCGCCGCCGCCCACGCGCGCGCCCGCGGGCTCGACGACCGCATCACGTGGCTGCAGGCGGACCTGGACGACTGGACGCCGCCGGCGGGTGGATTCGACCTGGTCACGGCGCACTACCTGCACTCGCACGGACCCGACCGCCCGGCGCTGTTCGCGCGGCTCGCCGGGGCGGTCGCGCCGGGCGGGACGCTGCTCGTCGTCGGCCACCTGCTCGGCGAGGGCGCCGGCGACCCGCACCACCACGATCCCGACCTGCTGTACACCGCGCAGGACGTCGCGGCGGTGCTCGACCGCGCGCAGTGGCGGGACGTCGTCGCGGAGGCCCGGGACCGCGACCCGGCGGCCATCGCGCGGTCGGGCAACCCGGCGCCGGACACCGTGCTCGTGGCGCGCCGCCGGCCGGGAGCGCGGTAACCGGTCACGCCGCGGGACGGGCCTCCAGCACGTGGACGCCCGCCGCGGTGGGGACGTCGGTGACCAGGCGGAGGCCGGCCTCCTCCAGCAGGGCGGCGTACTCGGCGGCGGTCCGCTCCCGGCCGTGCAGCAGGACGAGCATGTGCAGGTCCATCCGCACCGCGGCCGGGTCGTCGACGGCCCGCTCGGGGAGGACGGCCTCGACCACGAGCAGGACGGAGTCCGGTCGCATGGCCGCCCGGCAGGTCCGCAGCACGCGGACGGCGTCCTCGTCGTCCCAGTCGTGCAGCACCCGGGACAGCAGGTAGGCGTCGGCGCCGCCGGGCACCACCTCGAAGAAGTCGCCGCCGACCGCCGGCAGGTCCGAGCCGGCCACGACGCCGGGCTGGTCGAACAGCACGACGTCCGCCGACGGCGCCTGCGCACGGACCGCGCGCAGCAGCGTCCCGCTGCCGCCGCCGACGTCGACCACCGAGCTGAAGCGGGTGGTGTCGTAGGCGTCGACCACCGCGCCGGCCTCGCGGGCGGAGCGGTCGGCCATCGACGCGCGGAAGGCGGCGAGCCGGTCCGGGGCCGCGGCGAGGTGGTCGAAGAACGGCCGGCCGTGGACGACGTCGAAGGGCGTGCCGCCGGTGCGGACGGCCTCGAGCAACCCGGCGGCCGCCCGGTAGTAGAGCTCGGCGCGCGCGGTCACGGCGCCGCGCAGCGACCCCGGGACGCCGTCCTGCAGGAGCTCCCCGGTCTCCCCGAGGGCGAACCGGCCGTCGGGGAGCTCGCCGAGCACCTCCTCGGCGGCCAGTCCGCGCAGCACCCGGTGCAGGGCGGCCGGGTCGGCGCCCAGCTCGCGGGCGAGGTCCCCGGCGTCGCGCGGTCCGCCGGCCAGTGCCTGCGGGACGCCCAGGGCGACCGCGACGTGCAGCAGCTGGGTCACCAGGTAGCCGTCGGCCAGCCGGGCCAGCCGGTCGGCTGCGGAGCCGGGCACGCCGACCATGCTGGCACCCGGCCGGGGGCGCCGACAACGAGTCCGGGCGGTCAGGCCGGCTGGAGCTCCGCGAGCGCCGCGGCCACGTCGTCGTCCCGCACGAAGCCCAGCGCCAGCAGCCGGTGCACCAGCACGCCGCGGCGGGTGAGCCGCAGGTCGGCCGGCCGCAGCCGGGGGAGGGCCGCGCCGCCGGGGCGCGGCTGGGCCGGCGGCGGGTCGAGCAGGCCGGCGCGCTGCAGGTCGGCGACGTCCTCCCGGGCGCCCCACGCGGTCCACGCGCGGGGCTCGTCGGGCAGCGGGGTCATGGGCAGCGGCGCGCGCTCCCGGCGGCCCACGCCGGCCAGCACCGCCAGCTGCCGCCACGACAGGCCGGCCGCTGCCCGCAGCGCGCGGTCCACCAGGGCGGGGTCGAGGTCGGGGGAGGCGGCCACCTCGGCCAGCAGGTAGCCCAGGTGGCGGACCCGACGCTCCTCCACCGACGCGCGGGCGGCGGCGACGACGGCCTCGGTCACCTCGTCGGCGGCCGAGCGCCCGCCGGAGCGGGGGGTGAAGAACCCGTCGTCCCGGACCGGGCGGCCGGTGCGGGCCAGGGACGCCGCGTGCTCCACGGCGAACGCCAGGACCGCCCCGGCCCGCGCCCGCTCGCGGGGCTGCGGCAGCGCGGTGGCCTCCGCCGCCGCCGTCCGCAGGCAGCCGGCCAGCCGCTCGTCCAGCCGCACGGCCGGGGCCGGCCCGGCGCCGGGGAACACGAGGGCGGCGGCGGCCCGGCTCATCGAGCCCGCGACCACGGCGCCGGCCTCGAGCAGCGCACGGCCGGTGGCGGGGGAGTCCTCGGTGGCGGTCACCCGGTGATCTTCGCCGGTCCGGGGCCGCCCGTGCACCCGCTGCCGTCCCGGGCTCACCACAGCGGGTCAGCGACGGTGAGCACAACGGAACACGGGTTCATCCCGGCGGCAACGGAGGAGGAACGCCGGGCCGCCACCGTTCGGTGTCATGGCCGCCCCCGCCTCCACGACGCCACCTCCCGCCCCGCCGGCGACCGCGCCGGTCGCCGCCCCGCCCCGGTCGTCCGGGCGCTGGATCGACGACTGGCGCCCCGAGGACCCCGCCTTCTGGGAGTCCACCGGCAAGCGGGTCGCCCGCCGCAACCTGTTCTTCTCCGTGTTCTCCGAGCACGTGGGCTTCTCGATCTGGAGCCTGTGGTCGGTGCTCGTCCTGTTCCTCCCGGAGGCCGTCTACGGCATCGACCCGGCCGGGAAGTTCCTGCTCACCACCCTGCCCACGGCGCTGGGGGCCTTCGTCCGGCTGCCCTACACCTTCGCCGTCGCCACGTTCGGCGGCCGGAACTGGACGATCGTCAGCGCCTCGCTGCTGCTCATCCCGACCATCGCCACCGCCGTCGTCCTCGAGCCCGGCGTCTCCTACACCACGCTGCTGGTCGTCAGCTGCCTGGCCGGCGTCGGCGGCGGCAACTTCGCCAGCTCGATGGCCAACATCAACGCCTTCTACCCCGACCGGCTCAAGGGCTGGGCGCTGGGCCTCAACGCCGGCGGCGGCAACCTCGGCGTCCCGGTGATCCAGCTGGTCGGGCTGCTCGTGCTGGCGACGGCGGGCGTGCAGCACCCGCGGCTGGTCCTGCTGGTCTACGTCCCGCTGGTCGTCGCCGCCGCCGTGGGCGCCGCGCTGGTCATGGACAACCTGACGACGGCGCGCAACCAGCCGCGAGCCATGCGGGAGGCGACCCGCGAGCAGCACACCTGGATCATGGCGTTCCTCTACATCGGCACCTTCGGCTCGTTCATCGGCTTCGGGTTCGCCTTCGGCCAGGTGCTGCAGAACCAGTTCGCCGGCTCCTTCGCCACCCCGCTGGCCGCGGCGTCCCTGACCTGGCTGGGCCCGCTGCTCGGCTCGCTGATCCGGCCGCTCGGCGGCTCGCTGGCCGACCGCTTCGGCGGCGCGCGCATCACCTTCTGGAACTTCGTGGCCATGGCGGCCGGTGCCGCGACCGTGTGGACGGCGAGCCGGCTGGGGTCGCTGCCGCTGTTCGTCGTCGGCTTCGTGGCGCTGTTCGTGCTCAGCGGCATCGGCAACGGGTCTACCTACAAGATGATCCCGGCGATCTTCCGCACCCAGGCCCAGCAGCAGGTCGCCGCCGGCGTCGACTCCGCGGCCGCCGACCGGCACGCGCTGCGCATGTCCGGTGCGCTCATCGGCATCGCCGGCGCGGTGGGCGCCTTCGGCGGTGTGCTGGTGAACCTGGCCTTCCGCCAGTCGTTCCTCACCACCGGCACCGGCGACTCGGCCTACCTGGTGTTCATCGCCTTCTACGTCGCCTGCCTGGCCGTGACCTGGACGGTCTACCTGCGTCCGCGCGCCCCGATGGCCGGCGTCTGAGCCGCAGCGGAGTGTGGGGACGCAGGTCTCCTGCGTCCCCACACTC
>NZ_JBJGYW010000058.1:0-17893 GCF_054050215.1 Geodermatophilus sp. SYSU D01186 | reverse complement strand
GCGACCGCCCCGATGGTCGTCGATCCAGACATACAGTGCGGTCAGGAGGGTGTTTAGGTCGGTCCTCACAACCCGAGCCTGAACACCCTCCGCCCGCGCCTACACCGTCCTTCGGCCCTGCGGCGCTGCCCGCCGATAGGACTTACTCGTCTAGGCCCCGCCACGCCGACCTCCCGAGCCGGCTACGCCGACCGCGAACCGGCTGGACGCCGGGGGAGCGGGTGCAGTGGGCTGCCCGCATGCGACTGCTCGTCCTCGGCGGCACCCACTTCCTCGGCCGGCACGTGGCCACGGCCGGGCTCGACCGCGGTCACGACGTGGCCACCCTCACCCGCGGGGTGTCCGGGGAGCCACCCGACGGTGTCCGCGCCCTGCACGGCGACCGTGACGACCCCGCCGCGCTGCCGGCCGCGCTCGACGGGTGGTCGCCCGACCTCGTCGTCGACACCTCATGCCAGACCCGCGCGGCGGCCCGCCACGCCACCGCGCTGAGCGGCATCCGCGGCTACGCGTTCGTCAGCAGCCTCAACGCCTACGCGACCTGGCCGCCGGGCCCGGTCGGCCGCGAGGACGACGAGCCGACCTGGGACACCGACGACGACGAGTACGGGCCGGTCAAGGCCGAGGCGGAGCGGGTGCTCGAGGCGGCGTACCCCGGCCGGTTCCTCACGGCACGGGCCGGGCTGATCCTCGGCCCGCACGACCGGATCGACCGGCTGGGCTGGTGGCTGCGGCGCATCGCGCGCGGCGGGCGGGTCGTCGTCCCGGACGCGCTCGACCAGCCGATCGCCGCCGTCGACGCGCGCGACCTGGCCGGCTGGCTGGTCGCCATGGCGGAGCGGGGGGCGGCCGGCGCGGTCAACGCCACCGGCCCGGCCGGGATGACCACGCTCGGCGGGCTGCTGGCCCTGTGCCGGGAGGTGACCGGCGCGGACGCCGACTGGGTGGTCGTCCCGGAGGCCGAGCTGCTCGCCGCGGGGGTGGAGCCGTGGGTGCACCTGCCGCTGTGGCTGCCCGCCGACACCGCCCGCACCGCCTGGCAGGTCGACACCACCCGGGCCCGCCAGCTCGGGCTGCCCAGCCGGCCGCTGCGGGAGACCGTGGCCGACACGTGGGCCTGGCTGCAGAGCGCCGGGCAGCCCCCGCCGCCGCCACGGGGGTTGCCGCGTCCGGGGCTGCCCGCCGACCTGGAGGCGGCCCTGCTCGCCGGCCGCTGAGACGCCGAGAGGCCCCGCCCGGCAGTGCCGGGCGGGGCCCCTGGAGGGGGTCCTTTCTCTCAGTCGCGCGGGGCGCTGGGCCGGCCGGCCCGCAGCTCCCGGTCGAGGTCCGCGGCGTCGGCGGCGTCCGCCGGCAGTGCGATCTCGTCGTGCACGTGCACCGCCTCCGCGGCCAGCGCGTCGGCCGACTCCAGCGCGCGGTCCTTGCGGTACTCGCGGAAGGAGTGGACGACCGCCGCGGCCCAGATCGCGTAGAGCACGGCGTAGACCGCGTAGCGGGCCGGGTCGGAGGCGTCGATCCAGTCGCTGCGCAGCAGCGTCCGGGTGTTGGTGATCACGATGATGCCGCCGACCAGCGAGCCGAGCATCCGCGGCGGCACGTGCCGCACCAGCCACGCGGCGATCGGGGCGGCGACCAGGCCACCGCCGAGCAGTCCCAGCACCCACAGCAGGTTGATGCCCTGGGAGCCGAGGGCGAACAGGAAGCCGAGGCTGGCGGCCAGGGCGACGAGGAACTCGGAGGTGTCGATCGAGCCGATCACCTTGCGCGGCTCCATGCGGCCGCTGGCCAGGATGGCGGGGGTACCGACCGGGCCCCAGCCGCCGCCACCGGTGGCGTCGACGAAGCCGGCGACCAGGCCCAGCGGGCCGAGGAAGCGCTTGCGCATCGGCTTGCCGAGGTGGCGGCGGTCGACGCCGCGCAGCGTGAAGCGCACCAGCAGGTACACGCCGAGCGAGAGCAGGATCAGCGACATCACCGGGGCGGCGACCTCGGTGGAGAGGCTGGACAGCACGGTGGCGCCGAGGAAGGCGCCGATGGCGCCGGGGACGCCGATCTTGGCGACGACCTTCCAGTCGACGTTGCCGAACTTCCAGTGCGCGAGACCGGACGCGAGCGTCGTCCCGATCTCGGCGAGGTGGATGGTGGCCGACGCGGTGGCCGGGTTGGTGCCGATGGCGAGCAGCAGGGTGGTGGACGTGACGCCGTAGGCCATGCCCAGGCTGCCGTCCACGAGCTGCGCACCGAGGCCCACGAGGGCCAGCAGGACGAGTGTCTTCACGAGGGGGCTCCGGATCCGGGGAGGTCCGCGGGCGCGCAGCAGGGCGCGACACGGCGCGGGACGAGCGTGGAGGGGGTGCGCGGGAGCGCGGGGGTCAGCAGCCCGGACAGCGAGCGGTGCAGACACGCAGCAGGTCGACGTGGATCCGCCCCACCAGGAGCACCGTCGTCGCCGCCACGAGTGTTATGTCTACCAGATCGGTCGGGATATGCCGAATGCCGTTCCCACCGTGCGGGATCAGCTCCGCAGGACGTCGGCGCGGACCGTCGCCAGGGACACCGCGGCGCCCAGGACGTACAGGGCGGCGCACACGAGCATCGCGGTGCGGTAGCCGGCGGCGAACACCTCCGGACGGGCGTAGTCGGCCCCGGCGAGGCCCACGGCGACCGGGAGCGTCGCGACCGCGAGCAGCTGCGCGGCCCGCGCCACGGCGTTGTTCACGCCACTGGCGACCCCGGCCAGCGCGTCGGGCGCCGCGGCGAGCACCGTGGCGGTCAGCGGCGCCACCGTCGTGGCCATGCCCAGCCCCTGCAGCAGCGACCCGGGCAGCACCGCGGTCAGGTAGGACGACCCGGCGTCCACCCCGGCCAGCCACGCCGTCCCCGCCGCGGTGAGCAGGGGGCCGACGGTCATGGGCAGCCGCGGGCCGACACGCACGGCCAGGGACCCCGCCGCCGGAGACAGCAGGGTGATGAGGGCGATGGAGGGCAGCACGGCCGCGCCGGCCGCGGCGGCGTCGTAGCCGAGCACGATCTGCAGGTGCAGGACGAGGAACAGCGACGAGCCGCCCAGGCCCGCGTAGACGGCGAACGTGGCGAGGTTCGCCCCGGTGAACTGCCGTTCGGCGAACAGCGACGGGGGCAGCAGCGGGTTCTGCGCCCGCCGCTCCCGGACGACGAACCCCGCGCCCGAGGCCACCCCGAGGACGCCGGCGGCGGCCACGTCCGCGCGCCCCGGGTCCTCCCCGGCCGCGATCAGCGCGTGGGTGACCGCGCCCAGGGCCAGCGCGCCGAGGACCGCCCCGGGGACGTCGAAGCGGCCGTGGCGGGTCCGGTCGCAGCTCTCCGGCACGTGCCGCCCCGCGACGACGAGCACCACCGCGGCGACCGGGACGTTGAGCAGGAACACCAGCCGCCAGCTGCCCGCGTCGACCAGCAGGCCGCCCAGGAACGGGCCGAGCAGCCCGGCGATGCCGGCGAAGGCCGACCACAGGCCGATCGCGCGTGCCCGGTCCTCGGCGCGGAACGAGGACTGGAGCAGCGCGAGGCTGCCCGGCGTCAGCAGCGCGCCGCCCACGCCCTGGACCACCCGGGCGGCGACCAGCTGTCCGGGGGAGGCGGCGATGCCGCACACCAGCGACGCGGCGGCGAACCAGGCCACGCCGAGCAGGAACACCCGGCGGCGGCCGTAGCGGTCCCCGAGCGCCCCGCCGAGCAGCACCAGCGACGCGAGGGCCAGCGTGTAGCCGGTCACCGTCCACTGCAGCTCCGCCAGCGAGGCGTCCAGCTCCCGCCCGATCGTCGGCAGGGCGACGGTGACCGCGGTGGTGTCGAGGAAGGCCATCCCCGAGGCGAGGACGGTGGCCAGCAGCAGCCACCGCCCGCGCGCCGTCCCCAGCTCGACCGGTGGCGCCTGCTTGCCCCCGGTCACGGGCCGCTCAGCCGATGAGGTTGTGGGTGAGGAAGTAGGCCAGCGCCGCGACCGCACCGGCTGCCGGAAGGGTGACCACCCACGCCATCACGATGCTGCCGGCGACGCCCCAGCGCACGGCCGACAGCCGCCGGGTGGCGCCCACGCCCATGATCGACGTGGTGGTGATGTGCGTCGTGGAGACCGGCACCGCGAACACCGTCGCGGTGGTCACCATGACACTGGAGGCCACCGTCTGCGCGGAGAAGCCACCGGCCGGGGTCAGCTGGATGATCCGCCGTCCGAGCGTGCGCATGATGCGGAACCCGCCGGCGTAGGTGCCCGCGCTGATCGCCAGTGCGGCGGAGATGACCACCCACAGGGGGACGTCGAAGGTGTCGATCTCCCCGGCGGTGAACAGCGCGAGCGTGATGATGCCCATGGTCTTCTGGGCGTCCTGGAGGCCGTGGCCGAGGGCCATGGTGGCCGAGCTGACGATCTGCGCGTAGCGGAAGCCCCGGTTGGCCCGGCTCACGTTGGAGCTCCGGAAGGCCCAGAGGATGACCAGCATGAACAGGTAGCCCAGCCCGAAACCGACCAGCGGTGAGACGACCATCGGGATGACGACCTTGTCGAGCACCCCCATCCACTTCACGGTGTGCGCGGCGGCCAGCGCGGCGCCGACCAGGCCGCCGATCAGGGCGTGCGAGGACGACGACGGCAGGCCGAACCACCAGGTGATGAGGTTCCACACGATCGCGCCGATGAGGGCCGCGAACACGATCTTCAGCCCGTCGGAGCCCTCGGGCGGTTCGATGATCCCCTCGCCGACGGTCTTGGCCACCTCGGTGGACAGCATCGCGCCGACCAGGTTCATCACCGCGGCCAGGGCCAGGGCGACCCGAGGGGTGAGCGCCTTGGTGGAGACCGCGACGGCGATGGCGTTGGCCGCGTCGTGGAAGCCGTTGGTGTAGTCGAAGGCCAACGCCACCAGGACGATCAGGACCAGCGCGACGAAGGCCGCGTCCATACGGGGTCAGGACTCCTTGACGGTGATCGTCTCGACGACGTTCGCCACGTGCTCGAAGGCGTCCGCGGCCTCCTCCAGCTGGTCGGCCACCTCCTTGAGCTTGAGGATCTCCAGCGCGTCGAACTCGCCGCTGTAGAGGCGCGACAGCAGCCGCCGGTACAGCTTGTCCGCCTCGTTCTCGATGCGGTTGACCTCGATCCAGTAGTCGGAGAGGTCCTTCATCGTCCGCAGCCGGGGCATCGCCTCGGCGGTCGTCTGGGCGGCCCGCTGCAGCAGGGCGGCCTGCTGGCTCATCTCGGCCGGGAGCGTGCCCAGGCCGGTGAGGATCACCAGGTCGGCGGCGGCCTCCACGAAGTCCATGACGTCGTCGAGGTCGCTGGCGAGGTTGTAGATGTCCTCGCGGTCGAACGGCGTGACGAAGCTGGAGTTGAGCTGGCGGAAGATCGCGTGGGTGGACTGGTCACCCGTGTGCTCGAGCTCGCGCAGCTTGTCGGCCAGCTCGCCGCGGCGGGCGTGGTCGTGGATGAACTCGCCGAGGACGGCGGTGGCCGCCACCAGGTTCTCCGCGGACGCGGTGAACAGCGGGTAGAAGCTCGAGTCCTTGGGGGTCAGGCTGAAGGGCACGACGTAGGGCTCCCGATCGACTGAGGGGGACCGCTGGCCCGCCTGCCTGGCGGTCGCACGGCCGTCGGGAGCATAGGTGCCCGTTCACGAGCACTTCACCCGGACGTCACCGGGACGCTGCGTCGGCTTCCTCACTCCCCAGCGCGGCGACGAGGTCGGCGCGGGCCCGGGCGACCCGGGAACGGATGGTGCCGACCGGGCAGCCGGCGACCTCCGCGGCCTCGGCGTAGGGGAGGCCCAGCAGCTGGGTGAGCACGAACGCCTCCCGGCGGTCGGGGGCCAGCCGCGCCAGCAGGTCGTGGACCACGGCACCCTCGCCCACCCGGTCGGTGGCCTCGGGCGTGTCCAGGGCCTCCAGGTCGGCGTCCTCCCGGACCAGGCTGAGCCGGCGGCGCCGGCGGGAGCGCACCGCGTCGGCGCAGACGCGCCGGGCGATGGACAGCAGCCAGGTGCGCAGGGACGAGCGCCCCTCGAAGCGGTGCAGGGCGCCGAAGGCCCGGAGGTAGGTCTCCTGGGTCAGGTCGTCGGCGGACTGCCGGTCGCCCAGTGCCGCGCACAGGCGCCAGACGTCGGACTGGGTGGCGCGCACCAGCGCCGCCGCGGCCAACGGGTCGCCGTCGACCGCGGCGACCGCCAGCCGGTCCAGTTCGTCCACGCCTGTCATCCTCCCCGGAGCCGCCGTCCGGGCCGATCCCGAAAGTGGGGGGAACCAACCGCGCCTGCGCGACGACTAACCCATCATGCAGTGCACCCCCTACCGCGAGGCGCTCTCCGCCCGGCTGGACGGCGAGTCGCCCGGCGTGCCCGCCGCGGAGCTCGACGAGCACCTCGCCGGATGCGCCGGCTGCGCCCGGTGGGCCCGGCAGGCCGAGCAGGTCACCCGGCGCGCCCGCCTGGCGCCCGCGCCGCCGGTGCCCGACCTCACCGCCGCCGTCCTCGCGGCGCTGCCCCGCGAGCTGCCCGGCACCGCGGCGGCGGCCCGGGCGCGGCTGACCACCAGCGCCCTGCGCCTGGCGCTGCTGGCCGTGGGCGTCGCGCAGGCCGCGATCGCCTGGCCGGCCCTCGCCTCCGGCGCCGCGGCGATGAGCGCACCGGTGCACATGGCGCACGAGACCGGCGCCTGGAACCTCGGCATCGCCGCGGCCCTCCTCGCCGTCGCCGCCGCCCCCCGGCTGGCCCCCGGTGCCCTGCCGTTCCTCGGCACCTTCGCCGCGCTGCTGGCCGCCCTCACCGTCGCCGACCTGCGGGCCGGCCACGTGCACGCCGACCGCGCCGTCGTCCACGCGCTGGTGCTCCTCGGGGTCGCCCTGGTCGGTGCCGTCGCATGGCGCGGGCGGCGCCGCCGCGCCGTGCCGGCGGTCGCCCGCGAGCGGGTGCCCGCGTGAGCGCGCTCCCGACGGCCCGCCGCGCCCCGGCCGGGCTGCTGCTCCTCCTGGCGCTGGTCGCGGCCTGGCTCGGCGTCGGGGTGGTCACCGCCCCGCCCGCCGCCGCGCACGCGGAGCTGGTCAGCACCGACCCGGGCGAGGGCGCGCGGCTCGAGCAGGCCCCCGGCGAGGTGACGCTCACCTTCACCGAGGGCGTGTCCATCGGCGCCGGGTACGCCCGCGTGCTCGACGCGGCGGGGGAGCGGGCCGACGCCGGCGCCGCGACCGTCCAGGGCGACACCGTGGTCGTCCCCCTGCGCAGCGGCCTGGCCGACGACGGCTACCTGGTCACCTACCGGGTGGTCTCCGCGGACTCGCACCCGATCTCCGGGGCCTTCTCCTTCGTCGTGGGGGACGGCGAGCTGCTCGCGGCCGGCGCCGCCGCCGAGGGGCCCGGCACCGACGCGGTCGTCGCCGTCCTGCTGCCCCTGGCCCGCTGGCTGGGCTACGCCGGCCTGGCCCTCGGCATCGGCGTGCCCGTCCTGCTGCTGGCCGGCTGGCCCGCGGGCTGGGCATCGCCGCGGCTGCGTGCGCTGGTCACCAGGGGCCTGGTCGCGGTCGCGGTGGGAGCGGTCCTGGGCTTCCTGCTGCAGGGGCCCTACTCGGCCGGCAGCGACGTGCGCTCGGTGGCCGACCCGGCGCTGCTGGGCGCCACGCTGCAGTCGGTCAACGGCATCACCCTGCTGGTGCGGGCCGTGCTCGCAGTCGCGCTGCTCGCCCTGCTGCGGCCGGTGTGGCGCCGCGGGGCCGCGCCGGCGCCGGCGCTGGCGGCCGGCGGCGGAGCGCTGGCGACCGCCCTGGTGCTGGCCACCGCGGCCGTCGGGCACCCGATGGCCGGCGCCTGGCCGGTCCTGGCCGTCGGCGCGGCCGCCGTGCACGTCGCGGCGATGGCGGTGTGGCTCGGCGGCCTGGTCGGCCTGCTCGCCGGCGTCCTCCGCGAGGACGCCCCGGCGGCCGACCTCGCCACCGCGCTGCCCCCCTTCTCCCGGCTCGCCGCGGGCTCGGTGACCGCGCTCGTGGTCACCGGGGTGGTCCAGAGCGTGCGCGAGGTCGGCTCGCCCGTCGCCCTGGTGACGACGACCTACGGCTGGGTGCTGCTGGCCAAGCTGGCCCTGGTGCTGCTCCTGCTCGCCGCCGCCGGCATCTCGCGGGTGTGGGTGCAGCAGCACCTCGGGATCTCCCGGCCGCGTCCCGCGGGACGGCGCCGGGTGACCGCGCACGCCTTCGCCGCCGGGGAGGACACCGCCGCCCACCCGGACACCGCCGCCCACCCGGCCGTCGAGTCGGCGGCCGGTGCCCGCGCCGAGGTGCAGGCCCGTGCCGCGGCCGCCGAGCGGTCGTCGCTGCGCCGCACGGTGCTGGTCGAGCTGGTCATCGCCCTGGTCGTCCTCGGCCTGTCGTCGGTGCTGGTCGCCACCCCGCCGGCGCGCGCCGAGGTCAGCCGCCCGGTGGACGTGACCCTGCCGTTGGAGACCGCGGCCGGCACCGACGGGAGCGTGCAGGTGTCGGTCGACCCGGCCGCGGCTGGTCCCAACACGCTGCACGTCTACTACTTCGACGACACCGGCCGGCTGGCCCAGCCGGTCGACATCCGGGTGACGCTCACCGAGCCGGCCCAGGAGATCGGCCCGATCGACGTCGACCTCGCACCCGCCGGCCCCGGCCACTACGTCGGCGACGGGATGACCATCCCCGGCGCCGGCACCTGGACCCTCGCGGTGACGATCCGCGTCGACGAGTTCACCGCCAGCACGGCGAGCACGACCCTCGCCGTCCGCTGACCCCGCACGACCCACACCCGACAGGAGAACCGTGTCCACACCCCTGCCCCGCCCGCTCGCGCGCCTCGGCGTCGTCGTCCTGGCGGTGCTCGTCGCCCTGGCCGCTGCCGTCGCCGGAGCCGGCGCCGCCTCGGCCCATGTCGGCGTCTCGTCCACCGACGCCGCCCCGGGCGGCTTCGGCAAGCTGGTCTTCCGGGTGCCCAACGAGAGCGACACCGCCAACACCGTGGCGCTGCGCATCTCCATCCCGGAGGAGGCGGCGATGGCCTCGCTCCGGACCCAGCCCCTGCCGGGCTGGACGGTCACCCTCACCCGGTCGGACCTCGAGACGCCGCTGGACAACCACGGCGAGCAGGTGACCTCGTACGTGTCGGTCGTGGAGTTCCGCGCCGAGGACGGCGGCGGCATCCGGCCGGGCGAGTTCCAGGAGTTCGCCCTGTCCGGCGGGCCGTTCCCCGAGGCCGACGCGATCAGCTTCCCGGCGGTGCAGACCTACAGCGACGGCACCGAGTCGGCCTGGATCGAGCCGACCGTCGACGGCCAGCCCGAGCCCGACCGTCCCGCGCCGGTGCTGACGCTGGCCGCGTCGTCCACCGGCGGGGACGGCGCCTCGGCCGGGGGTGGCACGACCGGCCAGACCGCCACCGACACCGCCGCCTCGACCGAGGCCGCCGGGGACGAGGGCTCCGCCACGGGCACCGTCGCGCTGGTCCTCTCCGTCGTGGCCCTGCTGCTGGGGCTCGGCGGCGTCGCCCTCGGGTGGCGCGCCGGGCGTCGTACCGTGTCCTCGTGAGCCCGCACCGCCGCAGCCGTCTGGTCGCCCTGGTCGCCTCGGCCGGGATCCTGCTGGCCGGCTGCGGCGGTGGCGCGGCCGCCGAGGAGGGCGGCGAACACGAGCACTCCGGCGGCGCCGCCGTCGTCGAGGGCCCCGACGACCGCTACGCCGGCGTCGACCTGCCCGACCCCTACCAGCGGCCGTCGTTCACCCTCACCGACACCAGCGGGGCGGCCTACGACTTCGCCGCCACCACCGCCGGCACGCCGACCCTGCTGTTCTTCGGCTACACCAACTGCCCCGACATCTGCCCGACGACGATGGCCGACGTCGCCGTCGCGCTGCGCAACGTGGACCCGGCGCTGGCCGGGCAGGTGCAGGTGGTCTTCGTCACCACCGACCCCGCGTTCGACACCCCGGAGGTCCTGGGGGAGTACCTGGGCCGCTTCGACGCCGACCTGCCCAACCGCTTCATCGGCCTGACCGGCGACCAGGCCGCGATCGACCAGGCCCAGCTGGCCGCCGGCGTGCCGCTGGCGGAGGACTCCGGCCGGCTGCACTCCTCACTGCTGCTGCTGTACGGGGCCGACGACCTCGCGCACGTCGCGTTCAACGGCGGCAACACCAGCCGGGACATCGCCCGCGACCTCGCCCTGGTGGCCGGGGCGTGACCCGGCGGCTGCCGGCCCGCCTCCTCGTCGTCCTCCTCGGGGTGCTGGCCACCCTGCTCGTCGCCGGTCCGGCCACGGCCCACGTGGGCGGCGGCGCCGCGGGCAGTGACTTCGACGGCCGCGTCCTGGCCGTCGAGCCGTCGATGCCCGGCGTCACCGTGCGAGTGCTCTCCTTCGGCGACGAGTTCGAGGTGGTCAACGGCACCGCCGTCGACGTCGAGGTGCCCGGTTACTCCGACGAGCCCTACCTGCGGATCGGTCCCGACGGCGTGTGGCGCAACGCCCACAGCCCGGCCACCTACATCAACCTGGACCGCTACGGGCGGACGACGCTGCCGGCCGACGCCGACCCGGCCGCCGAGCCGGAGTGGGTGCAGGTCTCGACCGAGGCCGAGTACGTCTGGCACGACCACCGCACCCACTGGATGAGCGAGGACCTGCTGCCGCCGGCCGTGGCGGCCGACCCGACCCGCGAGCACGTGGTGTCGGAGTGGGTCGTGCCGATGGCCTACGACGGCAGCGAGGTGCAGGTGCGCGGCGAGCTCACCTGGAGCCCGCCGCCCTCGCCGTGGGTGGTGTGGCCCCTGTACGCGGTCCTGGCGCTGGCCGCCGTCGCCGCCGGTCTGCTCGCCCGCGGCCCGCGCCCGCTGGGTGTGCTGCTGCTGCTGGGGGGCGCCGCCGCGCTGTGGCACGCGGTGGCCACCCCGGAGCCACCGGCCAGCGTCTCCTCGCACGCCGGCGCGATCGCCTCGGCCCTCCTCCCGGGCCTGACCGCCGCCGGGGTCGCCGTCCTCGGGTTCGTCGTGTCCCGGCGCGGCCGCGGCGCGATGACCGGCCTGCTCGCCGTCGTCCTGGGCTGGCTGTTGCTGGTGCAGGGGCTGCCCGACGTCGACGTCCTGTGGACCGCGCACGTGCTGTCGGCCGGCCCGTCGCTGCCCGCTCGCGCCGCCGTGGCGGTGCTGGTCGCGGTCGGCGCCGGGTGCGTCCTCGGCGGGGTGGCCGCCGTCCGCCGGTTCCGGGAGCACGGGGGGCCCCACCGGAGCCGGCACTCCGCCGGCGAGCCGCTGCCGGTCGGCTGAGCCGGCAGCGGCTGCGGGGTCGCGCCTCGGCTCCTGGCCCCGTCCAGAGGCTCACCGCGAGCCTGCGAGCGGTGAGGAGGACGGGGTCCTTCTACAGGTCGCCGGGCACCGACTGCAGGTGGGCCCGGGCGGAGAACAGCTCGTTGGCCCGCTCCAGGTCCGCCTCGAAGTCGACCTCGACGGCGGAGAACCGCGAGATGTCCAGCGGCGTGAACCGCAGCCCCTCGTCGCGGATCGCCGTCTCGATGCCGCGCTCGAAGTAGTCCTGGGCGGCGCAGGTGCTCAGGTGCTCGACGAGGACGGGCTTGTCCGCCGAGGACACGTAGTTGATGCCCACCGCCTCGCCCAGGCCACCGACGACGGTCTTGGAAAGCTCGGCGATGCAGCCGTCGGCGTCGAGGGTGTACTTGACCTCCTCGTCGGCGACGCTGGAGGTGTCGACGCAGACGAAGCTCTCGTCGGCCCGCAGCGCCGGCAGGGCCGCCTCCAGCACCGCGGGGTCGAACACGACGTCCCCGTTGAGCCACAGCACGCCGCCGTCGCGGGTGGCGCGCATCGCCCGCAGCAGGCTCTGCGAGGTGTTGGTGACGGCGAAGTCGGGGTTGTAGGCGAACCGCACGTCCGGCGCCGCCTCCATGACCCGCTTGGCCTTGAACCCCACGACGACGGTGACGTCGACCGACGGGCCGAGGACGGCGCGCAGGCCGTCGAGCTGCCGGCGCAGGATGCTGCGCCCGTCGTGCAGCGGGGTCAGCGGCTTGGGCCAGGGCCGGCCGAGCCGGGTCCCCATGCCGGCGGCGAGGATCACGACCTGGACCGGCGCGGGCACCGGCTCGGCAGCCGGGGCGGTCCCCGTCGTGGGAGCCGGCAGCGGAGGCACCGTGCCGGTCAGGCCCAGGTGCGCGGTCGTGGCACGGTCAGCGAGCACTGTCGTCCCCTCCTCGGGTCGTGGTGGTGGTCCCGGCGGACGCCGCCGGTGGGAAGAGCAGGTCGAGGACGCGCTCGGTGGCGTGGCCGTCCTCCAGGTGGCAGAAGGTCTCGCGGAAGCGGGCGTAGCGCTCCGCGTGGGTGGCGGCGACCGCGTCGAGGTCGGCGATCGCCTCGATCAGCTCCTCGCTGGTCGACAGCAGCGGCCCGGGGGCGACGTCCTCCAGGTCGAAGTAGAACCCGCGCAGCTCGTCGCGGAAGTACGCCAGGTCGTAGGTGAAGAACAGCATCGGCTTGCCGGTGATCGCGAAGTCGAACATCGTCGACGAGTAGTCGGTGACCATGGCGTCGGCGGCCAGGTAGAGGTCCCGGATGTCGGGGTGGCTGCAGACGTCGCGCACCGGCGAGCCGTCGACGACCTCCAGCCGGTCCATCACCATGTTGTGCAGCCGCAGCAGCAGGACGTGGTCACCTCCGAGCCGGGCGGTGAACTCGTCGAGGTCCACGGGGAACTCGAAGTCCTGCGGGCCGGTCTTGTTGAACACCAGGTCGTCGCGCCACGTCGGGGTGTAGAGCACGACCTTCTGGTCGTCTGAGACGCCGAGGTCGGCCCGGACGGCGGCCCGGACCTCCGCGGCCCGCGGGCTGCTCAGCAGGTCGTTGCGCGGGTACCCGGTCTCGTGGAGGGCGCCGGTGTAGCCGAACGCACCGCGCAGCCGCGGGGTGCTCGCGGCGTTGGGCGACAGCAGCAGGTCCCACCGGGCGATGTCGTGCTCCAGGTAGGCCAGCCGGCCCTCCGGCGCCCAGCGGACGTCGTTGTGGATGCGCTTGAGCGGCGTGCCGTGCCAGGTCTGCAGGTAGGTGGTCCCCGGCCGCTTCTCCCAGTCCAGCGGGATGTGGTCGTTGGAGACGACCAGGTCGGCCCCCTCCAGCGCGGCGATCGACTCCGGGCTGCCGAAGGTCACCGTGGCGACGTCGTCGGGGAAGGTGGCCTGCGTGTGCGGCGCGGACAGCCACGTGTGCGTGGCGTCGACGCCGCGGGCCCGCAGCGCCTCGTAGAGGGCTCGCGGGCTGTCGGAGAAGTGGCCGCGGAAGGCCACGTACACGATGTTCACTTCGCCCCTCCCGTGGAGAGCAGGTCGCCGGCGGCCCGGCGGGTGAGGACGGGGAGCAGCAGGTCGGCCAGCTGCGACCAGGAGTCGACGAGGACGAGGACGCCGGCGTCGGTGAGCGCGGCCGCGCGCGCGGGCCGCTCGGCCTCGGCCACGAAGAGCAGGTTGCCGACGGTGGGGCAGCCGGCCCGCACCGCGGAGAGGGCACCGGGCACGGAGTCCTCGACGGCCAGCCCCGCCTCGGGCGCGATGCCGAGCTGCTCGCAGGCGTGCAGGTAGACGGCGGGGTCGGGCTTGCTGGTGGGCACCGGCAGCGAGTCCTCCGCGCTGAACCGCACGGCCGGGGGGATGAGCCCGGCCAGTCCGGTCGCGGTGAAGCAGGCGTCGAGCCGGGTGAGCGCGCTGGAGCTCACGGCGGCCAGGCGCAGGTGTGCCGACAGGGCCGTCAGCGCGTCGGTGGTCGGCCCGTGCGGGGTGAGGGTGGCGCCCAGGTGGGCGGTGACCGCGCGCTTCTCCTCGGCGACCCACGGCTCGACGTCGACGTCGGACCGCCCGGCCTCGGCGGCCAGCCGGCGCGACGTCGTCCGGAAGTTCATCCCGGTGGTCGCCAGCCGGAGCTCCTCGGCGGTGAAGCGCAGGTCGACGCCGAGATCGGCGAGGAAGCGGTTGGTGACCTCGGCGGAGGCGACGAAGGCGGGTTCCTCGGAGGGGAACAGGTTGCCGTCGGCGTCGCAGAGCAGGGCCTCGAGGCGCCCGACGAGCGTCTCGGGGAGGGCGGGCATCGGGGGAGTTCCTCCGGGGGTCATCGGGGCAGGGACAAAGGACGGGCGGGGCCGGTGGCGAGGGTCTCGGCGACCGTCCGGTGCACGCCGTCGCGGTCGATCCGCTCGAGCACGGCGCGGAGGTCCTCGGCGAAGCCGGGGACCTCCCCGAGGTCGCCGAACACGGGCCGGACGCCGAGCAGCGGGCGCGGGTCGGTGCCGCCGGCGAGGGCGAGCGCCCGGAGCTCCTCGGCGCGGGGGTCCTCCATCGGCAACGGCCGACCCGCGGGATCGGTGCCGCGCAGGTACCGGCACCAGCCGGCGACGGCCAGGGTGAGCAGCCGGCTGGGCCGCCCCTCCGCCAGGGCCTGGCGCAGCGAGGGCAGCAGGTGGTGCGGCAGCTTGGTCGACCCGCGCCGGCACAGCCGCGGCAGCCCGTCGGCGATCGCCGGGTTGGCGAAGCGCTGCAGCAGGGTGCGCTTGTACTGGGCCAGGTCGACGCCGTCGGGCCGGGGCAGCAGAGGGGTGACCTCGTCGTCCATCAGCCGGGTGACGTACTCGGTGAAGACCGGGTCGGTCATCACCTCGTCCATGCGGCCGAACCCGGCCAGTGAGCCCAGGTACCCGAGCGCGGAGTGGCTGGCGTTGAGCAGCCGCGTCTTGATCAGCTCGTGGTCGCCGACGTCCGCGACGTACCGGACGCCGACCTCCTCCAGCGGTGGACGGCCGTTGCTGAAGGTGTCCTCGATGACCCACTGCGAGAACGGCTCGGTGATGACCGGCCACCGGTCGTCCACGCCGTACCGCTCGGCGACGGCGGCCCGCTCATCGGGGGAGGTCTGCGGCGTGATCCGGTCGACCATGCTGCTGGGGAAGGCGACCCGGTCGGTGATCCAGCGGGCCAGCACCTCGTCCCGGAGGCGGGCCAACCCGACGACCGCGCGCCGGGTGGCGTCGCCGTTGCGGTGGATGTTGTCGCAGGAGACGACGGTGAACGGGGCCAGGCCCGCCCGCCGGCGCCGGTCCAGCGCCTCGACCAGGTAGCCGAACACCGTCGTCGGGGCGTGCGGGCCGGCGAGGTCGCGCAGGACGGCGGCGTCGTCGGGGTCGAACTCGCCGGTGTGCGGGTCCAGCCGGTAGCCGGCGCCGGTGATCGTGAGGGTGACCATGCGGGTGCGCGGGTCGGTCAGGCGGTCCAGCACGGCCCCGGGGGCGTCGGGGGCGAACAGGTAGTCGACCATCACGCCCACCACGCGGGCCCGCTCACCGTCGGGGCTGCGCTCGACGACGGTGTACAGGTGGTCCTGCGGGGCCAGTGCCTCCTGCATGGTGCGGTGCCGCAGCCCGACGCCGACGACGCCCCACTCCCGGGAGATCCGGCGCTCGGCCAGCTCGTCGAAGTACAGCAGCTGGTGGGCGCGGGAGAAGCCGCCGACGCTCAGGTGCACCACAGCGGGCGTCAGGGCCGTGCGGTCGTAGGTGGGCACGGTGAGGCGGGCGCCGTGGCTGCGCAGGGTCTCCTGGCTCAGCGGGCGGACCAGGGGCCGCACGGGGGTCGGCGTCTGGGCGACGGTCGGCGTGTCCGGTGCGGGGAGTACTCGTGATGCCGGGAAGCGCTCCGGACTCGCCATGCGGCATCGGCCCTCTCTCGTGCGTGTGGTGCGGTCGCCCCCTCGCAGCGGTCCCGTTGGGTCGTGCCTCACCGCCGGTCAGCGGGGGCAACGGGTGGTGCAGCGTTGATCATGACTACACGGCGGAACGCGTGCTGGCCACTCGGGTGCGGGGCGACGGGTGTCGCGGGCGTCCGAGCGCGGATGGTTTCACGCCGGAAACGTCCAGTGGCCCGAATCCGGCTCCGCGAAACATGCGCGGTCGTCCACCCGTGCGACACGTGGGGTGTGTGGGACATGACACAGCGGCGTGTCGCACGTGACGCGCCGAGCGCAGGGTCACGAACGGATTACGGAGTGTTTGGATGGGTGCAACCCCATCGGGCCCGGCGACGGGCTTCTTCCCCACGAGGCGGGTAGGTACATGGCCGCACGGCGTCGCTCCGCGAGCAGCGCGGAGTTCCCGGTCCCCGGCTCCCGCCGGGCTGCCCGCACCCCGGCCGGGTCCGCCCGCCGCCCGGTGTCGGGCTCGCGTCGCGCGCCGCTGCTGCTGGCCGCGCTGGTCGCCGGAGGGGTCGTCGCCGGTGTCACCGGCGTGACCGGTGCACCCGACGCCGCGGCTGAGGCGACCTCGGTACTGTCGGCCCAGACGGACCTGCTCACCACCGAGGAGGACGTCGAGCTGCTGCCGCAGGCGTCCATCTCCGTGGCCGAGGCCCGGGCCCGGCTGGACGAGGTGGCCGCCTCGCGGGCCGCGCGCGCCGAGGCCGAGGCCGCCGCGGCGGAGGCGGCCCGGGAGGCGGCCCGCCCGAAGGCCGTGCTGCCGGTCTCCGGCGCTCGCTTCACCAGTGGCTACGGCGGCCGCTGGGGCACCTTCCACTACGGCATCGACCTGGCCGCCCCGATGCGCACCCCGGAGTACGCGGCGATGGACGGCGTCGTCCTGCGCGCCGGCTCGGCCAGCGGCTTCGGCCTGGCGGTCTACATCCTCCACGAGAACGGCGACGTGACCGTCTACGGCCACATGGACAAGATCCTCGTCGAGCCGGGCCAGTACGTGGAGGCCGGCGAGACGATCGCTCTGCTCGGCAACCGCGGCCAGTCCACCGGCCCCCACCTGCACTTCGAGGTGCACGAGGGCGGCATCAACGGCGAGCGCATCAACCCGGTGCCGTGGCTGGAGGAGCGCGGCGTCGAGATCTGACGCTCGTGGTGGGATGCGGCCGTGGGTTCCGCGGTCGAGGACGCCAACCGGCGGTTGCTGCGCGCACGTGACGCGATGGACCGCGCCTACGCCGAGCCGCTCGACGTCCCGACGCTGGCCCGCATCGCCCACGTCTCCGAGGCGCACTTCATCCGCACCTTCCGGGCCACCTTCGGCGAGACGCCCAACCGGTACCTGCAGCGGCGCCGGGTGGAGCGCGCGATGTCCCTGCTGCGCTCCACCGACCGCAGCGTGACCGACATCTGCATGGACGTCGGGTTCGCGAGCCTCGGCACGTTCAGCCGGGTGTTCCGGGACGTCGTCGGGGAGCCGCCGAGCGTCTACCGCCGGCGCGGGCCGCTGCCGCCGGTGCCGACCTGCTTCGCGATGGCGTGGGCCAGACCGAGCAGTTTCGGAGAAGCGCCGGGGGAGTGAGGGTCCCTAGCGTCGTCCCCATGCTGACCGCGATCACCATCACCCAGATCTACGTCCCCGACCAGGACGCCGCGCTCGACTTCTACGTCGGCAAGCTCGGCTTCGAGGTGCAGTCCGACATGGACTTCGGCCCCATGCGCTGGCTCACCGTCAACCTCCCGGGCCAGCCCGACCGCGCCGTCCTGCTCGAGAAGCCCGGCGCGCCGTCGCTCAGCGAGGAGACCGCCGGCCAGGTGCGGGCGCTCATCGCCAAGGGGGCGGCCGGCGGGCACCTCTTCTTCGCCTGCGACGACGCCTACAAGACCCACGCCGAGCTCAAGGCCCGGGGCGTGGAGATCACCGAGGAGCCGGTCGACCAGCCCTACGGCATCGACTTCGGCCTCCGCGACCCCTTCGGCAACCACATCCGGATCGCCCAGATGAAGCAGGGCTGACTGTGAGCCTGGCCGGGTCGGTCCATCGGTGATGGGCTGACGGCCGGTGGCAGTGGGTGTGACTCCAGGTCTGACTGGCTTCGTGCCTTTGAGCGGACTTGTCCGCCTGCTGCTGCCGG
>NZ_JBJGYW010000057.1:0-18061 GCF_054050215.1 Geodermatophilus sp. SYSU D01186 | reverse complement strand
GGGACCGGCCGCCCGCGACCCCGGGGGAGAGTCCGGTCAGACCGACAGCACCTGACCGACCTGGATGACGTTCGGGTTGCTCACGGTGCCCTGGTTCAGCGCGTACAGCGCCTGCCAGGTGGTGCCGTGCGCCGCCGCGATCTCGGCGAGCGTGTCGCCGGACCGGACGACGTACTGACCGGACGCCGCGCGGTCGTCCCGGGAGGCCCGCTCGGGAGCGGGCGCCGGGGCCGGTGCCGCAGCGGGCGCCGCGTCGGCGGTGGGTGCGGCCGGGTTCAGAGCGCGGCCGCAGGTGGGCCAGGCACCCGGGCCCTGGGCGTCGAGCGTGCGCTCGGCGACCGTGATCTGCTGGGCCTTGCTGGCGAGGTCGGCGCGGGCGGCGAACGCCGTCCCCCCGTAGGCGGCCCAGGTGCTCTGGCTGAACTGCAGGCCGCCGTAGTAGCCGTTGCCGGTGTTGATGCTCCAGTTGCCGCTGGACTCGCAGGCGGCGACGGCGTCCCAGTCGTTGGGTCCGGCGGCCGATGCGGGCTGGGCCAGCACGCCGAGCGAGGCGGCGGCGATGCCGGCCGTGAGGAGGGTCTTGCGGGCGAACGAGGACGTGCGCGTGCGCATGGGGACTCCCGATCCGCCGCCTGAGAGGTGAGCTGTCGGGTTCGGAGCGATCGGTGCCCCGGCCGTGCGCGCACGGCTTCACCCCGAGGCGTCCCGGCGCCCGGCCCGGAGGCCGGACGACGGAGGACGCCGGAATGGGTCCCCCACCCCCGTCCTGGCGGTGCAGGAGGAAACGGATGCCGACGGACGGGGTTCGGCGGATCGGCTCCGGCGCCCGGTCTCGGTCGAGCGGGTGCCGCAACAACGTAACGGTCAGGTCACGACGAGGCACCCCTCGTCCCGCGAGCAACACCCGTCCCGCGCCGGACCTCGTTCCGGAGGTGGCGCGGAAGGGCTGGTCACATCGCCGTGGGAGCGCGCCTCCCGCGGCGATGTGACCTCGGTCTCACTCGCGGACCAGGAGTGCCACGGGCAGGCGCTCGAGCACCGCGCCGACGGGCATCCCCGCGGCGTCGGAGACGAACCGGCCCCCGGTGAGCAGGTCCCGCCAGGAGCCGTTGGGCAGCTGCAGGGCGGTGTCCCGCCAGCCGCCGGCCGCGGCCAGCCCGACCGGCAGGCGGGTCGCGACGGTCACCGCGCCGTCCTGCCCGTCGGCCCCCCGGTCGAAGGCGACCACGTGCCCGGCGGCCGCCCCGGTCGCCTCGACCGGCCGGTACCCGGCGAACCACTCCGGGTGCTCCCGCCGGGCCCGGAGCGTGCGGGTGACCACCAGCAGCTTGGCGGCGCCGGTCTCGTCGACGGCCGGCACCTCCCCGGCGTCCAGCGACGCCAGCAGGCGCCGGCGCAGGTCGTAGTCGACGGGACGGCGGTTGTCCGGGTCGACGAGGGAGAGGTCCCAGAGCTCGGTGCCCTGGTAGACGTCGGGGACGCCGGGCATCGTCAGCTGGATCAGCTTCTGCGACAGCGAGTTGGACCGGCCGGCCGGCGCGATGCGGCCGACGAAGGCCTCGATCTCCGCGGCGGTCCGCTCGTCGTCGAACGCGGCGTCCACGAGCGCGTGCAGCCGGCCCTCGAACTCCTCGTCCGGGTCGGTCCACGTCGTCGACGTCCCCGCCTCGCGGGCCGACTTCTCCGCGTAGGCGTGCGCCCGCTCCCGCGACAGCGGCCACGCGCCGACCAGGTTCTGCCACACCAGGTGGGCCAGCGGCCGGTCGGGCAGCGGGTGCCGGGTCAGCAGCCCGCGCACGAGCTGGGCCCACTCGGCCGGCTGCTCGGCCAGCACGGCCAGCCGGGCACGGACGTCCTCGCTGCGCTTGGTGTCGTGCGTCGACAGCGTGGTCATCGACTGCGGCTTGCGCTCGGCGCGGCGGACCTGCGCCTCGTGGAACTCCTCGACCGTGCTGCCGAAGCGGGCCGGGTCACCGCCCACCTCGTTGAGCGCCACGAACCGCGCCCACCGGTAGTAGGCGGTGTCCTCGACGCCCTTGGCCATCACCGGGCCGCTGGTCTGCTCGAAGCGGGTCGCCGCCTCGGTGCCGGCCTGGGCCAGCACCGGGTGCAGGGCGTCCACCGCGTCGCGCAGGTCCGGACGCCGCTCGCGCACCGCGGCCACGGTCGCGGTCAGGTGCTCGCCGCCGTCGGGCAGGTAGCTGCGGTAGACCGGGAAGGTCGCCAGCAGCTCGGCCAGCGCCTCGGTCTGCTGCGCGCGGTCGACGCCGGGCAGCTCGCCGATGACCCGCACCAGGCGGGCCACCTCCGAGCCGAGGATGCCGTCGGTCACCTCCCGCTTGCAGCCGTGCACCAGCTCGGCGTAGTCGACCGCCCGGCCCGACAGCTCGGTGTCCAGCGCGGTCAGCGCCGCCTCACCGGCCGGGTCGACCAGGACGTCGTCCACCTCGGCCAGCGCGTCGTAGCCCGTCGTCCCGGCGGTCGCCCAGCTCTCCGGCAGGTCCTCCCCGGGCTCGAGGATCTTCTCCACGACGGTCCACCGGTCACCCGAGGCCTCGGCCAGCCGGTCGAGGTAGCCCTTGGGGTCGGCCAGGCCGTCGGGGTGGTCGATCCGCAGCCCGTCGACCGCTCCGCTCTGCACCAGCTCCAGCACCAGCCGGTGGGTCGCGGCGAAGACCTCCGGGTCCTCCGCGCGCAGGCCGGCGAGGGTGTTGATCGCGAAGAACCGCCGGTAGTTCAGGTCGGCGTCCGCGCGCCGCCAGTCGACCAGCTCGTAGTGCTGGCGGGCGTGCACCTCCTGCGGCGTGCCCTCCCCGGTACCGGGCGCGATGGGGAAGCGGTGGTCGTAGTAGCGCAGCTCGCCGTCGACCACCTCGAGCTTCTCGACGTCCTCGGCCGACCCCAGGACCGGCAGGCGCACCTTGCCGCCGCCGAAGTCCCAGTCGATGTCGAAGGCCGCGGCGTGGGCGCTGTCCCGCCCGTTCTGCAGCACGTCCCACCACCACGGCGCCTCGGCGGGGTCGGCGACGCCCATGTGGTTGGGCACCAGGTCCAGCACCAGGCCGAGCCCGTGCTCGTGCAGGGCGGCGACCAGCCGGTCGAAGCCCTCCCGGCCGCCGCGGGACTCGTCGACGTGCTCGTGGTCGACCGTGTCGTAGCCGTGCGTGCTGCCCGACGCCGCGCGCAGCAGCGGCGAGGAGTACGCGTGGCTCACGCCGAGGTCGGCCAGGTAGCCGGCCACCGCCGCGGCGTCGGCGAGGGTGAAGTCCGAGGTCACCTGCAGCCGGTAGGTCGCCGAGGGGACCCCGCGCCGCCGCTCGTCCGGAGCGCTCACAGCGCCGGACTCGTGAGGACGACGATCGAGCGCCCCCGGACCGTCACCGTCTCGCCCGGCTTGAGCTCCACCGGCTCCACCTCGCCCATCTCGGCGGTGTCGAGCACCGTCGTCCAGCCCTGGGCGTAGTCCTCGCTGGGCAGCGTGAAGTCGATCGGCTCGTGGGAGGCGTTGAACGCGAGGTAGAAGTGGTCGTCCTTCACGTACTCGCCGCGCTCGTCCATCTCGCGGATGCCGAGGCCGTTGAGGTAGACCGCCAGCGACTTGGCGTAGCCCACGTCCCAGTCCTCGTCGGCCATCTGCTCGCCGTCGGGGGTCAGCCAGTCGATGTCGGGCACCGGCTCGCCCTGCCCGCGGCGCACCGGGCGGCCGTGGAAGAACCGCCGCCGGCGGAACGTCGGGTGGTCGCAGCGCAGCTTGGTGACCGCCTTGGTGAACTCCAGCAGCCCCTCGTCGACGGCGTCCCAGTCGATCCAGGTGAGCTCGGAGTCCTGGCAGTAGCCGTTGTTGTTGCCGCCCTGGCTGCGGCCCAGCTCGTCGCCGTGCAGGAGCATCGGCACGCCCTGGCTGAGCATCAGCGTGGCGATGAAGTTGCGCCGCTGCTGCGCCCGCAGCTGCAGGATCCCCGGGTCGTCGGTCTCGCCCTCGACGCCGCAGTTCCAGCTGCGGTTGTGGCTCTCGCCGTCGTTGTTGCCCTCGCCGTTGGCCTCGTTGTGCTTCTCGTTGTAGGAGACCAGGTCGTTGAGCGTGAACCCGTCGTGGGCGGTGACGAAGTTGATGCTCGCCACCGGGCGCCGTCCGGAGTGCTGGTAGAGGTCCGCCGAGCCGGTGATCCGGCTGGCGAACTCGCCGACGGTGGCGTCCTCGCCGCGCCAGAAGTCGCGCACGGTGTCGCGGTACTTCCCGTTCCACTCGGTCCACAGGGCCGGGAAGTTGCCGACCTGGTACCCGCCCTCGCCGACGTCCCACGGCTCGGCGATCAGCTTCACCCGGCTGACCACCGGGTCCTGGTGCACCAGGTCGAAGAAGGTGGCCAGCCGGTCGACCTCGTGCAGCTCGCGGGCCAGCGCCGAGGCCAGGTCGAACCGGAACCCGTCGACGTGCATCTCGGTGACCCAGTAGCGCAGCGAGTCCATGATCAGCTGCAGCGACTGCGGCGTCCGGACGTTGAGGGTGTTCCCGGTGCCCGTGTAGTCCATGTAGTACTGCTCGTCGCCCTCGACGAGCTTGTAGTACGTGCGGTTGTCGATGCCCCGGAACGACAGCGTCGGGCCCAGGTGGTTGCCCTCGGCGGTGTGGTTGTAGACGACGTCGAGGATGACCTCGATGCCGGCCTCGTGCAGCGCCCGCACCATGCCCTTGAACTCCTGGACGTGCTGGCCGGCCGTGGTGTCGCTGGCGTACTCGTTGTGCGGCGCGAAGAAGCCGATCGTGTTGTAGCCCCAGTAGTTGCGCAGGCCCTTCTGCTGGAGGGTGTCGTCCTGCACGAACTGGTGCACCGGCAGCAGTTCGATCGCGGTGATGCCGAGGTCGGTGAGGTGCTCGATCGTCGCCGGGTGGGCGATGCCGGCGTAGGTGCCGCGCAGCTCCTCCGGGATCCGCGGGTTGGTCATGGTCAGGCCCTTGACGTGGGCCTCGTAGATGACCGTCTTGTTGTAGGGCGTCCTCGGCGGGCGGTCCACGCCCCAGTCGAAGTACGGGTTGACGACGACGGACTTCGGCATGTGCGCCGCGGAGTCCTCGTCGTTGCGCTCCTTGGTCTCGAAGTCGTAGCCGAAGACCGACGGGTCCCAGTCGATCTGGCCGTCGATCGCCTTGGCGTACGGGTCGAGCAGCAGCTTGTTCGGGTTGCAGCGCAGGCCCTGGGCCGGGTCGTGGGGGCCGTGCACGCGGAACCCGTACTTCTGGCCGGGGTGGATGCCGGGGAGGAAGGCGTGCCAGACGTAGCCGTCCATCTCCGGGAGCCGGATGCGCTCCTCGTTGCCGTCCTCGTCGAAGAGGCACAGCTCGACCTTCTCGGCCACCTCGCTGAAGATCGCGAAGTTGGTGCCGGTGCCGTCGTACGTGGCACCGAGCGGATAGGCGCTGCCGGGCCAGACCTGGGTCATCGTGCGGGGTCCTCCTGCGCTGGCGCCCCCGGGACGCCGGGGGCAGGTGGCCTCCCCGCCGCAAGGCGCCGGTGAGGAGGTCGGGGCACACCGGGCGCCCCGTGCCCCCGTTGCCCCCTCCGGACGCCGCGCACACCTCGCGCCGGCATCCCGGGGGAGATCTCGCTCACCTCCGGACGACGACGCCCCCCGCGGTTCTCCGCGGGGGGCGTCGTCTGCAGGTCCGGCCGGGCAGCGGCGCCGGGGTCCGACCTCGCCCGGGCGCTGCCCGGGTGGCGCTGGTCCTCGGCGATGACCGCTCCTGCGAGCGGGGACGCTAGGGGGCCCCGTACCCCGGGGCAAGCACCGGGGGCCAGTCGGTCGTCCCCGTGCGCCCCGTGCGTGCACCGGCGTCGCACGAACAGCGTCCTGTCACACCCCCGTCGTACCGTCGTCCCCGTGCGCTCGACCACCGATCTCCGGCCCACCCGAGGGCGTTTCCGCGTCGTCAGCGAGTTCGAGCCATCCGGTGACCAGCCCGCCGCCATCAAGGCGCTCGCCGAGCGGGTCAACTCGGGGGAGAAGGACACCGTCCTCCTCGGCGCCACCGGTACCGGCAAGTCGGCCACGACGGCGTGGCTCATCGAGCAGGTGCAGCGCCCCACGCTGGTGATGGCGCCGAACAAGACCCTGGCCGCGCAGCTGGCCAACGAGTTCCGCGAGCTGCTGCCCGACGCGGCGGTCGAGTACTTCGTCTCGTACTACGACTACTACCAGCCCGAGGCCTACGTCCCGCAGACCGACACCTACATCGAGAAGGACTCCTCGATCAACGAGGAGGTCGAGCGGCTGCGGCACTCGGCGACCAACAGCCTGCTCACCCGGCGCGACGTCGTCGTGGTCTCGACCGTCTCCTGCATCTACGGCCTGGGCACCCCCGAGGAGTACGTCGACCGGGCGCTGAAGATCAAGGTGGGGGAGGAGCGCGACCGCGACGAGCTGCTGCGCACGCTCGTCACCGAGCAGTACACCCGCAACGACCTCTCGTTCACCCGCGGCACCTTCCGGGTCCGGGGCGACACCATCGAGGTGTTCCCGGTGTACGAGGAGCTCGCCTGCCGCATCGAGATGTTCGGCGACGAGGTGGAGCGGCTGTACTACCTGCACCCGCTGACCGGCGAGGTGGTGCGCGAGGTCGACGAGCTGTTCGTCTTCCCGGCCACCCACTACGTCGCCGGCCCCGACCGCATGGAGCGGGCCATCGCCTCCATCGAGGCGGAGCTGGAGCAGCGGCTGGCCGAGCTGGAGCGGCAGGGCAAGCTGCTGGAGGCCCAGCGGCTGCGCATGCGCACCACCTACGACATCGAGATGATGCGGCAGGTCGGCTTCTGCTCCGGCATCGAGAACTACTCCCGGCACATCGACGGCCGCGCGGCCGGCAGTGCCGGCGCCTGCCTCATCGACTACTTCCCCGACGACTTCCTGCTGGTCATCGACGAGTCGCACGTGACCGTGCCGCAGATCGGCGGCATGTACGAGGGCGACATGAGCCGCAAGCGCACGCTGGTCGAGCACGGCTTCCGGCTCCCCTCGGCGATGGACAACCGCCCGCTGCGGTGGGAGGAGTTCACCGACCGGATCGGGCAGACGGTCTACCTGTCGGCCACGCCCGGCCCCTACGAGCTGGGCCGGGTGCAGGGGGACGTCGTCGAGCAGGTCATCCGTCCGACCGGGCTGGTCGACCCGGAGGTCGTGGTCAAGCCGACGAAGGGCCAGATCGACGACCTGGTGCACGAGATCCGCCTCCGGACGGAGAAGGACGAGCGCGTCCTGGTCACCACGCTGACGAAGAAGATGGCCGAGGACCTCACCGACTACCTGCTCGAGCTCGGCATCAAGGTGCGCTACCTGCACTCGGAGGTCGACACCCTGCGCCGGGTCGAGCTGCTGCGGGAGCTGCGCCAGGGCGAGTACGACGTCCTGGTCGGCATCAACCTGCTGCGCGAGGGCCTCGACCTGCCCGAGGTGTCGCTGGTGGCGATCCTCGACGCCGACAAGGAGGGCTTCCTCCGGTCGGGCACCTCGCTGATCCAGACGATCGGCCGCGCGGCGCGCAACGTCTCCGGTCAGGTGCACATGTACGCCGACAAGATCACGCCCTCGATGGCGCAGGCGATCGAGGAGACCAACCGGCGGCGCGAGAAGCAGATCGCCTACAACACCGAGCGCGGCATCGACCCGCAGCCGCTGCGGAAGAAGATCGTCGACATCCTCGACGGCATCTACCGCGAGGCGGAGGACTCCGAGTCCGCCGAGCTCATCGGTGGCTCGGGTCGTCAGCAGTCGCGCGGCAAGGCGCCGGTGCCGGGCCTCTCGTCGAAGAAGGCCGGCGGCAAGGGCAAGGCCGGCTCGATCGACGTCCAGGGCCTGCCGCGCAACGAGCTCGCCGACCTCATCACGCAGATGAACGAGCAGATGCTCGCCGCCGCGCGGGAGCTGCAGTTCGAGGTCGCGGCGCGGCTGCGCGACGAGCTGGCCGAGCTGAAGAAGGAGCTCCGGCAGTTCGACGCGGCCCACGCCTAGCCAGGGGCCGGCGTGGAGCGCGAGGAGCTGGTGGCCCACTGCCTGGGCAAGCCGGGGGCCGAGGAGACCTACCCCTGGGGTGAGGCGGAGCTGGTGGCGAAGGTCGGCGGCAAGGCGTTCGCCTTCATCGGTCTCGACGGCGGGACGGTCGGCGTGAAGTGCGGCCGCGATGCCGCCGAGGCCGCGGAGTGGCGCGACCGGTACCCCGGCGCGATCACCGCCAGCGCCTACGTGGGCCGCTACGGCTGGAACGCGGTGGACTGGACCGGCCCGGTGCCCGACGACGAGGTCCGGGAGCTGGTCGACGCCTCCTACGACGCGATCGTGGCGGCGCTGCCGAAGAGCAGGCGCCCGGCCGCGCCGGCCTGAGGGAGGACCCCGCCCCCGTCGCTCGCGGCGAGACCCCGCAGGGGGCCCGGCCGGGCGCTGCCCACGGCGGTCCCGGGGGCCGGGAACCCTGCCGGGCCGCCGTCCGTTGGGCGCGGTGGATCCACGGTGTCTGCTGTCGATGACGCCTGCCCGCCGCCGGGTCCGAACGTGGAGGGGAGTATCCCTGCGCGGCAGCGCCGTCAACACGAGGTCCCGTGACCTCCGGCGCTGCCGGCCGCCCGGGCTCGGGCGGTGGGAGAGACCTCCGGTACTGACACCTGTCTGTCAACCGGAGGAACCACCGCATGGACGTCCCATTCTGGGTGTGGGCCATCACCGTCGCCGCGATCGTCGGGATGCTCGTGTTCGACTTCGTCGGCCACGTCCGCACCCCGCACGCGCCGACGCTGCGTGAGTCGGCCACCTGGTCGGCGGTCTACGTCGGCATCGCCATCGTCTTCGGCCTGCTGGTCCTGTGGTTCGCGGGCCCGCAGTACGGCGGCGAGTACTTCGCCGGCTTCGTCACCGAGAAGAGCCTCTCGGTCGACAACCTCTTCGTCTTCGTCCTGATCATGGGCAGCTTCGCGGTTCCCCGGGAGCTGCAGCAGAAGGTCCTGCTGTTCGGCATCGCGTTCGCCCTCGTCCTGCGGACGGCGCTGATCTTCGTCGGCGCCGCGGCGATCCAGAACATCAGTTGGATCTTCTACGTGTTCGGCGCGTTCCTGATCTACACCGCGTACCTGCAGGCCCGGGGCGGCCACACCCACGACGAGGAGTTCAAGGAGAACGGCGTCCTCCGGCTCACCCGGCGCCTGCTGCCGACCACCGAGGAGTACCACTCCGACCGGATGACGGTCACGATCGCCGGCAAGCGGTACATCACCCCGCTCGCGATCGCGCTGGTCGCCATCGGCAGCGCCGACATCCTGTTCGCGGTCGACTCGATCCCGGCGATCTTCGGCCTCACCCAGGAGACGTACCTGGTCTTCACCGCCAACGCCTTCGCGCTGCTCGGCCTGCGCCAGCTGTTCTTCCTCCTCGACGGCCTGCTCGACCGGCTGGTCTACCTGTCCTACGGCCTGGCGGTCATCCTCGGCTTCATCGGCGTCAAGCTGGTGATCCACGCCCTGCACGAGAACGAGCTGCCGTTCGTCAACGGCGGTGAGCACGTGACCGCGGTGCCGGAGATCCCGACGTGGCTGTCGCTGACGGTCATCCTGCTCACACTGCTGGTCACGACCGTGGCCAGCCTGGCGAAGAACCGGCGGGACCGGACGCGGGCGCAGGACCGTGCGACTGCCGGCGCCGGTGCTCCGGAGCCCACCGCCTCCGCCGGCTCTCTGCACGGCGCAGACCCGCAGGTGGACGGCGGGGTCGACCGCGACGCGCTCGCGGCGCGGGACGCCCGGCACGCCGGTGGGCCGACGCCGGTCGGCGAGGCCGCAGGCCGCGGCGCCGGTCGCGCGCAGGGCTGAGCGCACCGCCGCCCGGCGCATCACGCGCCGGGCGGCGGGCAGCAGCCCGCGGGAGCGCCCCGTAGAGTCGTAGCCCGTGGATCTCCCCGTCTGGTTCGAGGTCGCGACGTTCGTGGGGCTCACGGTCCTGCTGCTCGCCGATCTGGCCATCGTCGCCCGCCGCCCGCACGAGCCCTCCATGAAGGAGGCCAGCCTGTGGGTGAGCTTCTACGTCGCCCTGGCGCTGATCTTCGGCGTGCTGCTGCTGGCCTTCACGAACGGGCAGTTCGCGACGGAGTTCTACGCGGGCTGGCTGACCGAGTACAGCCTGTCGGTGGACAACCTGTTCGTCTTCGTGATCATCATGGCCCGCTTCCAGGTGCCCCGGCACCTGCAGCAGGAAGCGCTGATGGTGGGCATCATCATCGCGCTGATCCTGCGCGGGGTGTTCATCCTGCTCGGCGCCGCGGTGATCGAGCGGTTCACCTGGGTCTTCTACATCTTCGGCGCGTTCCTCGTGTACACCGCGATCAACCTGGTGCGGCATCGCGGCGAGGACGAGGACTACGAGGAGAACGCGTTCATCCGGCGGATGCGCCGGGTGCTGCCGATCACCCAGGACTTCCACGGCAGCAAGATCCGCGTCACGCAGAACGGCAAGAAGTTCTGGACGCCGATGGTCATCGTCTTCCTGGCGCTGGGGACGACGGACCTGATCTTCGCGCTCGACAGCATCCCGGCCATCTTCGGCCTGACGCGTGAGCCGTTCATCGTCTTCACCGCGAACGTCTTCGCGCTCATGGGCCTGCGCCAGCTCTACTTCCTGCTCGGTGGCCTGCTCAAGCGGCTGGTCTACCTCTCCCTCGGCCTGGCGGTGATCCTGGCCTTCATCGGCGTGAAGCTCGTGATGGAGGCGCTGCACGAGAACACGCTGCCGTTCATCAACGGCGGCGAGCACATCGACGCCGTCCCGACGATCCCGATCTGGCTGTCGCTGTCGATCATCCTCGGTGTCCTGGTGATCGCCACCGTCGCCAGCCTGCTCAAGACCCGTGGCCAGACGCCCGAGCCCTCGCCCGTCGAGGCCGCCGGGTCGGTGCGGTCCAGCGGCCCGGAGGCCCTGGCCGACGCCGAGCGGAGGGCCACCACGGGCGAGGGGCTCGAGGCCGACCGGGACCGCCACCGCGGCTGACCCGGCGGACGCCGTCCGCCGGGTCAGCGCGGCCGCATCATGCGCCCGACCGACCTGGAGCTCCTCCGCACGCCCGGCGTCCCCACGGTCTCCCCGGACGGCCGCATGGTGGTCGTGGCCGTCACCCGGCTGGACCTCGCCGCGGACGCGTACCGCAGCCAGCTGTGGGCGGTGCCGACCGACGGCTCGGCGCCGGCCCGGGCCCTGACCAGCGGCTCCCGGGACACCGCTCCGGCGTTCTCCCCGGACGGTCGCTGGCTGGCCTACCTGGGCGCCGAGCCGGGCGGCCGGCCCCAGGTCCACCTCCTGCCGACCGCCGGCGGGGCGCCGCGGCGGCTCACCGACCACCCGCTCGGAGCGGGCGCGCCGGTGTGGGCGCCGGACTCCCGCCGGCTGGCCTACGTCGCCCGGGTACCGCAGCCGGGCCGGCTCAGCGCCGACCCCGACGCCGAGCCGCCCCGGCTGATCACGACGCTGCGCTACCGGCTGGACGGCGTCGGCTTCCTCGCCGACCAGCACAGCCACGTGTTCGTCCTCGACCTGCCGCCCGGCGGGGAGGACGACGGGACGCCGCTGCCGCAGCCGAGGCAGGTCACCGACGGTCCCCACGACGACACCGACGTCACCTGGAGTCCGGACGGCGCGGAGCTGGCGTTCGTGTCCGCCCGGCACCCGCGGGCCGACCGCGACCTGGTCCGGGACGTGTACGCCGTCCCGGCCGCCGGCGGGACGCTGCGCCGCGTCACCGACGGCCGGGGCGACTGCTCCCTCCCCGCCTACGACGCGGCCGGCACCACGATCTGGCTCACCGCGCGTCCTGACCTCGGCCCTGACGGCCTCGACGAGTTCGCCCGCAGCGCCACGCTGTGCCGCGTGCCGGCGGCCGGTGGCGCGCTGGAGCCCGTGCTCGACCCGGAGCACACCGAGCGTGGGGACGAGACGCCGGCGACCGTGCTGGCCGGGGGAGCGGCGTACCTCGGGGTGCAGCGTCGCGGCGCGGTGGAGCTGCTGCGGGTGCCGCTGGACGGCCGGCCGGCCGAGGCGCTGGTCGACGGGCCGTTCACGGTGCGCGGGGTCGCGGTCGGCGGCGGGGTCGTCGTCGCCACGGTGGCGCACGACCGCTCCGCCGGGGAGCTGATCGCGATCACGCCGGGACGGCGGCGGCTGCTGACCGGGTTCGGCCGCGCCCTGGGGGCCACCGGCCGGGTGCACCGGATGCGCGAGCTGACCGCGGCCGCGCCCGACGGCCACCCCGTGCACGGCTGGGTCACCGCGCCGGCCGGCCCGGGGCCGCACCCGGTGGTGGTGCTGGTGCACGGCGGGCCGTACCGGCAGTCCGGCTGGACGCTGCTCGACGAGACGCAGGTGCTCGTGTCGGCCGGCTACGCCGTCGTCCAGGGCAACCCGCGGGGCTCCTCCGGCTACGGGCAGGCGCACGGCCGGGTGCTGCACGGCGCCTGGGGGACCGTCGACGCCGACGACGTGCTGGCCCTCCTCGACGCCGCCCTGGCCGATCGGGCGCTGGACGCGCACCGGGTCGGTGTCATGGGCGGCTCGTACGGCGGCTACCTCACCGCGGTGCTCATCGCCCGGTCGGCACGGTTCGCCGCGGCGGTGGTCGAGCGGGCGTTCCTGGACCCGGTGAGCTTCGTCGGCTCGTCCGACATCGGGTGGTACGTCGTCGACGCGCACCTGGGCCGTGACCCGGCCCGGCTGGCCGAGCAGAGCGCGCTCGCCCGGGCCGGGGACATCACCACGCCGACCCTCGTCGTGCACGCCGAGCAGGACTGGCGCTGCCCGGTGGAGCAGGCGCAGCGGCTCTACGTCGAGCTCAAGCGGCGCGGCGTCCCGTCGGAGCTGCTGCTCTTCCCGGGGGAGGGGCACGAGCTGAGCCGGTCGGGCCGGCCGCGGCACCGGCTGGCGCGCCTGGAGCACCTGCTGCGCTGGTGGGACCGCTGGCTGTCCACCGACCCGGGCCCCGGCGCCGACGAGCTGCCCGGCGACGTCGTGGACGCCGAGCCGGTCGAGGACGACGACGGCGAGGGTCGGGAACCCCTCACGGTGCGCGCCACCCGCCTCGCCTGACCCCGGCGGAGGAACCACCACCCACGTCCGGAGCCGCGGGACGTGGGTGGTGGTTCCTCCGCCGCGGCTCCTGTACCGCGGGGCCGCCGGGTCAGCCGGCGGCGGCGTGCTGCACGGTGTGCTCGGCGACGAAGTCGCGCAGCACCGGGTACACCTCGGCCTCCCAGCGCGACCCGCTGAAGACGCCGTAGTGGCCGACCCCGGGCTGCAGGTGGTGCCGCTTGTGCGTGTCGGGGATGCCGGTGCACAGGTCGTGCGCGGCCTCGGTCTGGCCGGGTGAGCAGATGTCGTCGCGGGCGCCCTCGACGGTCAGCAGCGCCGTCCGCCGGATCGCGGAGGGGTCGACCGGCCGCCCGCGCCAGGTGAACCGGCCGGTGGCCATGTGGTGCTCCTGGAAGATGCGCCCGACCGTCTGCAGGTAGAACTCGGCGGGGACGTCCATCACCGCGCCGTACTCGTCGTAGAAGGCGCGGGTCGTCGCCGCCCGCTCCGCGTTGCCGGTGACGAGGTCGCGGTAGAGCCGCAGGTGCGCGTCGAGGTGCCGCCGCGGGTTCATCGACATGAACGCCGTCAGCTGGACGACACCCGGGTAGACCCGCCGTCCCGCGCCGGCGTACCGCCGCGGCACGGTGCTGATCAGCCGGCGCTCGTAGGCCGACAGGGGCTGCTTGCCGGCCGCCTCGTTGATCCGGTTCGGGTTCACGCGGGTGTCGACCGGGCCCGCCATGAGGGTGAGGGTGGCCGGCTGGGCGGCGTCGTCGTCCTCGGCCAGCAGCGCGACGGCGGCGAGCACCGGGACCGCGGGCTGGCAGACGGCGACGACGTGCGCCCCCGGCCCGAGCTGCCGCAGCGCGTCCATCACGTGCTCGATGTACTCGTCCAGCCCGAACGGGCCCTCGGAGACCGGGATGTCGCGGGCGTTGTGCCAGTCGAGGACGTAGACGTCGTGGTCGGCGAGCAGCGTGCGGATGGTCGGGCGGATGAGTGTGGTGAAGTGCCCCGACATCGGCCCGACGACGAGCACCGGCGGCTGCCCGGTCATCCCCGCCTTGCGGAAGTGCAGCAGGGTGGCGAACGCGGTGCAGCCCACGGGGTGCTCGGAGACCGCCGTGCGCCGCCCGCCGGAGACCACCGCGTCGATCCCGTAGTCGGGCCGGTCGTGGGTGGGCCGGGACCTCGCGACGATGTCGCACGCCGCCCGCAGGTGCCGCACCCCCGCCGCACCGCCGAGCCGGGGCGGGAGCGCTGACAGCGCGCGGGCGGTCAGCCCGGACGCGGCCACGACGGGCGCGCCCGCCCGGCGGTTGATCTCGTAGGCGGTGTAGAGCATCGGGGCCTGTCCTGTTCCTCTGGTGCGGCATCGACGGTGACGCGCGTCACTGTGCCGGGGACGTTAACCGCCGTTCGCGCCCGGCGCGCGGCGACGCGGCGGAGCGTCGTCCCACTCGTCCCACCGGCACCGCCGTCCTGGCAGGGTGGGCCGGACGCCGAGACCGAGGAGGACCACGTGGTCGATCGCCGGGTGCCCCGCTGGTCGGAACTGCGCGAGGTGATCCGGCCCCGGCGGTTGCCGGGGGACGCGACCGACCGCCGGCTGGCCGCGGCCGCCACGGTCGGCGACCTGCGGGAGATCGCCCGGCGGCGGGCGCCGCGCGCGGTGTTCGACTACACCGACGGCGGAGCGGGCGCCGAGACGAGCCTGCGCCGGTCGCGGGAGGCGTTCCAGCGGCTGGAGTTCCGCCCCAGCGTGCTGCGCGACGTCTCGGTCGTCGACCCGTCGACGACGGTCCTCGGCCGCCCCTCGGCGCTGCCGCTGGCGTTCGCCCCGACGGGCTTCACCCGGCTCATGCACACCGAGGGCGAGTCGGCCGTGGGCCGGGTGGCGCAGCGGGTCGGCATCCCGCACGCGCTCTCGACGATGGGGACGACGACGATCGAGGCGCTGGCCGCGGCGGCGCCCGAGGCGCGCAAGTGGTTCCAGCTCTACCTGTGGCGTGACCGCGAGGCCAGCGAGGCGCTGGTGGCGCGGGCGGCCGCCGCGGGCTACGAGGCGCTGGTCCTGACCGTCGACACCCCCGTCGCCGGCCCGCGGCTGCGCGACGTCCGCAACGGCTTCACCATCCCGCCCGCCCTCACCCTGCGGACGATGGCCAACGCCGCCGTCCACCCGCACTGGTGGGTCGACCTGCTGACCACCGAGCCGCTGCAGTTCGCCTCGCTGCGGTCGTGGGGCGGGACGGTCGCCGAGCTCGCCGACCGCGTCTTCGAGCCGGCCGCGACCCTGGCCGACGTCCACGACCTGCGGGCCCGGTGGTCCGGCGCGCTGGTCGTCAAGGGCGTGCAGACGGCGGACGACGCCCGCGCGGTCGTGGACGCCGGTGCCGACGCGGTCGTCGTCTCCAACCACGGCGGCCGCCAGCTCGACCGCGCGCCCACCCCGCTGGTCGAGCTGCCCGCGGTCGTCGCTGCGGTCGGCGACCGCGCGGAGGTCTACCTCGACGGCGGCATCCTCGACGGGGCGGACGTCGTGGCGGCGGTGGCCCTCGGCGCCCGGGCCTGCCTGGTCGGCCGGGCCTACCTCTACGGGCTCATGGCCGGCGGTGAGCGCGGGGTGCAGCGGGCCGCCGACATCCTGGCCCGCGAGATCGCGCGCACCCTGCAGCTGCTCGGCGTCCCGTCGGTGGCGGAGCTGACGCCGGACCGCGTACGCCTCGGGGCGTTGCCGGACTGAGCTGCGCCTTCCTAGGCTGCGGCATGGACGTCGTCGAGGTCGTGCCCACGTTCGAGCAGTACGCGTTCACCTTCGGCGGCGTCGCCCCGCTGCGCCGGGTCACCCCCGGGACGGCGCTGCGCGTGTGGTCCGACGACGCCTTCTGCGGCGCGCTGCAGAAGACCACCGACCTCTCCAGCGAGAAGGTCGACCTGCGCTTCGTGAACCCGCAGACCGGGCCGTTCTTCGTCGAGGGCGCCGAGCCCGGCGACACCCTCGCCCTGCACTTCGTGGCGATGGAGCCGGCCCGCGACTGGGGCGCGTCGGCGGCGATCCCGTTCTTCGGCGGGCTCACCAGCACCGACCGGACGGCGACGCTGCAGGAGCCCCTGCCGGACACCACCTGGATCTACGAGCTGGACCGGGCCGCGAACACGGTGACCTTCGCGGCGCAGCACACCGACCTGCAGGTCGCCCTCCCGGTGGAGCCGATGCTCGGCACCGTCGGGGTCGCGCCGCCCGGCGGTGAGGTGCGCAGCTCGCTGGTGCCCGAGCGCTTCGGCGGCAACATGGACACCCCGCAGATGCGCCCGGGCACCACCTGCTTCCTCGGCGTCAACGTGGAGGGGGCGCTGTTCTCGGTCGGCGACGGGCACTACCGACAGGGGGAGGGCGAGGCCTGCGGGACCGCCGTCGAGGGCGCGATGACCACGACGCTGATCGTCGAGCTGGTCAAGGGCGGCGCCCCGCTCTGGCCGCGGCTCGAGGACGACACGCACTGGATGACCGTCGGCTCGAGCCGGCCGCTGGAGGACGCCTGGCGGATCGGCCAGGTAGAGCTGGTGCGCTGGTTCGGCGAGCTCTACGGGCTGCACCCCATGGACGCCTACCAGCTGCTCTCGCAGATCTCCGAGGTGCCGATCGCCAACGTCGTCGACGCGAACTACAGCGCCGTGGTGAAGGCCCGCAAGTCCCTCCTGCCGCGGGCCTCGGCCTACGGCGGGTTGCACGACGACCTCCGCCGCCGCGCGGCGACCCTGCTCTGACCCCTGGGAGGAACCCCGTGGACCTGCAGCTCACCGGAGCCCGCGTGCTCGTCACCGGCGGCACGCGCGGCATCGGCCGCGCCATCGTCGAGACCTTCGTCGACGAGGGCGCGGTCGTGGAGTTCTGCGCCCGCGACGCCGCCGAGATCGAGGCGACGGAGAAGGCTCTCGCCGATCGGCGCGGGCGGGCCTCCGGCGTCCAGCTGGACGTACGCGACGGTGCGGCCCTCACCTCGTGGGTGGAGGCGGCCGCCGGACGCCTGGGCGGCCTGGACGCCGTCGTCGCCAACGTGAGTGCGCTCGCCACCCCGGACACCGAGGAGAACTGGTACACGAGCTTCGAGGTGGACCTCATGCACACGGTCCGCCTCGCGAAGGCGGCGATCCCGCACCTGGAACGCAGCGGACACGGCTCGATCGTGGCCGTCTCGAGCGTCTCGGGACGGGAGTCCGACGCCGTCTCGGGGCCCTACGGGACGATGAAGACGGCGATCATCGGCTACGTCTCGGGCCTGGCGATGCAGTTGGCCGGCCGCGGGGTGCGGGCCAACGTGGTCTCACCTGGCAACACCTACTTCCCGGACGGCTTCTGGCAGAACATCGAGCGCGGCAACCCCGAGCTGTTCGCCACGGCGCTCGCGCTGAACCCGACCGGCCGGATGGGGACGGCGGAGGAGATGGCCAGGGCCGTCGTCTTCCTCTCCAGCCCCGTCTCCAGCTTCACGACCGGGACGAACCTGGTGGTCGACGGCGCCCTCACGCGCGGCATCCAGCTCTGAGAGGCTGCGGTATGGCGCTCATCTACCCCGTCGCGGCCGACTCCCCTGAGCCCGAGGACGGCACCGACCCGGACTTCGCCGAGCTGGCGGCCGACCTCTCCGACACCTGGCTGGTCGAGGTGGCGATCGCCGACGACGGGGACGACGCCTGTTTCGGCCCGCTCAGCGCCCGGGCGGCGTGGGACCTCGCGCTCGACATCGACGAGCGGCGCCCGGGGTGGACGGTGTCGATCGTCCCGCTGCACGTGGCCTGCACCGCCGACGAGCTGGTCGCCCTGTTCGAGGACGACGAGGACTAGACGAGTAAGTCCAAAGTCGGTCAGTGGTCGTAGGCGATCAGTGAGCGGGTGATCGGCTGGCCGGTGGCGCGGTTGTGCCAGATGGCGGCGGTCAGCGCCAGGATCCGCTGGGCCACGCGGGTG
>NZ_JBJGYW010000056.1:0-18388 GCF_054050215.1 Geodermatophilus sp. SYSU D01186 | reverse complement strand
CCCCCCCCCCCCCCCCCCCCCCCCCCCCCCCCCCCCCCCCCCCCCCCCCCCCCCCCCCCCCCCCCCCCCCCCCCCCCCCCCCCCCCCGCGTCTCGTGGCGGCGATCCGGGAGCGGGGAGCTGCGGCCTCGCCCCGGGCGCTGGTCGCCCGGGTGAGCGTCGTGCTCGCGGCGGGCATCCTGGTGACGGGCGCGCTCTGGCTCGGGGGTCCGTCGGGTGAGCCGGCCGGGCCCGCGGGAGGACCGGTGGCGGCGGGGCTGGACGGGCAGGCCGCCACCTCGAGCCCCACCCCGGCTCCTGTGGAGGAGGCGGCGGGTGCGGCCGCGGGCGGCAGGACGGCGACCGAGGCCCTGGACGACCCTGACTCGGCGGAGGCGTGGGCGGCCCGGCTCGGCGAGCTCTACCAGCGGCGTGCGGAGGCCTTCCGCACCGGTGCCGCTCAGCTGCTCGACGAGGTCCACACGAGCGCCAGCCCCCTGCTGGCCGCCGACCGCACGACCGTCGAGGCGTTCGCCCGGGCCGGGGAGACGGTCCGGGGCTTCGCGCTGGCGGTCGTCCGCGTCGCGGTGGTCGACGGCGGGGTGGGGGAGGGCCACGTGACCCTCGACGTCGTCGACACGTGGCCGGCCTACGAGGTCGTCACGGCCCGGGAGCCGGATGGACGAGCCGTCCGGGCGGTGGATGCCCGCGGCGAGGCGCAGGTGCGGATGACCCTGGCCGAGCGCGACGGGGGTTGGCGGATCGACGCGGCGGAGCGGACGGGATGAGTCAGCGGCGGTGGAGTGCTGACCGCAGCGCGGCGTCCAGGTCCGTGTGGGTCCAGGTGAAACCGGCCTCCTCCAGCCGGGCCGGGAGGGCCCGCTGCCCGGCCAGGATGCCCACGGGCGCGAACTCCCCGACGGCCAGGCGCAGCGCGAGGCCGGGCACCGGGAGCGCCGCGGGCCGGTGGACGGCGCGGGCCAGGGCACGGGTGAACTCGGCGTTGGTGACCGGCGTGGGCGCGGTGAGGTTCACCGGCCCGGCGACGGGGGCGGTGAGCAGGAAGCGGATGGCGTCGACCTCGTCGGTCAGGCTGATCCACGGCCAGTACTGCCGGCCCGAGCCCAGCCTGCCACCGACCCCGAGCCGGAACAGCGGAGCCAGCCGGCCCAGCAGCCCGCCGGGGCCCAGCACGAGACCGGTCCGGAGCAGGGTCACCCGGATCCCCGCATCGGCCGCCGGTGCGGCCGCCGCCTCCCACTCGGTGCAGACCCGGGAGAGGAAGTCGTGGCCGGCCGGAGCGCGCTCGTCGACCGCGGTGTCCCCCGTGTCGCCGTACCAGCCGACCGCCGAGCCGGAGAGGAGGACGCGCGGCCGGGTCGGGTCCGCCGTCGCGGCCGCGGCCATGGCCTCGCTGACGGTGCGGGTCGCGTCCACCCTGCTGGCGAGCACGCGCTGCTTGTGCTTCGCGGTCCACCGGCGGTCGCCGATGCCGACGCCGGCCAGGTTGACCACGGCGTCGACGTCGCTGAGCAGCGCAGGGTCGATCCGCCGGTGTTGCGGGTCCCAGCGGTGCTCGTCAGCGGTGCGCGGTGTCCGGCGCACCAGCCGGAGGACGTCGTGTCCGTCGGCGCACAGCGCAGGGACCAGGTGGGATCCGATCAGCCCCGAGGAGCCGGTGACCGCGATCTTCATCTGTCTCCTCGCCGAGCTCGGGCAGCGGAACGCGATCGGGGCCCCGGCTTCCGCCGGGGCCCCGATCGGGTGCGGATCAGGCGAGACCGAGCTCGCCGTGGAACTGACCGGCCTCCAGCCGCTCCCGGACCGTGGTGAGGAAGCGGGCGGCGTCGGCGCCGTCGACGATGCGGTGGTCGTAGGTCAGGGCCAGGTAGACCATCGACCGGACCGCGATCACCTCGCCGAGGTCCTCGTCCTGGACGACGACCGGACGCTTGACGACCGACCCGGTGCCGAGGATCGCCACCTGCGGCTGGTTGATGATCGGCGTGTCGAACAGCGCGCCGCGGCTGCCGGTGTTGGTCAGCGTGAACGTGCCGCCACCGAGCTCGTCGGGAGTGACCTTGTTGGTACGGGTGCGCTCCGCCAGGTCGGCGATCTTGCGGGCCAGCCCGCCGAGGCTGAGGTCACCGGCGTCCTTGATGACCGGCACCAGCAGACCGCGCTCGGTGTCCACCGCGACGCCGAGGTTCTCGGAGTCGTGGTAGGTGACCGTGCCGGCCTCGAGGTCGATCGAGGAGTTCACCGCCGGGTGGGCCTTGAGCGCCTCGACCGCTGCCTTCGCGAAGAACGGCAGGAAGGAGAGCTTGACGCCCTCGCGGGCCTCGAAGTCCTTCTTCGCATGGGCGCGGAGCCGGGCGATCGCGGTGACGTCGGCCTCAACCACGGTCGTCAGCTGCGCGCTGACCGCCAGCGACTCCACCATCCGGCGGGCGATGACGGTGCGCAGCCGGGAGAGCTTCTCGGTCCGGCCCCGCAGCGTGGTGTCGGGCATGGCCGCCGGCGAGGGCTTCGGCGCGGTGCGGCCCGCGCCCGCCGAGGCTGCAGCCGGCGCCGCGGCCGGGGCGGAGGCGGCCTCGGCCGCCGCCAGCACGTCCTGCTTGCGGATCCGCCCACCGACGCCGGTCCCCGTGACCGTGGACAGGTCGACGCCGTGCTCGTTGGCCAGGCGGCGCACCAGCGGGGTGACGTAGGTGCCGCCTCCGTCCCCGCCGCCGGCCGGCTGCGCGGGTGCGGAGGGGGCCACCGCCGCGGCGGGCGACGGTGCCGAGGTGGGCGACTGGGTGGGCTGGGCGCCGCTGGAGCCGTAGTCCCCACCGGGCTGCTCGGTCGCCGTCGCGGCCTGCGCCGGCTCCGGCGTCGGCTGCGGGGCCTGCTGCGGTGCGGGAGCCTGCTGCGGTGCGGGAGCCTGCTGCGGTGCGGGTGCCTCCTGCGGGGCCGGTGCGGCCTGCTGGGCCGGCGCCTGCTGCTGGGAGGCGGGAGCGCCGCCACCGGCCGCGCCGGTGCCGATGATCGCCAGCTCCGCGCCCACGTCGACGGTCTCGTCCTCGTTGACCGAGATCGAGAGCAGGGTGCCGGAGACCGGCGCCGGGATCTCGGTGTCGACCTTGTCGGTGGAGACCTCGAGCAGCGGCTCGTCGGCGGTCACCTCGTCGCCGACCGACTTCAGCCAGCGGGTGACGGTGCCCTCGGTGACGCTCTCGCCCAGGGCCGGCATGGTCACCGGGGTCCCCTGGCCGCCGCCGTCGCCCTGCGCGGAGGCCTGGGCGGGCTCCGGCTCCGGCTGCTGCTGCGCCGGGGCCGCCGGCTCCTCCTGGGCCTGCTCCGCGGGCGGCTGCTCCGGCGCCACGGTCTCGGCGGAGGCCGGGGCGGCGCCCCCACCGTCGCCGTCCCCACCGATGACGGCGAGCTCGGCGCCGACCTCGACGGTCTCGTCCTCGGCGACGAGGATCTTGGTCAGCACACCGGCGGCAGGCGAGGGGATCTCGGTGTCGACCTTGTCGGTCGACACCTCGAGGAGAGGCTCGTCGACCTCGACCTGTTCACCCTCCTGCTTGAGCCAGCGGGTGACCGTGCCCTCGGTGACGCTCTCGCCCAGGGCGGGCATGGTGACGGAGGTCGGCATCGGGGCGGGGCTCCTTCTCGGCGCTGTGGATGGGGAGGGGTGGTACGTGGATCAGCCGTGCACGTGCAGGGGCTTGCCGGCCAGCGCCAGGTGCGCCTCGCCGAGAGCCTCGCTCTGGGTCGGGTGCGGGTGGATGAGGCTCGCGACGTCGTCGGCCTCGGCCTCCCAGTTGTAGATCAGCTGCGCCTCGGCGATGAGCTCGCCGACGCGGCTGCCCACCATGTGCACGCCGACGACGGGGCCGTCGACGGCCTGGACGAGCTTCACCGCACCCGCCGTCTTGAGGATCTGGCTGCGGCCGTTGCCACCGAGGTCGTAGGTGAGGGTCTTGACCTCGCCGTACCGCTCCTTGGCCTGGGCCTCGGTGAGGCCCACGGAGGCGACCTCGGGGTCGGAGTAGGTGATGCGCGGGACGCCGGCGTAGTCGATCGGGGCCGGGTTGAGCCCGGCCAGGCGCTCGGCGACGAGGATGCCCTCGGCGAAGCCGACGTGGGCCAGCTGCAGGGTGGGGATGAGGTCGCCGACCGCGGAGATCGTCGGGACGTTGGTCCGGCAGTACTCGTCGACCAGGACGTAACCGCGGTCCATCGCCACCCCGGCCTCCTCGTAGCCCAGGCCCTGGCTGACCGGGCCGCGGCCGACGGCGACGAGCACCAGCTCGGCCTCGAACTCCTTGCCGTTCTGCAGGGAGACCTTGACGCCGTTCTCGGTGGTCTGCACGCCGGAGACCAGGCTGCCGAGGGAGAACTCGATCTTGCGGCGGCGGAAGGCGCGCTCCAGCAGCTTGGAGGAGGCCTCGTCCTCCAGCGGGACCAGGTGCGGCAGGCCCTCGACGATGGTGACGTCGACGCCGAAGGACTTCCAGGCGCTGGCGAACTCGCAGCCGATGACGCCGCCGCCGAGGATGATCGCCGAGGCGGGGACCCGGTCCAGGTTCAGCGCGTGGTCGCTGGTGATGACCCGGGCGCCGTCGATCTCGATGCCCGGCAGGCTGCGGGCGTAGGAGCCGGTGGCGAGCAGGACGTGCTTGCCCTCGAAGCGCTGCCCGTTGACCTCGACGGCGGTGGGGGAGACCAGCCGGCCCTCGCCCTCGACGTAGTTGATCTTGCGGCTCTTGATGAGGCCCTGCAGGCCCTTGTGGAGCCGGGAGATCACGCCGTCCTTGTAGCCGTTGACGCCGTCCATGTCGATGCCGGCCAGGGAGGTCTTGACGCCGAACTGCTCGCCCTCGCGGGCGGCGTCGGCGATCTCACCGGCGTGCAGCAGGGCCTTGGTGGGGATGCAGCCACGGTGCAGGCAGGTGCCACCGACCTTGTCGCGCTCGATGAGGACGACGGACATGCCCAGCTCGGCGGCGCGCAGCGCGGCGGCGTAGCCACCCGAGCCACCACCGAGGATGACCAGGTCGGCGGGGGAGGTGGGTGCGCTCACGAGTTCTCCTCGAATGCAGTGGCCCGTCCCGTTCACGCGGGCGGGGGAACGTCCGCGCCCATCCTGCCACTCCGGGAACGTGACGGCCGACAGTGCCGTTCAGCAGCGCGGACGCCGCGGTGCGGCCGTGGCCGGTTCGGACGGGAGCGGACATGGGGTTCTGGACGCGTTTCCGGCGGAGGACGCCCCCGGGCGACCGGCGCGGCACCCTCGACCGCGGCGCCGGCCGGGCCGATCTCGCCCACCTCGAGCAGTTCGTCGCGACCCGCCGCGGGGTCGAGGGCTTCGTCGAGCCGCGCACGGCGGTCACCGAGTCCACGATCGTGCTCGTCGCCGCCGACGGAGAGTGGACCCGGCGCCGCATCGACGGGCCCGACACCGCGCGGCGGCTGTCCCGGGAGCTGCGTGTGCCCGTCTACGACGCCCAGGTCACCGGGTACCCGCAGCGGATGCGCGACTGGACGGCCCGCCGGCGCGCCGACGGAGCGAGCTGAGGCGGTCGCGTCCGGCCGCGGGCCGGACGCGACCACGACCTCACTCCGCGATCAGGTCCTCGATCGTGGCCAGCAGCGTCCGCACGGGCACGCCGGTGCCGCCCTTGGGCGTGTAGCCCCACGGGGCGCCGGTGTTGTAGCTCGGCCCCGCGATGTCGATGTGCGCCCACGGGAGGGCGGCCGGCACGAACTCGGCCAGGAAGTGGGCGCCGACGAGCATGCCCCCCATCCGGTCGGCGTTGGCGTTGACGAAGTCGGCGACCGGCGAGTCCAGGCCCTTGCGCAGCTCCGCGGGCATCGGCATCGGCCACATCGACTCACCGCTGCGCCGGCTGGCGGCCACGACGGCGTCGCGCAGGTCGTCGCTGCCCATGACACCGGAGGTGCGCGAGCCCAGCGCGACCAGCTGCGCGCCGGTGAGGGTCGCGGTCTCCAGCAGGTAGTCGGGGGAGTCCTCGGCGGCCCGGGCGATCGCGTCGGCCAGGACGACGCGGCCCTCGGCGTCGGTGTTGGTGATCTCGGCCTTCTTGCCGTTGCGGAAGGTGACCACGTCGGCGGGCCGGTAGGCGGTGCCGCTGGGCAGGTTCTCGGCGATCGGTACGGTCGCGGTCACCTCGACCGGCAGCTCCAGCTCCGCGACCAGGCACACGGTGGCGATCACGGCGGCCGCGCCGGCCATGTCGCTCTTCATGTCCTCCATCTTCAGCGCGGGCTTGATGGACAGCCCGCCGCTGTCGAAGGTGATGCCCTTGCCGACCAGCGCGACCTTCTTGCGCGCCTTCTTGCCCTTGTAGGTCAGGCGCAGGAGGCGCGGCTTGCGCACCGAGCCGCCGCCGACGGCCAGGATGCCGCCGTAGCCGCCCGCCGCGAGCTCGTCCTCGTCGAGCACCTCGACGGAGAGCCCGGCGGCCTTCCCGGCGGCGGCGCCGCGGTCGGCGAGCTCGGCGGGGTAGAGGTCGTTGGGCGGGGTGTTGACCAGGTCGCGCACCAGCGTGACGGCGTCGGCCACGGCGCGGGCACGGGCCAGCGGTGCGCGGGCGTCCCCGGCGTCCGGCACGACGACGGTGAACTCCCGCGGTGGTGTGGGCCGGCCGTTCTGCGCGGACTTGTAGGCGGTGAACTCGTAGGCGCCGAGCAGGCTGCCCTCGCCGACACCGTGCAGGCGCGCCGCGTCGGGCGTCCCACCCACAGCGGCCAGCAGCGTGACCACGGAACCGCGGCCGCTCAGCGCGCGGCTGGCGGCACCGGCGGCCCGGCGCACCGCCTCGGCGCCGTACCCGCCGGCCGCCTCGGGGGCGCCCAGGCCGACGGCCGCGACCACCGGGAACGGGCCCTGCCCGAGGCTGGCGACCCGCGTGACCTCCTCCTCGCCGCCCCGTGCGCCGAGGTCGGCCAGCGCGGGCAGCAGGCGGCCGCCGAGGAGGCGGTCCACGGCCTCCGCGCCGGGCGTGGGCAGGAGGCCGTCGGGCCCCTTGCCGATGCCGACGACGACGGCGTCGGCGGAGAGCTTCTCGAGCGGGCGGTCGGTGGCGGTGATCGTCGGCGGCACCGCTCGATCCTAGGTGCCCGGCCGGAGGCGGTCCTGAGGACGGCGAAGGAGACGGGGCGGGCCGCCGCCGATAGCGTGCCGTCCGTGACCCCGCGGACCTCGCCCCTGCACGAGCGGCACCTCGCGGCCGGCGCGAAACTGGCCGACTTCGGCGGCTGGACCATGCCGATCGAGTACGCCGGCGGGGGGGTGCTGGCCGAGCACGCCGCCGTCCGCAGCGGGGTGGGCCTGTTCGACGTCTCGCACCTGGGCACGGTGACCGTCCGCGGGCCCGGTGCCGCGGCCTTCGTCGACTCGTGCCTCACCAACGACCTGTCCCGCATCGGGCCGGGGCAGGCGCAGTACACGATGTGCTGCCTGCCCGACGGCGACCCGCGAGCGGGCGGGGTGGTCGACGACCTCATCGTGTACCTGCACGGCCCCGACGACGTCCTGCTGGTGCCCAACGCCGCCAACGCCGCCGAGGTCGTCGCGCGGCTGACCGACGCGGCACCGGCCGGGGTCACCGTCACCGACCGGCACGCCGAGGTCGCCGTCCTGGCCGTGCAGGGGCCGAAGTCGGCGCAGGTGCTGTCCTTCCTCGGCCTGCCCGGCGAGCTGCCCTACATGTCGTTCGTGACCGGCACCGGCGGCGGGCACACCGAGGTGACCGTGTGCCGCACCGGCTACACCGGCGAGCACGGCTACGAGTTGCTCGTGCCGGCCGAGGAGGCCGGCGAGCTGTGGGACGTGCTGGTGGACGTCGGGCAGGACGAGGGGCTGCGGCTGTGCGGTCTCGGTGCGCGCGACACCCTGCGCACCGAGATGGGGTACCCGTTGCACGGGCACGAGCTCTCCCCCGACATCACGCCCAACCAGGCCCGCGCTGGCTGGGCGGTGGGCTGGCGCAAGCCGGAGTTCTGGGGCCGCGGGGCGCTGCTGGCGGAGAAGGAGCAGGGCGCGGCCCGCCTGCTGTGGGGGCTGCGCGCGACCGGACGGGGCATCCCGCGGCCGGGCATGGCGGTCCTCGACGGCGAGGGCGCCCGCGTCGGTGAGGTCACCAGCGGCACCTTCTCGCCGTCCCTGCGGACCGGGATCGCCCTCGCGATGCTCGACACCGCCGCCGCACCGGCCGAGGGCGCCGACCTCGCCGTCGACGTGCGCGGGCGGCCGCAGGCCGTGGAGGTCGTGCGGCCGCCCTTCGTGCCCTCGCACGTGCGCTGAGCGCCTAGCGGTTCTTGCGGGTGGGGTCCTTGTCCTCCTTGGTCGGCTCCGGCTTGTCGGGCAGCGTGTCGGCCACGACGGCGTCGCGCTCACCCATCGGCCGCGGCTCCCCGGCGGTGGTGTCCCGCGCCGTCTGGTGCTCGGCCTCGGCGTTGATCTCCGCGCCGAGCAGTACCAGGTAGCAGGTCAGGTACAGCCACAGCATGAGCACGATGACGCCGGCGATGGCCCCGTAGGTCTCGTTGTAGGACCCGAAGTTGTCGACGTAGAAGCTGAACCCGATGCTGACCAGCGCCCACACGACGGTGACGACGATCGAGCCGAGGCTGACCCACCGCAGCTGCGGGGCGTCGCGGTCGGGCGCCACGCGGTAGACCACCGCGAGCCCCCCGGCGAAGACGCCGAGCAGCAGCACCCAGCGCACCACCTGGGCGAGCACGGTGCCGACGACGCCCAGGGGGAGGTCCTCCAGCACCGCCGGGACGACGGCGAGCAGGGTGAACGCGACGAGCACGAACACGATCGCACCGAGGGTCAGCGCGAGGGAGGTGGCCCGCAGCTTGATGAACCCGCGGGTCTCGACCTCGTCGTAGGCCAGGTTCACGGCGGTGATCAGGTTGCCCACGCCGCCGGAGGCGCTCCACAGCGCGGCGAGGATCGAGACGATGAGTCCGACGGTCAGCGCCCCGCCGCTGTTGCTGGTGATCGAGGTCAGCTGGTCACCGACGATGTCCTGGGCGCTGTCGGGCAGCTGTGTGGACACCGACTCGATCTGCTCGCTGACCTGCTCCGGGGAGGCGACCAGCCCGTAGATCGAGATGGTAGCGATCAGCGCCGGGAAGATGGCCAGGAAGCCGAAGAAGGCCACGCCGCCGGCGATGATCGGCATGTTGTCGGCCTTGTTCTCTGCCCAGGCCCGCTTGACGACCTGCTTCCAGCCGCGCAGCGGGATCTGCGTGGGGGAGTCCGCCGTGATGCCCGGGAGCTGCTGCTCGGTGGGCGCCCCGGACGGCGGGCTGCCGTCGTGGGCGTCGGGACCCCGCTCGGCCGCTGCCTTGGCCGCCGCTCGTCGGGCCGCCTTCTCCTCGACGCGTTCCCGGATCCGGTCGACGGCGCTCTCGTGGTGGCGCGTGCCCGGCACGTCAGTCGCCCGGCCAGTTGCCGGTCAGCTTGGTGAACCCGCGCGCGCCGGCCCGGTCGATGGCGGCCTTGGTCGCGGCGAAGATCGCGCCCTGCAGCGCGGCGGAGATGATCACCTGCGACATCGGGTACTCGCTCTGCAGCGCGTCGGGGGCGTCGTCCCGGCCGGCCACGCGCTTCCAGACCTGCTTGAAGATGGCGCCTGACACGGTGCCGGCGAGGATGCCGCCGAGCAGGCCGATGGGGCGGTAGGCGATCTTGGCTCCCTTGCTGCTCACTTCGTCCTCCTCGCGGCCCGGCGGGCCTGCTTCGCCTTCGCGGCCCGGCGGGCCTGCTTCGCCTTCGCGGCCCGGCGGGCCTGCTTCGCCTTCGCGGCCCGGCGGGCCTGCTTCGCGGCTCTGGCCGCCGATGCGCGGGCGGTCTTCTCGGCGGCCGCCCGGCGGGCGGCCAGCCCCTTCGCCGCCCGCTTGGTCTGCCGGGCCGCCGCGCGGCGGTCCCGGGTGCGGCGGCGCCACACCAGCAACCCGACGAGGGCGGCCAGGCCCGCGCCCGCGCCCACGACCGCCGGAGGGCTCTCCCGATAGGTCTCGACGGCGGTGTCGCGTGCCCGGAACGCGCTCTCCTTGGCGCGGGCCGGTACGTCGAGCCGGTGCGACAGCTCGTCGACGGTGCGGCTGAGCTGGGCGCGGGTGGCCTCGATCTCGGCCTTGATGGCGTCGGGGTCCTTCGGCGCGCCGTCGGCGCCGCTGCTCGGGGTGCTCACCGGCGGACACTCTCCTTCACCGTCGCGATGTCGGTCCTGGTGCTGGCGATCGCCTCCGTGGGCACCGGCGGCGCGGCGTCCTGCACGTCCTTCTTGCCGATCAGGGCGAGCACGCCGGCGACGGCGAAGAGCACGACGGTCACCACGAGGGCGGCTGCCCACGCCGGCAGTGCGAGGTCCAGCAGCAGGATGGCGGTGGCGACGAGGCTGGCCAGCCCCAGGAAGGCCATCAGCCCCGCGCCGCCGAAGAGGCCGGCGCCGACGCCCAGTCGCTTGGCCTTCTGCGTCATCTCGGCCTGGGCCAGCCGGGCCTCGTCGCGGACCAGCCGGGAGATCTGCTCGGTGAGCTGGCCGACGAGCTGCCCGGTGGAGGCGTCCTCCGGTGCGGGGGGTGGTGCGGGGGCTCGGCTCGCGCCCGCGGTGGGGTGGGTCATCGGTCCTCCGGTCCCGGGGATGGACGGTCGATGACCTCACATGCCCCCGATGATCGCCCGGGTAACCAGGGCCGGGTCACACTCCGGGCACGGCCGCGCCGGCCACTAGCCTCGGGGCCATGAGCTGGTACTGGCGGCTGGAGGACCCCTCGGGGGCGGAGGTGGACCCGGCGTCGGTCGGTGTCGAGGTCCCGGAGACCGACAACCAGGGCGACGCGGAGTCGTGGCTGGGCGAGCACTGGCGGGTGCTGCTCGAGCGCGGCGTGGCCACGGTGCGGCTCTTCGACGGCGAGGACGAGGTCTACGGCCCCATGGGGCTGGCGGCGACGTAGCCGGGGCGGACGACGGGTCGTCCGCCCCGGCGGCCTCCCTGCGGGGGCCCGCCGCGAGCCTGCGACTGGTGGGGGCAGGGAGGTACTCCCTCAGCCGCGGGAGGTCTTGGCCGGGTCGCGCTCCACGACGTCGCCGAGGGCCTCGTCGATCCGCTTGAGGACGTCGGCGTCGAGGACCACGCCGGCGGCCTGCACGTTGTCCCGCACCTGCTCGGGCCGGCTGGCGCCGATGATCGCGGCGGCGACGTTGCGGTTCTGCAGCACCCAGGCGACCGCGAGCTGCGCCATCGACAGGCCGAGGTCCGCGGCGATCGGCGTGAGCTCCTGCACCCGCGTGAGGACGTCGTCGCGCAGGAACCGCTGCATCGAGCCCCCGGCCTCGGCGTGCCCGCCACGGCTGTCGGCGGGCGGCTGCCGGCCCGGGAGGTACTTGCCGGTGAGCACGCCCTGCGCCAGCGGGGACCACACGATCTGCGACAGCCCCTCCTTCTCGGAGGTGGGCACGACCTCGTCCTCGATGACCCGCCACAGCATCGAGTACTGCGGCTGGTTGCTGATGAGCTGGACGCCGAGGTCACGGGCGAGCGCGGCACCGGCCGCGATCTCCTCGGCCCGCCACTCGGAGACGCCGATGTAGAGCACCTTGCCGGCCCGCACGAGGTCGGCGAAGGCGGTCATCGTCTCCTCGAGCGGCACCGTCGGGTCGTAGCGGTGCGCCTGGTACAGGTCGACGTAGTCGGTCTGCAGCCGCCGCAGCGAGGCGTGGCAGCTCTCGATGATGTGCTTGCGGGACAGCCCCCGGTCGTTCTGGCCCGGGCCGGTGGGCCAGTAGACCTTGGTGAAGACCTCCAGGCCCTCGCGGCGCTGCCCGGCCAGGGCGCGGCCCAGCACGGACTCGGCCTTGGTGCCGGCGTAGACGTCGGCGGTGTCGAAGGTGGTGATGCCCGCGTCGAGGGCGGCCCGCACACAGGCGTGCGCGGCGTCCTCCTCGACCTGGCTGCCGTGGGTGAGCCAGTTGCCGTAGGCGATCGCGGAGATGGTCAGGCCGGAACGGCCGAGTCGTCGGAATTCCACGGCCCGGACGCTATAAGGACCCCCTCCCGCTCATGCCCCGCGGGCTCGGCGGTGCCGTCAGACGTCGGCGCCCAGGGCGACCTCGGGCTTGGGGAACCGCCACCGGCGGACCATCGTGGACCGGCTGACGCCGTACCAGATCAGGCCGCGCATCTTGTGGTCCTGACCGGGGAAGCGCTCCAGCACCTTCCGCTTGATGCGCCGGCCCAGGAACACCGAGTCGCCGATGATCACGAGGAAGAACAGGAACCACAGGAACACGGTGTAGCTCTGCACCGCCGGGCTCGGGATGAAGTAGCCCACCAGCACGAGGGCGGCCACGACGAGGAAGAAGCTGCCGGCGTTGCGCCGCGCGTCGACGACGTCGCGCACCAGCTTGCGCACCGGGCCGCGGTCGCGGGCCGGCAGGTAGCTGTCGTCGCCGGCCAGGGCGCCGGCGCGGGCGGCACCGCGGGCGCTGGCCTGCTGCTCCCGCATCCGCCGGTAGGCCTCCTTGCGGTTGGTCGGCGGCGGCGGGGGAGGGCCGGGACGGCGGCCTTGGGCCTCGCTGCGCTTCGGCGTGGGGCGGCCCTTGCCGCCGGCCTTGACCAGCTGGGCGGTCAGGTCGGCGTCGCTGGCGGGGGCGGCCGCGGCGCGGTCGCGGCGCCCGGGCAGACGGAACTTCACGCGCCGAGTCTACGTGTGACCTGGCCCGTTCCCCCGCCTCCGCGCGGACGGCGGCCGTACAGTGGAAGAGGACCCGCTCCGGCGGTGTTGGCCTGGAGAAGGACGTGCCACCTCAGGCACCCTCGAACGTGGGAGGACCACAGACATGACGGTGCAGGACACCGCAGCGACCGGCGTCGTCCTCAGCGAGCCCGCTGCCGCGAAGGTGAAGGCGCTGCTGGACCAGGAAGGCCGCGACGACCTCCGGCTGCGCATCGCCGTCCAGCCCGGCGGTTGCTCCGGCCTCCGCTACCAGCTCTTCTTCGACGAGCGGTTCCTCGACGGCGACCAGACCTTCGAGTTCGGCGGGGTCGAGGTCATCGTCGACCGGATGAGCACCCCCTACCTCGGCGGTGCGGTCATCGACTTCGTCGACACCATCGAGAAGCAGGGCTTCACGATCGACAACCCGAACGCGCAGGGCTCCTGCGCCTGCGGCGACTCGTTCCACTGAGCACCGCGTAGCCCGGACACACGTCGGCGCCCCGGTCCTCCTCGGAGGGCCGGGGCGCCGTCGTGTTCAGAGCTTGACGGGGTAGACCGTCTCCGGGATGACCGGCTTGATGCGCTCCTCGACGAAGATGCCGTGCCAGACCATGAAGACCAGCACCTCCCACACCTGACGGGCGATGCGCTTGCTCGGCACCTCGGCCTGGCGCAGCCGGTCGAGCAGGGTCAGCACGTGACCGCGGTCGAGCCACTCGTCGGTCTCGCTCCCGGTGACGATGTCGCGGGCCCACTGGTGCAGCGGCCCGGCGAGGAAGTCCGCCGTCGGCACGGGGAAGCCCAGCTTGCGCCGGTGCAGGATCGACGGCGGCACGATCTGCTCCATCGCCCGCCGCAGCGCGTACTTCGTGGCGTCGCTGCCGCGGGGCACCCGCTGGTCGAGCGGGATGGTGCTGGCCAGCGCGAACACCTCGGGGTCGAGGAAGGGCACCCGCAGCTCCAGCGAGTTGGCCATGGTCATCTTGTCGGCCTTGACCAGGATGTCGCCGCGCAGCCAGGTGAACAGGTCCACGTACTGCATGGCCGTGACGTCGTCGTAGCCGGCCTCGCGGGTCTGCCGGTAGAGGTTCTCGGTCACGGTGACGTGGGACAGGTCGGCGTCGTGCCCCCGCATCAGCTGCGCGAGCTCCGCGCCGGAGAAGTTCCGCGCGTTGCCGTAGTAGCGCTCCTGGAGCGGGATCGAGGCGCGGCGCAGCAGGTCCTTGCCGCGCATCCCCTCGGGCAGCCGATCGGACAGCGCCGCCATGGCCCGCTTGCCGAACCGCGGGACCCGCTCGGCCCAGGCCAGGCTCAGCGGCTCCCGGTAGATGGTGTAGCCGCCGAACAGCTCGTCGGCGCCCTCGCCGGAGAGCACCACCTTCACGTGCTTGCGGGCCTCGCGGGCGACGAAGTACAGCGGCACGAGCGCCGGATCGGCGACCGGGTCGTCGAGGTACCAGACCACCTCGGGGATCGCCTCGGCGAACTGCTCCGCGGTGATCTCCACCGGCACGTGCCGGACGCCGAGGGTGCGCGCCGACTCCGCGGCGATGTCCACCTCCGAGGTCGACTCCCGCTGGAAGCCGACCGTGAAGGTCATGAGGTCGGGGTTGTAGCGGTGGGCGAGGGCGGCGATGGCGGTGGAGTCGATGCCGCTGGAGAGGAACGACCCGACGGTGACGTCGGCGCGCATGTGCTTGGCCACCGACTCGTCGAGTGCCGCCGCGATCCGGTCGTAGAGCTCCTGCTCCCGCCCCTCCGCCACCGGCTGCGGCCGGAAGGTCGGGTGGAAGTACCGGTGGGTGTGCAGCTCGCCGTCGACGACGGTGAAGCTGGTGCCGCTCTCGATGCGCCGGATGCCGCGGTGCAGGGTCGCCGGCTCGGGCACGTACTGCAGCGTCAGGTAGTGCTGGAGGGAGGCCGGGTCGACCCCGCCGGCGGCCGCGGTGCCGCCGAGCAGCTCCAGCACGGCCTTCTTCTCGGAGGTGAAGACCAGGCCGCCGTCGGCCAGCCGCGCGGTGAACAGCGGCTTGATGCCGAACGGATCGCGGGCACCGAACGCCGTCCGGGTGTGGGTGTCCCAGATGACGAACGCGAACATCCCGCGCAGCCGGTTGACGACGTCCTGACCCCACAGGTGGTAGCCGGCGACGATCGTCTCGGTGTCGCCGTGCGTGGTCAGCTCGGCCCCGGCGGCGGCCAGCTCCTCGCGCAGCTCCAGGTAGTTGTAGATCTCGCCGTTGAACAGGATCCGGTACCGGTCACCGGCGTAGGGGAGCGGCTGCGGGCTGCCCTCGACGTCGATGATCGAGAGCCGGTTGAAGCCGAGGACGACCCGGGAGTCCGCCCAGACGGCGGTGTCGTCGGGTCCGCGGTGGTGCAGGCAGTGCAGCGCCTCCTGCACGCCCGAGACGTGGGAGTCGCCGACCCGGTCGGCGTCGGTGGACAGGTATGCCAGCAGGCCGCACATGAGGCGCAGGTCTCCGGGGGTCGGTTCGTTGGCCCGGCTCGGGGAGCCGGGGTGGGGGTCAGACGCGCTCGCCGGCGCGGGTCTTGCGGGTGGCGATCCGTTCCGCGACGAAGGACAGGATCGGGACGGTGCCCGCGAGCAGCACGAGGACGGCGCCCTTGAGGGTCCACCGGGCGCGCAGCGCGAGGTCGCAGGCGACGAGGAAGAAGATGAAGTAGAGCCAGCCGTGCAGGGTGCCGATGACCGCCACCGGCTGGTCGAGCTCGGCGGCGTACTTCAGGGGGACGGCGACCAGGATCAGGGCGATCAGCAGCACGCCCACGATCCAGGCCATCACCCGGTACCGCAGCAGCGCGGCGGGGATGCCCTGCCCGACCCGGCGCGCGAGGGCGCGGGGCAGCGTGCTGGTACGGCCGGTCTGCTCAGCGGCCACGGTCGCTCCGCTGGCCCAGCGCCTTCTCGTTCAGCTCGGCGAGGTAGGCGTTGTAGGCAGCCAGCTCGGGGTCGCCCGTGGTGTCGATGCGCGGCCGCTGGTAGAGCACGAGGTCGGCGCCCGGCTCGTCGGCGTCGGGGTCGCGGTTCAGCTCCTCGCGGCACATGCGGACGTAGAACCACAGGCCCATGAGTCCGTACAGCGGCCACTGGAGGGCGTAGCTCCAGTTCACCGCGCCGCCGCCGGCCTCGGCCTTGGTGAGCTGCCAGTAGCCCAGGAAGAACGTGGCGACGAACAGTGCCGCCACCAGCAGGTGCAGGAGCACCCACCTGGGGGTCAGCAGCCGGGTGAACACGGCCTCGACTGTAACCGGCGCGGCACCGGCGGCGGGGTCCACGGTGAGGGGGCTCACCTCCGGAGGCGGGCGCCGGGAGGCCGATCGCGGGGGTCCGACGCGCGACCCGCCGGGACTCCGTCTCCGGTGGTAGGCCGCCATGCGGGGTCGGCTAGTCTCGCCGCAGACTGTGGTCGGCACAGCAGCCGTCCGCCGGAACCGGTGGGCGGCGTGCCGAGAAGACCGTCCGGGCGGTCCGGACGGAGGACGAGGAGGCAGCGAGCAGTGGCTCGAGGCAGCAGGCTCGCGCGGGTCGCCGCGCTCGGTCTCCTGGGGGTCGTCACCCTCACCGGGTGCACGCCCAACAACGAGTTCTGGCGCTGGGGGTGGCCCGACGGGATCACCGACGAGGCCTACGCGATGCGCGACCTGTGGATCTGGTCGGTCATCGCGGCGCTCCTCGTCGGCATCGGCGTCTGGGGCCTGATCCTGTGGTCGGTGGTCCGTCACCGGAAGCGCTCGGACGAGCTGCCGAAGCAGACTGCGTACAACCTGCCGCTGGAGATCGTCTACACGATCATCCCGTTCCTCATCATCGCCGGGCTGTTCTTCTTCACCGTGGTGACGCAGAACAAGGTGATGGACCGCAGTGAGGACCCCGACACCACCATCGCGGTCAACGCGTTCAAGTGGAACTGGCAGTTCGTCTACCCGGAGACCACCGGGGCCGACGGGGAGCCGGTGAACACCGTGGGCACCAGCGAGGAGATCCCGATCCTCGTCGTCCCGACGGATGAGACGGTGCGGTTCGAGGTGGCTTCCGCCGACGTCATCCACTCGTTCTGGGTGCCCGAGTTCCTCTTCAAGCTGGACGTCATCCCCGGCAACGAGAACGACCGCGACAACGTCTTCGAGGTGACCGTCCGCGAGGAGGGCGCCTTCGTCGGTCGCTGCGCCGAGCTGTGCGGGACCTACCACGCGTACATGAACTTCGAGGTGCGCGCGGTCACTGCGGACGACTACGACGACTACCTGGCCGCCCGTGAGTCGGGGCTGAGCACCTTCGACGCCCTCGAGAGCATCGGGCAGCCCGGCGACCCGCAGACCACGCAGGCCTGGGACCTCGTCGACGACGCCCAGCGGGCCGATGGCTGACATGCGGCCCAACCTGGTCTCCACCACCCAGCAGGAGGAACGGCCGTGAAGGTCGAAGCGCTCATCTTCAACGCCATCGGGGTCTTCTGCATCGTGATGGCGATCGTCTACGGGGTGTGGGCCCGCGAGCCGATCGGCACGACGGCTCTGGTCCTCTCCGGCGGGCTCACGTTCCTCATCGGCGGGTTCTTCTGGTTCGTCTCCCGTCGCATCGACGCCCGTCCCGAGGACCGCAAGGACGCCGACATCGCCGACGGCGCCGGTGAGCTCGGCTTCTTCAGCCCGGGCAGCTACTGGCCGTTCGCCATCGCGCTCTCCGCGGCCCTGATGGGTGTGGCCCTGGCCTTCTTCTACTCGTGGCTGATCCTCATCGCCGGGGTGGCGCTGCTCATCACCATCGGTGGGCTGCTCTTCGAGTACTACGTCGGGCAGAACGCGCACAGCTGAGCCGCCCGGCTCGTCCACGAGGGCCCCTCTCCGCTCCGGCGGGGAGGGGCCCTCGTCGTGTGCGGGCTGCTGCGACGCCTGACAGAGCGCGGTGGGCGACCCGGGCCCTCGGGAGATCTGCCCGCCTCCGGTCGGTGAGCCGGTCCTGCGTCGCCCTGCTGGGTGCCCGTGCGCGGGGGACGGGCGGTGCGGCGGCCGGCCCGCGGCTCCGGTGCGCTCGGGTGTGCGGCGGAGGCAGCCGCGGTGATCCGCCGGCGAGCCGGGCCCGGTCCGGCCAGCGCCGCACGGTCCACTCGACAGCTGCCGGCTGCCGGCTGCCGTCGGCTGTCCACACGCGGGGCCGCGCCGAGGAGGTCGGGCTGACTGGGCTGGGGCGCCTGCGCGGCCGGCACCGCACTCGCTCGGTGGACTGTCCGGGCTCGACGCCCTGAGGACCGCCAGGAGGGGCGTGGGGCCGCGCTGCGGACCAGGGGGCCACGGTCGCCGTCGCTCGAGACCGCCACGGTCACCGTCGACCCGGTGCGACGCCGGCCGCTCGTGGTGGCGGAGGTCGCCCTGCACGCCCCGGGGCGTCGTGCTGTCCCGATGTCCACTCCGGCGCGGGGCGGTCGGTCCCCGTCGGTCGGTCGGGTGGACCCCGGTCGCCCCGAGGAGGGGAGAGGTGGGTTCAGCCGTTGTGCGGCGACCGGGCAGCCGCCCGTGGTCCCGGAGCGACCAATCACCAGAGCGCCCGGCCGGACTCCGCCGTCCGCAGAGCGGTCAGCGGCGCAGGTGGCTGCTGTCGTACAGACGAGTGGGGCCCCGACGGAGATCTCCGT
>NZ_JBJGYW010000055.1:0-18556 GCF_054050215.1 Geodermatophilus sp. SYSU D01186 | reverse complement strand
AGCGGGATCCGCTCTCCAGCGACTCCACTCGGTCCCGTTTGGCGCCACCGGTCGCCCGGGCAGGAGCGTCGGCGTGGACACCGAGATCACCCTGCGGGTCGACGGTGCGGCGCACCCGCTGACCGTCGACACCCGCACCACGCTGCTGGACGCCCTCCGCGAACGGCTGCGCAACACGAGCCCCAAGAAGGGGTGCGACCACGGCCAGTGCGGCGCCTGCACCGTGCTGCTCGACGGCCGCCGGGTCAACAGCTGCCTCGTCCTGGCCGTCACCGTGGGGGACGCGGAGGTGACCACCTCGAACGGGCTGGCCGCCGACGGGCAGCCGCACCCGCTGCACCGCTCCTTCGTCGAGCGGGACGCCTTCCAGTGCGGCTACTGCACCCCCGGCCAGGTCTGCTCGGCCGCGGGCGTGATCGAGGAGGCCCGAGCCGGCTGGCCGAGCGCCGTCACCGCCGACCTGACCGCGGACGACCTCGCGCTCACCGACGCCGAGATCCGGGAGCGGATGAGCGGCAACCTCTGCCGCTGCGCCGCCTACGCGAACATCGTCCCGGCGGTGGCCGACGTGGCCGAGGCCAGCGGGGTGCGCCGGTGAGGGAGTTCCGCTACGAGGCCGCGGCCGACCCCGCCGCCGCGGTCGCGCTGCTGGCCATGGAGCCGTCGGGTGCCTTCCTCGGCGGGGGCACCAACCTGGTCGACCTCATGAAGCTCGGCGTCGCCACGCCCGGCCTGCTCGTCGACGTCCGCACGCTCACCTCCCGCGAGGTGGCCGACCTCCCGGACGGCGGCCTGCGCATCGGCGCCGGCGTCCCCAACGCCGACCTCGCCGCCGACCGCCGAGTGCGCGAGCGCTACCCGGTGCTGGCCCAGGCGCTGCTCGCCGCCGCGTCCGGGCAGCTCCGCAACCGGGCCACCACCGCCGGCAACCTGCTGCAGCGCACCCGCTGCGGCTACTTCACCGACGTCACCAAGCCGTGCAACAAGCGCAGCCCCGGCAGCGGCTGCGGCGCCCTGCGCGGCCTGCACCGCAACCACGCGGTCCTCGGGCAGACCCTCGACGGGCCCGGGACCTGCGTGGCCACCCAGCCGTCGGACATGGCGGTGGCGATGGTCGCCCTCGACGCGGTCGTGCAGGTGCTCGGTCCGGACGGCGAGCGCAGCGTCCCGATCGGCGAGCTGCACCGCCTGCCCGGGGACGACGCCTCCCGCGACACCACGCTGCGGCACGGGGAGCTGATCACCGCCGTCGACCTGCCGCCGCTGGGCATGCCCTCGCGCTACCGCAAGGTCCGCGACCGGGCCTCGTTCGCCTTCGCGCTGGTCAGCGTGGCGGCCGCCGTGCGCATCGAGGACGGCGTCGTCGCCGACGTGCGGCTGGCCCTCGGCGGGGTCGCGCACAAGCCATGGCGGGCGAGCGCCGCGGAGGAGGCGCTGCGCGGGCGCCCGGCCACCGAGGAGTCCTTCGCCGCGGCCGCCGACGCCGAGCTGGCCGCGGCCACCCCGCTGCCGGACAACGGCTTCAAGCTGCCGCTGACCCGCAACGTCGTCGTCCGCACCCTCGCCGAGCTGACGGGAGCCGCCGCGTGACCACCGTGGACCGCGTCCTGGGGGCGGGCATCGACCGCATCGACGGGCCGGCGAAGGTGCGCGGCACCGCGCCCTACGCCTTCGAGCAGGACCCGGGCGAGCCGATCGCCCACGTCGCGCTGGTGCAGAGCACCGTCAACCGCGGCCGCATCACCCAACTCGACCCCACCCGCGCCGAGGGGATGGGCGGCGTCCTCGCCGTCCTCACCCCGGCCAACGCGCCCCGGCTGTCCGGCGAGCTCTCCTCCGACCTCCCGGTGCTGCAGTCCCTCGACGTGCACTACCAGGGCCAGGTGGTCGCGGTGGTCGTGGCCGAGACCTCGGAGGTCGCGCGGGCGGCCGTGGGGGAGGTGCACGTCGAGTACGCCGCCGAGCCGCCGGACGTGCGGCTGGCCGTGGACCGGCCCGACCTCTACGCGCCGGAGCAGGTCATGGCCGGCTACGACACCGACTCGGTCATCGGCGACGTCGACGGCGCGCTGGCCGCGGCGGCGGTCACGGTCGAGGCGACCTACGAGACGCCGACCCAGCACAACAACCCCATCGAGATGCACACCTCCATGGCCCGCTGGGACGGCGACCAGCTGACGCTGTGGGACGCCAACCAGGGCCCGCACACCATCGTCAAGGACCTGGTCGCGGGGTTCGGGCTGGAGGAGGGCCAGGCGCGGGTGGTCTCGCCCTACGTCGGCGGGGCGTTCGGGTCCAAGGCGTTCACCCACCCCCACCAGATCGTGGCCGCGATGGCCGCGCGGGTGGTCGGGCGCACCGTCGTCCTCGAGCTCACCCGGCAGCAGATGTTCAGCCTGGTCGGGCACCGGACGCCGACCATCCAGCGGCTGCGGCTCGGCGCCGACCCCGAGGGCCGGCTGACCGCGATCAGCCACGAGGTGGTCGAGCACACCTCGCGGATCGACGAGTTCGCCGAGCAGACGGCGACCTGCACGCGGGTCATGTACGCCGCGCCGAACCGGCGGACGACGCACCGGCTGGCCCGGCTCGACGTCCCCCCGCCGACGATCATGCGGGCGCCGGGGGAGACCCCGGGCATGTTCGCGCTGGAGTCGGCGATGGACGAGCTGGCGCACGAGCTCGGCATCGACCCGGTCGAGCTGCGCCTGCGCAACGAGCCTGCCGAGGACCCGGAGCGGGGGATCCCGTGGTCGTCGCGGTCGCTGGTGGAGTGCCTGCGCACCGGCGCCGAGCGGTTCGGCTGGGCGGGGCGCGACCCGCGGCCCGGCGTCCGGCTCGACGGCCGCTGGCTGGTCGGCACCGGCGTCGCCGCCGCGACCTACCCGGCGCGGCGGCGCAAGGCCGACTGCCGCATCTCCGTCGACGGCCGCGGACGCCACGTCGTCGAGATCGACGGCTCCGACATCGGCACCGGCGCGTGGACGGCGCTGACCCAGATCGCCGCCGACGCGCTCGGGGTCGGCATGGGCGACGTCGAGCTCCGGATCGGCGACAGCCGGCTGCCCTTCGCCGGTGGTGCGGGCGGCTCCACCGGCCTGGCGTCGTGGGGGTCGGCGATCGTGCTGACCGCGCGGGAGGTCCGCCGGCGGCTGGAGTCCTACGGCGGGCAGCTGCCCCCGGACGGCGTGACCGTCGACGGCGGCGTCGACGGCCCGTCACCGCACGCCGAGCGGTACTCGATGCACGCCTTCGGCGCCCACTTCGTGGAGGTGCGGGTGGACGCCGACACCGGCGAGGTGCGGGTGCCGCGGGCGACCAGCGTGTACGCGGCCGGGACGATCGTGAACGCCAAGACCGCCCGCTCGCAGTTCCTCGGCGGCTTCTGCATGGGCCTGTCGATGGCGCTGCACGAGGAGTCGGTGCAGGACGAGGTGTTCGGCCACTACGCCAACCACGACCTCGCCGAGTACCACGTCGCCACCAACGCCGACATCGGCGAGATCGACATCTCCTGGCTCGACGAGGAGGACCCGTACGTCAACGAGCTGGGGCTCAAGGGCATCGGCGAGATCGGCATCACCGGCGCCGCGGCCGCCGTCGCCAACGGGTACTGGCACGCCACGGGCAGGCGGGTCCGCGACCTGCCGATCACCCCCGACAAGTACTTCCGGCCGTAGCGGAGGCTGGCGGCGCAGGGGACCTGCGCCGTCAGCCTCCGCTGGGGCGCTCCGGGAGACTGGCGGCGTGCTGCCACCACCGGGGACGCCGGGCACCGACCTCCCGGTGCGCGCGGTGCTGCCGGCCCTGGACGCCGCGCTGACCGGCGCCGGCAGCGCGGTGCTGATCGCGCCGCCGGGCACCGGGAAGACGACCCTGGTCCCGCTCGCGCTGGCCGGGGCGCTGCCCGGGCGGGTGCTGGTCGCCGAGCCCCGCCGGGTCGCCACCCGCGCCGCCGCCCGCCGGATGGCCGCGCTGCTCGGGGAGCCGGTGGGCCGCTCGGTCGGCTACAGCGTCCGCGGGGACAGCCGGCGCAGCGAGGACACCCGCGTCGAGGTGGTCACCACCGGGCTGCTGGTGCGCCGGCTCCAGGCCGACCCCGAGCTGGCCGGGGTGGCCGCAGTCGTCCTGGACGAGTGCCACGAGCGGCACCTGGACACCGACCTCGCGCTCGCCTTCACCCTCGACGCGCGGGCCGCGCTGCGCCCCGACCTGCACCTGCTGGCGATGTCGGCGACCGCGCAGGCCGGCCGGCTGGCGCTCCTGCTGGGCGGGGCCGAGCCGGCGCCGGTGGTGGAGGCGACCGGCGCGCTGCACGACGTCGAGGCGGTGTGGTGCCCGCCGGAGCCCGCGGTGGCGCCCCCGCACGGCAGCCGGGTGGACCCCCGGCTGCTCGACGCCGTCGCCGCGACCACCCGCCGCGCGCTGGCCGAGACCGCGGGCGACGTGCTCGTCTTCCTGCCCGGCGCGGCCGAGATCGCCGGGGTCGCCGGCCGCCTGGGCGGGCTGGACGCCGACGTCCGTCCCCTGCACGGCCGGCTGCCCGCCGCGGACCAGGACGCCGCCCTGACCCCCGCCCCGCGACGGCGGGTCGTGCTGGCCACCGACGTCGCCGAGAGCAGCCTGACCGTGCCCGGGGTGCGGGCCGTCGTCGACGCGGGGCTGGCCCGGGTGCCGCGGTTCGACGTGTCCCGGGGGCTCGGGGCGCTGGCCACGGTACGGGTCTCGCGCTCGTCGGCGGTCCAGCGCGCGGGGCGGGCCGGGCGCGAGGGGCCGGGCCGGGTGTACCGGCTGTGGTCGGAGGCCGAGCACGCCCGCCTGCCGGCCGCCCCCGAACCGGAGATCGCCGTCGCCGACCTGACCGGCCTGGCCCTGGAGCTGGCCTGCTGGGGTGCGCCCGAGGGCACCGGCCTGGCCCTGCCCGATCCGCCGCCGGCCGCCGCGTTCGCCGTCGCCCGGGCCGCCCTGCACGACCTCGGCGCGGTGGACGACAGCGGCCGGGTCACCGCCCGCGGACGGTCGCTCACCGCCGTCGGCGCACACCCCCGCCTCGCGCGGGCGCTGCTCGACGGCGCCCGGCTGGTGGGCTCCCGCCGTGCCGCGGAGGTGGTGGCGCTGCTGTCGGCCGACCTGCCGGCCGGCTCCGACGACCTGGTCGCCGAGTGGCGCGCCCTCCGCGGGGACCGCGGCGGGGCGGCCGCCCGCTGGCGCGAGGAGGCCGGCCGGCTGGCCCGCGCGGTGCCGGCCACGCCCGGCGAGCCCGGCCTGCCCGACGACGTCGCCGCCGGCCTGGTCGTCGGCCTCGCCCACCCCGAGTGGCTGGCCCGCCGGCGTCCCGGCACCGAGCGCACGTACCTGCTGGCGGCCGGCACCGGCGCGGAACTCGCCCCGGGCACCGCGCTGACCGGTGCACCGTGGCTCGCGGTGGCCGCCGCGGACAGGCAGCCCGGCCGGCGGGACGCCCGGGTGCGCTCGGCGGTGGCGGTCGACGAGGCCACCGCGCGCGAGGTCGGCGCCGTCGTCGAGGCGCCCGAGGTGGCCTGGCGGGACGGCGACGTGGTGGCGGGCCGCGTCGAGCGACTGGGCGCGATCGTGCTGGTCGAGCGGCCGCTGCCCGACCCCGATCCGGTCGCGGTCGCCGCCGCGGTCGCCGAGGGGCTGCGCCGGGAGGGGCTGGCCCTGCTGCGCTGGACCCCTGCCGCCGCGGCCCTGCGCGAACGGCTGGCCGCCGCGCACGCAGGGCTGGGCGAGCCCTGGCCCGCGGTGGACGACGACGCCCTCGGCGCCGCGCTCGCCGCCACCCCGGCTCTCTCCGCCGCCCGCAGCCGCGCCGACCTGACCCGGATCGACCTCGCCGCGGCGCTGCGGGCGCTGGTGCCGTGGCAGGTGGCCGGGCGGCTCGACGAGCTGGTGCCCGAGCGGGTCGAGGTGCCGACCGGCTCCCGGATCCGGGTGGACTACACCGATCCCGAGGTGCCCACCCTGTCGGTCCGGGTGCAGGAGGTGTTCGGCTGGGCGGCCGCGCCGGTGGTGGCCGGCCGGCCCCTGCGGCTGCAGCTGCTCTCCCCGGCCGACCGGGTGGTCGCGACCACCGCCGACCTGGCCGGGTTCTGGGAGACCGGCTACCCCGGCGTCCGCGCGGAGCTGCGCGGCCGCTACCCGCGGCACCCCTGGCCGGAGGACCCGGCGACCGCCGCGCCCACCCGCCGCGCCCAGCCCCGCCGTTGAGCGGTGGCGGAGGCTGGGGGCGTAGGAAACCTGCGCCCCCGGCCTCCGTTCAGCCCGCGATCGCGGCCACCGGCGAGGTGCGGACGGCGCGGCGGGCGGGCAGCACCGAGGCGAGCAGCCCCGCGACCGTGGCGACGGCGACGATCGCGGCCACCTGCAGCCACGGCACCACCAGCACGATGTCGGCGACCTGCCCCAGCACCGACGCCGACCCGGCCAGCCCGTACGCGGTGCCCAGGACGACGCCGAGGACCGTGGCCACCCCGGCGACCAGCACCGCCTCCCACGCCAGCAGCCCGCGCAGCTGCCGCCGGGTGAGGCCGAGTGCCCGCAGCAGCCCGTTCTCCTGCCGCCGCTCCACCACCGACAGCGCCAGCGTGTTGCCCACCCCGATCAGCGCGATGACCACCGCGATGCCGAGCAGTCCGGTCACGACCAGCAGCAGGGTGTCGAGCACCTGGGCGATCTGGGCGCGCACCGTGACGATCCCGGTGACGGAGGCGTCGGACACCGCCGTCCCCACCGCGTCGGTGACCGCGTCGACGGCCCTGGTCTGCGCCGCGTCGCCGGCGTCGTCCAGCCGCAGCCACAGCGTGCCGATCCCGGCGTCAGGGACGAGGCCGGCCAGGTCCGCCGCGGTCAGCAGCACCGGCGTCTCGGCCACGACCCGGGCGAGGAAGGAACCCGTGCGGCCCTCCGCGGTCAGCTCCACCCGGTCGCCGTCGGCCACCGACCAGCTCTCCGCGAGCCCCTCGGGCAGCAGCACCTCACCGGGGTCGGGCAGCACCAGGTCGTCGGTCGAGCGGAGCGCCGGCAGCGCGGTCGCGCGGTCCACGCCGGTGGCCGCCCACACCGCGCCGTCCGGGCCCGTGACGTCGGCCGCGGTCAGCGCGGTGCCGGTCGCGACGCCGTCCAGCGCCTCCAGGTCGGCCAGCAGCCCGGCCGGCAAGGGCGCGGAGAGGCCCTCGACCACGACGTCGGCCGGGAACTCCGCCTCGAGCCCGGCGGTGGCCGAGGCCTTGGTGGAGGCGGCGCCGACGACCATCGCGGTGGTCAGCGTGACGCCGATGAGCAGGGCGGTGGCGGTCGCCGCCGTCCGCCGGGGGTTGCGCGTCGCGTTGCCGGTGGCCAGCCGGGCCGGCACCCCGCCGGACCACGCGGCCAGCCGGCCGGCCGCCGCGACCACCGGAGGGACGCCGCGCTGCGCGAGCAGGACGACGCCGAGGAAGCTCAGCACCCCGCCGGGCAGGGCGACCAGCACCGAGGCCATGACCACGCCGAGCGCCAGCAGCCCCACGCCCGGCAGCAGCAGGCCCAGCCCGAGCAGCAGCCGCAGCACACCCGGACGGGAACGCAGCGGTGCCGGGTCCGCGGGCCGCAGGGCGGCCAGCGGCGCGACCCGGGTGGCGGCCCGCGCCGGGGCGAGGGCGGCCAGCAGCGTGGTCAGCGTGCCGACCACGACGCCGACGACCACGGCGTACCAGGGCACCGAGACCCCGGCGAGCGGGATGGGGGAGTCGAGGTCGCCGACCGCGGCCGACACCGCGGCGGCGAGGCCGACCCCCGCGACGGCGCCGAGGGCGGAGGAGACCAGACCGGTGACGAGGGCCTCGCCGAGCACGCTGCGCCGCACCTGCCGCGCGGTGGCGCCGACGCAGCGCAGCAGCGCCAGCTCACGGGTCCGCTGGGCGAGCAGCACCGCGAAGGTGTTGGCGATGACCAGTCCGGCCACGAGGACCGCGACGGTGCCGAAGACCAGCAGGACGGCGGCCAGCGCGGTGGCGTTGCCCATCATCGCCGCGGCCGCCTCGACCGACTGCTGCTCGCCGGTGCGGACGATGACCGCCGAGTCCCGCAGGGCCGTGGCGACGTCGAGGCGCACCTGCTCGTCGGCAACGCCGGGGGCCGCGGCGACCCGCAGCTCGACGGGGTCGGCGGCGCCCCAGGCGAGGGCCTGCTCCGGGACGACGAAGCCGCGGCCGAAGAGCCCGGCCTCCGGGTCGCCACGCAGGTCGACGAGCCCGGTCACCGTGACCTGCGCGGCCGACTGGTGCCCGTCGGCGTTGGCGGAGGTGACGGTCAGGACGTCGCCCACCCGCGCGCGGGCCCGGTCGGTGACCGCGATCTCCCCGGGCCGGTCGGGCAGGGAGCCGGCGGACAGGTGCTGCCACCGCAGGGCGGGGTCGTCGGCGACGGTGCCGACGAGCAGGTACTGCGACCCGGTGCGGCCGGGCACGCCGGCCTGCACCGACGTCTCCCAGGTGGGGGCGACCGCGCCCACCGACCGCAGGCCGCTCAGCACCGCGACGTCGTCGTCCAGAGAGCTGCCGTCGACGGAGGTGACGACGGCGGCGGTGTCGACGTACTGGGCGCCGACCGCCTGCAGCACGGTGCTGCGAGCGGTCTGGTCGAGCGTGAGGGTGGCCACGACGAAGCCGACCGCGATCACCAAGGCGAGCGTCGAGGCGACCAGCCGCGCGGCGTGCGCGCGGAGCTGGGCGAGGACGACCGGTCGCACCTCAGGCCCCCAGCCCGCGCAGCGCCGCGACGACGGAGTCGGCGGTGGGGCGGTGCACCTCGCCGGCCAGCCGGCCGTCGGCGAGCAGGACCACGCGGTCGGCGTAGGCGGCGGCGATCGGGTCGTGGGTGACCATGACGACGGTCTGGCCGGTCTCGCGGACGCTGCTGCGCAGCAGGTCGAGCACCTCGGCGCCGGCGCGGGAGTCGAGGTTGCCGGTCGGCTCGTCGGCGAAGACCACGTCCGGGCGCGGGAGCAGGGCCCGGGCGACGGCGACCCGCTGCTGCTGGCCGCCGGAGAGCTCGTGCGGGCGGTGCCGCAGCCGCTCCCGAAGCCCCAGGCGGGCGACCACCGCGTCGAACCAGGCCGGGTCGGGACGGCGGCCGGCCAGCTGCAGCGGCAGCACGATGTTCTCCCGCGCGTCGAGGACGGGGAGCAGGTTGAACGACTGGAAGACGAAGCCGATCCGTTCACGGCGCAGCCGGGTCAGCTCGTCGTCGCGCAGGCTCGTCAGCTCGGTGTCGCCCAGCCACACCGCCCCGCCGGTGGCCGCGTCCAGCCCGGCCAGGCAGTGCATGAGGGTCGACTTGCCCGACCCGGACGGGCCCATGATCGCGGTGAAGGCGCCGCGGTCGAAGTCGACGTCCACCCCGGCGAGGGCGTGCACGGCGGTCTCCCCGCTGCCGTGGGTCTTCGTCAGGCCGCGGGCCCGCACGGCGGCGGCCGGGGACGGCGGCTCACCGGGGACGGTCAGGACAGGGACGGGAGCGGACACGGGGCAACCTCCGGGAGGGATCGGGAACGGGTGCCCACGCTGCCGGTCGGGGGAGGTCTCCCGCGTCGGAGCGGGAGCTGATCCCGGCCTCCACCCCGGGACCGATCCGCCGTCCACCCGGGGGCTGACCCGCGGGCGTTGACGTGCAGCCGTCCGGCTGCCTATCGTTCAGGCAGCCGAACGGCTGCACGAAGGGAGGCGGAGTGGACCGCACGTTCCGCGCGCTGGCCGACCCCTCCCGCCGGCAGTTGCTCGACCGGTTGCAGGAGCGGCCGGGGCAGACCCTGCGGGAGCTGTGCGCCGGGCTGGACATGGCGCGCCAGTCGGTGAGCAAGCACCTGGCCGTGCTCGAGTCGGCCGGGCTGGTGACCGCGGTCCGGCGGGGCAGGGAGAAGGTGCACCACCTCAACGCCGCCCCGATCCAGGCCGTCTCCGACCGGTGGATCAGCCGGTACGACCGCGAGCGGGTGTGTGCCCTCGCGGACCTCACGACCGCACTGGAGCAGCAGATGAGCAGTCCCGAGTTCGTCTACACCACCTACATCCGCACCACCCCCGAGCGGCTGTGGCAGGCGCTCACCGAACCCGCCTTCACCCGTCGCTACTGGGGCGTGGCGCTCGACTCGGACTGGGCGGTCGGGTCGCCGGTGACGTGGGAGGAGGGCGGGGTGACCATCACCGACCCCGACCAGGTGGTGCTCGAGGCCGAGCCGGGCCGCCGGCTGACCTACACCTGGCACACCTTCACGCCGGAGTGGGCCGCGGCGCACGGGTTCGACGACGACCTGCTCGGCCGGCTGCGCGGCGAGCGCCGCTCGAAGGTCACCTTCGCCATCGAGCCGATGGGGGAGGTGGTCCGGCTGACCGTCGTCCACGACGGCTTCGACCCGGACAGCACCGTGGTCACGATGGTCCGCGAGGGCTGGCCGCACCTGCTGTCAGACCTCAAGACGCTGCTGGAGACCGGCGAGACGCTGCCCGCTCCGGAGCCGGCGTCCGCCTGATCAGGCGGGGGCGTCGCGCAGTAGGTCGGCCGGCTGCACCAGGCCGGTGCGGAAGGCGAGGACGACGGCCTGCACGCGGTCGCGCGAGCCGGTCTTGGCCAGCACCCGCCCGACGTGGGTCTTCACCGTCGCCTCGCTGACGAACAGCCGGCCGGCGATCTCGGTGTTGGTGGCGCCGAAGGCCATCAGCTCCAGCACCTCCCGCTCCCGCGGGGTGAGCTCGGCCAGTGCCCGGTCCTCAGCGGCGGGGGTCCGGGGCGCGGCGCCGCGCAGCATCGGCGCGACGTGCTGCAACAGCCGGCGGGTGGAGCTGGCGGCGATCACCGAGTCCCCGGCGTGCACCGTCCGGACGGCGGCGAGCATCTCCTCCGGCGCGGCGTCCTTGAGCAGGAAGCCACTGGCCCCCGCCCCGATCGCGGCCACCACGTACTCGTCGAGGTCGAAGGTCGTGAGCACCACCACGCGCGGCGGATCGGCCAGTGCGGTGACCCGCCGGGTCGCCTCGATGCCGTCCATCCCCGGCATGCGGACGTCCATGAGGACGACGTCGGCGGCAGTGTGCGCCAGCAGCTCCACGGCCTCGACGCCGGTGCCCGCCTCACCGACGACGGTCAGGTCGGGCTGGGAGTCGATGACCATCCGGAAGCCCGCCCGGACCATCTGCTGGTCGTCGACGAGCACGACCCGGATCTGACCGGTCATCGGCGGGCGGGGTGGGGGAGGACCGCGTGCACGCCGAAACCGCCGCCGGGGCGCGGGCCGGCGTCCAGGCGGCCGCCGTGCAGCTGGGCGCGCTCCCGCATGCCGATGACCCCCTGCCCTCGGCCGTCGGAGGCCGGGCCGGCGCCCTCCTGCACCACCGCGGCCGACGCGCCCCGGCCGTCGTCGAGCACCGACAGCTCCAGGGCGTCGGGCCGCCAGTGCAGCCGTACCCAGGCCCGCCTGGCGGGGCCGGCGTGCTTGAGCACGTTGGTCAGCGACTCCTGCACGATCCGGTAGGCGGCCAGCTGGGGCCCGGCGGGCAGCTCCCGCGGCGTGCCCTCGACGAGCAGGTCGACGTCCAGGCCGCTGGATCGCACGTCCTCGACCAGGCCGGCGATCGCGGCGACGTCCGGCTGCGGCGCGTACTCCTCGCCGCCGTCCTCCCGGAGCACACCCAGCAGTCCCCGCATGTCCGACAGCGCCTGCCGGCCGGTCGCGGCGATCGCCTCGAGGGCGGTGGTGGCGGCCGCCGGGTCGCTGCGCCCGGCGTAGCGACCGCCGTCGGCCTGCGCGATCACCACCGACAGCGAGTGGGCGACGACGTCGTGCATCTCGCGGGCGATGCGGGCCCGCTCGGCGGTGGCGGCCAGTCGCATCTCCTGGTCCCGCTCCAGCTCCAGCAGCCGCGCGCGCTCCCGCAGGTCGCCCAGTCGCCGGACACGGGCGCGGCGGAGGTCGCCCAGTGCCCAGGCGGCGACGACCGCCACCCCGATCGACCCGGCGCTGGGGACGACGGCGTCGCTGCCGGCGACGGAGAAGTAGCGCAACCCGGCGAGCAGCGCGCCGGCCAGGCCCACCGCGAGCCCGGCGCGACCCGCCCAGCGCGGGGCGTAGGCCGCGAGCGCGTACACCATCACCAGCGCGGAGACGTTGGCCACGAGGAACTCGTCCAGGACCACGAGCTCCAGCAGCCCCGCCGCGACGACCACCGCAGCCGCCCGGACCGGACGTCGCCGTCGCCAGGCCAGCGGCGCGACGAGCAGCGTGCCGACGACGAGCGCCGTGGCCTCCGCCGGCCGGTACGACCCGACGGGGAGGAGGACGGTCAGGAACCAGACGAGGGCCGCGATCGCGACGTCGACGCCGACCGGGTGCTCGCGGAGGAGCACCTCGAGACGCTCGAGGGGTGGGCGGCCGTCCATCGCGACGACCCTAGGCAGCGGTCCCGCCGCCGTCGTCCACCCCCGGGATGACCCGCGCGTCCCACCCCGGGGTGAGGGGCGACGGTGTCAGCGCGGGCCGAGGTGGCGCAGCAGGGTCTCGCCGAGGTCCCGCATCGCGGTCACCTGCTCCGGGCTGAGCTGGTCGAACAGGTGGGTGCGCACGCCCTCGACGTGCACCGGCGCGGCGGCCTCGAGCGCGGCGAACCCCTCGTCGGTCAGGACGGCGAGCAGGCCGCGCCCGTCCTCGGGGCAGACCTGCCGGCTCACCCAGCCGCGCTCCTCCAGCCGGGAGACCGCGTGGGACAGGCGGCTGCGCGAGGACAGGCAGGTGTCGGCGAGCTCGCTCATCCGCATCCGTCGCTCGGGGGCCTCCGACAGCGCCACGAGGATCTCGTAGTAGGCATGGGAGATGCCGGTCTCACGGGTGAGCTCGCGGTCGAGCCGGTCCTGCAGGAGCAGGGAGCTGTAGAGCCAGGCGCGCCAGGCCCGCTGCTCGTCCTCGTCGAGCCAGCGGGGCTCCCCGGGGGTGCGGGCCGGCGCGGGGGCCGATCCCCCCGCGGGGGTGGACACGTGCGCGGTCATGCCCTGAGGGTACTGGCGGAATAGATGAGCCTTCAACTACGCTGTGGCCGGGCAGAAGGTCAAACGCTCAACCAGTTATCGGAGGTCCTCATGACCAGCACCGCCACCCAGATCCCCGGCTACGTCGTCGGCACCTGGGACATCGACGCCAGCCACTCCACCGTCGGCTTCTCCGTCCGCCACATGATGGTCAGCAAGGTCCGCGGCTACTTCCGCGAGTTCTCCGGCGAGATCGTCACCGCCGAGGACCCCACGCAGTCCAGCGTCACCGCGCAGGTGAACATGGACTCCATCGACACCCGGCAGGAGCAGCGTGACGCGCACATCCGCTCCGCCGACTTCTTCGACGTGGGCAACCACACCGAGATGACCTTCCGCTCGACCGAGGTCCGCACCGACGGCGCCGACTGGACCGTCGTCGGCGACCTGACCATCAAGGGCATCACCAAGCCGGTCGAGCTGCAGCTGGAGCTCAACGGCTTCGGTCCGGACGCCTACGGCGGCACCCGCGCCGGCTTCTCCGCGAAGACCGAGATCTCCCGCAAGGAGTACGGCGTCGACATCGACATGCCGATGGACGGCGGCGGCGTCGTCGTCGGCGACAAGATCACCGTCGAGCTCGAGATCGAGGCCGTGCTCCGCACCGCATGACGAAGGACCTCCCCGCTACTCGCAGGCTCGCGGCGGGTCCCTGCAGGGAGGCCACCCCCTCGCTCACCACGGAGGCCCCGGGCGTACTGCCCGGGGCCTCCGGCGTTCCCGGGGATCTCCCAGCCCGCTCCGGGGGAGCCTCGCAGCCCGCGGGCCGACCGTGGGTCCGTGGAGAGGATCACCGCCGCCGTGGACGCCGCGCGGGGCTGACCGCCGGTCCCGTCGTCCCCGGGACTGAGGCGGGGGAGACTGGGCGGCATGTCGACCTCCACCCTCGCCCGCGTGCAGACCCGCTTCCCGTCCGCCGTCCTCGTCGCCGTCGGCCTGGCCGCCGGCTTCGGCATCGCACAGGGCACCGGGATCCGTGCGCTCGGCGGCGCGGTCTTCGCCCTCGGCGGCCTCGGTGCGGCGTGGCTGTGGGTGCAGCGGCGCGGCTGGGCGGTCGCGCTGGGGCTCGGCGCCCTCTACGTCGGGGCCTTCGTGCTGGCCCACGTCCTGGCCCTGGGTGTGGGGATGGCGGCCTGGCTGGCCGTGGGATTGGTCACGATCGCCGCCGCCGGGGTGACGTTCGCGGTGGCCGACCGCCCGCGGGAGGCGGTCGCCGCCCGCTGAGCGCCTAGAGTGGGAAGGTCGCCGGGCCGGCGGCCGTTACACGAGATGCCGCGAGCGCCGACGCCGCGGAATCCCCGAACTCCCCGAGGTGCCGTTCCCGCATGCCCACCCGCGACGACCTGCGCAACGTGGCGATCATCGCCCACGTCGACCACGGCAAGACCACCCTGGTCGATGCCCTCCTCCGCCAGGCGGGCGCCCTCGGGCGCGCCAAGGGCGAGGGGACGGACAACGACTCCACGCAGGACCGCGTCATGGACTCGATGGACCTCGAGCGTGAGCGCGGCATCACCATCCTCGCCAAGAACACCGCCATCCGGCTGGCCGACGACGCGGGCAACCCGGTGGTCGTCAACATCGTCGACACCCCCGGCCACGCCGACTTCGGCGGCGAGGTCGAGCGTGGCCTGTCGATGGTCGACGGCGTCGTCCTGCTCGTGGACTCCTCCGAGGGCCCGCTGCCGCAGACCCGGTTCGTGCTCCGCAAGGCGCTCGGCAAGGGGATGCCGGTGATCCTCGTGGTCAACAAGACCGACCGCTCCGACGCGCGTATCGGCGAGGTCGTCGACGAGACCTACGAGCTGTTCATGGAGCTGCTCGAGGACAACGGGCTGGACACCGACGCCCTCGAGTTCCCGATCGTCTACTGCAACGGCAAGGCCGGGAAGGCCTCGCTCAACCGCCCGGCCGACGGCACCGACCCCGACAACCCGGACCTCGCGCCGCTGGTGAAGACCCTGCTGGAGACCATCCCGGCGCCCTCCTACGACGCCGAGGAGCCGCTGCGCGCGCAGGTCACCAACCTCGACGCCTCGCCGTTCCTGGGCCGGCTGGCGCTGCTGCGCATCCACTCCGGTGAGATGAAGCGCGGCCAGCAGGTCGCCTGGTGCCGCACCGACGGCTCGGTCAAGAACGTCAAGATCACCGAGCTGCTCGTCACCGAGGGCCTCACCCGCACCCCGGCCGAGACCGCCGGCCCCGGCGACCTCGTCGCCATCGCGGGCATCGAGGAGATCATGATCGGCGACACCCTCGCCGACCAGAACGACCCGCGCCCGCTGCCGCCGCTGACCGTCGACGAGCCGTCGATCTCGATCACCATCGGCATCAACACCTCCCCGATCTCGGGCAAGTCGGGCAAGAAGCTCACCGCCCGGCTGATCAAGAACCGCCTCGACCAGGAGCTGGTCGGCAACGTCTCGGTGCGCATGCTGCCCACCGAGCGCCCCGACACCTGGGAGATGCAGGGCCGCGGCGAGCTCGCGCTGGCGATCCTCGTCGAGCAGCTGCGCCGCGAGGAGTTCGAGCTCACCGTCGGCCGGCCCACCGTCGTCACCAAGGAGATCGACGGCAAGCTGCACGAGCCGGTCGAGCGGGTCACCATCGACACCCCCGGCGAGTACGTGGGCACGCTGACCCAGGCGCTGGCCACCCGCCGCGGCCGCATGGAGAACCTCGTCCACCACGACACCGGCTGGGCGCGGATGGAGTACGTCGTCCCCTCCCGCGGGCTCATCGGCTTCCGCACCGAGTTCCTCACCGAGACCCGCGGCACCGGCGTCCTCAACCACAACCTCGAGGGCTACGAGCCGTGGATGGGCGACATGCGTGCCCGGCCGACCGGCTCGCTGGTCGCCGACCGGCAGGGCGTGGCGACGTCGTACGCGATGTTCTCGCTGCAGGAGCGCGGCTCGATGATGGTCGCCCCGGGCACCGAGGTGTACGAGGGCATGATCGTCGGCGAGAACTCCCGCCCCGACGACATGGACGTCAACATCACCAAGGAGAAGAAGCTCACCAACATGCGGTCCTCGACCGCTGAGGAGCTCGAGCGGCTGATCCCGCCGCGGATCCTGAACCTGGAGCAGGCGCTGGAGTTCTGTGCCGACGACGAGTGCGTCGAGGTCACCCCGGCCGCCATCCGCGTGCGCAAGGTGATCCTCGACCAGAGCGAGCGCGGCAAGGCCAAGAACCGCAAGCCGAAGGCCTGAGCGCCCCGGCCCTGACGGCCGAGTGAGCAGTCGTGGTCGCGACACGTGCGCGACACGCCGCAGTCAGCGGCGGCGACTGCCCACTCGGCCGTTGCCGTTCCCGGGATGGCGTTGACACCCCTCCACCTGGCTCCCTAGCGTTCCTGCCCGTCCTAGGACCGCTTCTCGGGGCACCCCCCATCCCCGTTCCTGGTTCCTGCGGTGCCCCCGCCACCGCGCGACGACGCCGGTGGACCGCCACGGACATCGGAGCCCCCATGCCTGGACGCCCCCGCCCCCTCCCGTCCACCCCGCCCGCGAGCGGACGACGTCACCGCCGCGGACTGGTCGCCGTCGGCACCGGACTGCTCGTCCTCGGCCTGGCCGCCCCGGCCGGTGCGACCGTCGAGGGCGGCCCCAGCACGAGCGTCGAGCCCTTCGGCACCACGCCCGACGGCACCGCCGTGGAGCGCTGGACCCTCGCCAACGGCGACACGACGATGCGCGTGCTGACCTACGGCGGCGTCATCCAGACGCTGGAGGTGCCCGACGCGGCCGGGGAGGTCGAGAACGTCGTACTCGGCTACTCCGACCTCGACGGGTACGTCGCCGAGGGCGACCCCTACCTCGGCGCGCTCATCGGCCGCTACGGCAACCGCATCGCCGGGGGCAGGTTCACCCTCGACGGCGCGACCTACCAGCTGCCGCTCAACAACGGCCCGAACACCCTCCACGGCGGTCCCGGGGGCTTCTCCGAGCGGGTCTGGACCGCCACCGACGTCAGCGACGACGAGGTGGCCGCGCTCCGCCTGGAGCTGGTCAGCGACGACGGCGACCAGGGCTTCCCCGGCACCCTCACCACGACGGTCACCTACAGCCTGGACGCCGACTCGCGGCTGACCGTGCACTACGAGGCCACGACCGACGCGCCGACCGTCGTCAACCTGACCCAGCACAGCTACTGGAACCTGGCCGGCGAGGGCTCGGGGTCCATCTACGGCCACGAGCTGGAGATCGACGCGAGCGGTTACACGCCGGTGGACGCGACGCTGATCCCGACGGGCGAGATCGCCTCGGTGGAGGGCACCCCCTTCGACTTCCGCGAGGCCACCGCGATCGGCGCCCGGATCCGCCAGGACGACCAGCAGCTGCTGTACGGGCAGGGCTACGACCACAACTGGGCCCTGGACCGGACGGACGACGGCGCTCGCGAGGGCTCGGACAGCGAGGACGGCCTCGAGCAGGCGGCCGTGCTGCGCGATCCGGACAGCGGCCGCACCCTGACGATCTCCACGACCGAGCCGGGCCTGCAGTTCTACTCGGGCAACTTCCTGGACGGCACGCTCGTGGGCACCGGCGGCACCGTGTACCGCCAGGGCGACGGCCTCGCGCTGGAGACCCAGCACTTCCCCGACTCCCCGAACCAGCCGGACTTCCCGTCGACGGTGCTGCGCCCGGGCGAGACCTACGACAGCACCACGGTCTTCGACCTGTCCTCCTGAGGGACGCCGCGACGCCGAACGTGGTGTCGTGATCACGCCGTGACCAAGTGTGATGGCGGGCCGGGGCGCCCCGACCCGCCCGTCGCCCGTGTCCCGGGACGCGCCCGCCTCCCCTCATAGGTTCTCCTCGGGCCCGTGTGTCGAGGGCCCAGGGGGCGATGAGGAGAGGCGGGCGCGACGCTGATGAGGACCACCCTGCAGACGCTGGCAGCCGAGGGGCACCGCGGCGGGATCGACGTCCGGGTGAGCCTGCGCAGCGAGGCCGGGTCGGGGGAGCACGCGTTCGACGGCGCGTGGTTCCCGCGCAGCCGCGACCTCGCCGTCGAGCTCCCCGAGCTGATCGCGGCCCTGGACAAGCGCGGCCTGCGGGTGGAGCGGTTCACCTATCCGCTGGACGCCTGGTCGCCGGCGCCCCGCAAGGTCGTCGTCGGCGGCCGGGTGGTGCGCACCGGCGGGTTCCGCAGCATGGACCCGGGGGTGGTCTGCCTGACCTGGAACGGCGGCACGCGGCGGGCGGACCTGCTGGTGGTGCCGCCCGAGACCGACGTCATCACCGGCGCCCGCGCGCTGCGGCTGTGCACCCGCCGCGGCCTGCCCCGGTCGCCGCAGATGGTGCTGGCCGCGGCGCGCTCCACGCCGCTGCCGCAGGTGCCCGGGCTGGTCTAGACGAGTAAGTCCGAAGCCGGTCAGTGGTCGTAGGCGATCAGTGACCGGGTGATCGGCTGGGCGGTGGCTCGGTTGTGCCAGATGGCGGCGGTGAGCGCCAGGATCCGCTGGGCGACTCGGGTG
>NZ_JBJGYW010000054.1:0-20081 GCF_054050215.1 Geodermatophilus sp. SYSU D01186 | reverse complement strand
CTCACGGCCCGCGCCCCCGTCGCCGACGACCAGTACAGGGCACCACCCTGGAACACCTGGTAACACCCGCCGGCCCGCAGACCACACACCACGTCCGTCGTCGGGTACCCCAGCCAGCCACCCTCGTGGCCCAGCCCCGCCCACCGCGCCCCGATGTCGCCCTGCACCAGGTGCGCACCGGTGCCCGGCGTCCAGTACAGCGCCCCGTTGGCGTAGGTGCGGCGGCACCCGCCGTCGCGCAGGCCGCACACCCGCGGGCCCGTGGGCTCACCGAGCACCGACGCCCCACCCAGCCGCTCGTAGGCCACGTCGATGGGGTGTGCGACGCCGTTGGTGCCGATCCGCACCCGGGCGCCGGACGTCGTCGCCTCCAGCACCGTCACGGTGAAGGCACCCCGCCCCACGGACGTCGACGCGCCCGTCCCCATCGTCACGGCCAGGTCGCCGTCCCAGCCGGTCTGCGCCGAGGGGGTCGGGTCGAGCAGCAGCGAGGTGCGGTTGTCCGTCGAGATGGCGCGCCGGAGGAGCACGCCGGACTCCAGGCCGGGCCAGGAGTCCGGCGTCCCCAGCCAGGAGTCCTGCCCGGTCGGCGTCCGGTACTCCAGCCAGTACCGGGTGCCGTCGACGGTGGTGAGCTGGACGGCGCGCGTGCCGGTCCGGCTGCCGAGCGGGGCCAGGGTGTACTCCGCCGCGGGAGCGCCGGCGTTCACCGACGGAGCCGACCCGGGCGGCAGCAGGCCCAGCAGAGCGGCGTGCGGGGCACCCAGCGAGCCGACCTGCTGCCAGGAGACGCCCATGACGTCGTAGCGGTCGCCGTAGTCGTCCACCTGACAGGCCGACGTGCCGGACTCCTCCACGGATCGGTCGCACTGCAGCCCCGCGGCGTGCGACAGGCCGAGGTTGTGACCGAACTCGTGCGCGACCACCGAGGTGACGGCCGCCTGCACGTACGACATGCCACCGGAGTCGATCGCCGGCCCGACGGTGCCGAGGCCGTAGGCGCAGCCCCGCGTGCCCCACGGCACGTAGACGAGCAGGTGCCGTCCGGGCCCCGACGTCCACCGCGCCCGTGCGGCGGCCTCCTTCCAGAGGTCGAACGGCCTGCTGCAGTCCACCGTCGACGGCTGCCCCGTCCAGTCGTGCCCGGCGACGACCCCGAACCGCACCGCGCCGTCGCTCTCCCGCCGCCAGAAGTCCGCGACCGGACCGTTCACCAGGTCGACGACCTGGGCGAGGGTCGTGCTGTCCTGCGCCGAGTTGGCCGGCTGCAGCATGACCACGGTGACCTCGTGGTTGACCGGTCCGGTGGCCGGCGCCGTGGCCGGCTCGGAGGCGGCGACCACCTGCGCGGCCAGCACGTCGCGGGCCGGGGCCAGCCCCTCCGCGCTCGCCTCGTCCCGGACGAGCCCCCCGAGGGTCACCTCGATGGTGGCGCCGGCCGGCACGTCCTCGACGTCCTCGGTCGGCACCCGTACCGCCTCGCCGGGCGCCGTCCGGACCCAGCTGAGCAGGGTCCCCTCGTCCGACGCGCCTGCGGTGTGCGCGTCCGGCCCCGGGTCGGCGAAGCCCTGCACGAGCTCACCGACCAGCGGGGTGCCGGACCGCGCTCCCTCCGCGGCGGCCGGCGGGGCCCCGAGCAACGGGAGGGTGGCGGCGCACGCGACGGCGGCGACGAGCAACCGCAGCGGGTGGCGGGCAGCAGGCACGGAGGACTCCAGGTCGGCGGGACTGCTGGATGTCATCGGCGCCCGGGCCGGCTTTCTGGACCGGACGCCGACGGTCGGTCAGGGGCGGGCGCGGCCGGTGCACCGGCGGGCGGCGGCCCAGCCCCCCAGCGCGGCGAGGACCAGTCCGGCCACGGGCAGGGCCGGGACCATCCAGGACGAGCCGTCCGAGGTCTGCGCGGCCGTGGTCACGGCCGCGCGCAGCGGCCCCTCGTCGGCCGGCTCGGAGTGCGGCACCTCGGGCAGGGTCTCGGGGACGGCGTCCCCGGCCGCCTGGGGGGTCGCCGCGGGGACCGGCGTCACCGGCGTCACCGGCGTGGCGGGGACGGACGTCCGGGGAGCAGGGGTGCCCGACCCGGCGAGCACCGACGGGGCACCGGCTCCCGCGGGCGCCGGCGTTGCCGGGACGCTGCGGGCGGTGGTGGTGACGGTGACGGTCGCGGCCGAGGCGGTCACGTCGGTCACGGTGACGGTGACGTCGCCGTCGGAGAGCGACACCGGGACGCCGGCCGGCAGGGCGGCCTGCAGGTCCGCGTTCCACGACGCGGCGGCCGTGGGGGTGCCGTCGAGCAGCAGGGAGGTGTCCGGCATCGCGCCGGTGCGGTGCAGCAGCACGCCGGCCTGCAGCCGGAAGCGGTTGTCCGCGGTGCCGAGCCAGGCGTCGCGGCCGGCGGCGGCGCGCAGCTCCAGCCAGTAGGTGCCGCCCTCGGGGTCGGCGATCCGGAGCGCGCGGGTGCCGGCGCGGCCGGCCAGCGGGGCGAGGGTGGTCGTGGTGGTGGCGCCGTCCGCGGCCAGGGCCACCTCGGCCGAGGCGGGCAGCACACCGAGGGCCGCCGCCTGCGGGGCGTTGAGGGCGCCCAGCCGGCTCCACGAGGCACCCATGACGTCGTAGTAGTCGCGGTAGGCGGCGGTGCGGCAGGTGCCGCCCTCCACCGCACCGTCGCACTGGGAGCCCGACGAGTGGCCCAGGCCGAAGTTGTGGCCGAGCTCGTGGGCGATCACCGAGGGCAGGACGTCGCGGACGTAGACCCGGCCGCCGGCACCCGGTCCCGCGCCGACCTCGCCCATCGCGTAGGCGCAGTCCTCACCGGCCGAGCCGGCCACGTACAGCAGCAGGTGCCGGCCCGGACCGTCCCGGAAGCCGATCGCGTCGGCGACCTGGCCCCACAGCGCCGTCGGCGAGGAGCAGTCCACGGTCGCCTGCACCCAGCCCGGGACGGTCGCCGTGACGCCGAGGCGGATGCCGCCGTCGGTCTGCTCGGACCAGAAGTCGGCCACGTCGCCGTCGACGGTGTCGACGAGCTGCTCCAGCGACGTCCCGTCCTCGTGGCCGGCCGGCGGCAGGACGCGCGCGACGGTGACCTCGTTGGTGAGCGTCCCGGTGCGGGCGCCGTCGGGCGCGGGGGTGGCCCGCAGCAGCGCGGCGTCCAGGAGGTCCCGGGCGGGCTCGACGCCCTGCTCCGCGGCGGCGTCGGCCAGCTCGTCGCCGACGGTGACCTCGACCGTGGCGCCGACGGGGAGGCCGGCGGCGGCCTCCGTCGGGATCCGCACGGCCGCGCCGTCCGCGCCCTCGACCCAGGTGAGGGGGGCGTGGTCGGCGTCGTGACCGGCGTGCGCGTGCCCGGCCGGGCCGGCCTCGGCCCAGGTCTGCACGAGCTCGCCGACGACGGTCTGCGCCCGGTCAGCCGGCTCGTCGGCGCGCGCGACCGCGGGCGTCAGGACGAGGGAGGCGGCGACCGCGGTCGCCACGCCGGCCAGCGCCCGGAGCGGGCGGTGGCGGGTGGCGGGGGTCTTCCGGGCGGGGTGCATCCCCCCACCCATCGGCGGTCAGCGCCCCTGTCGGCACCGGATCCGGGGAATCCAGTCGAACGCCCCGTCACATCCGCCCCGGGCGCCTCGTGCGCCGCGCGCGCCCCGCCCCGCAGGGCCCGGGAGCCCCAGCCGCCCCAGGCGGCGCGGGCCGGTTCAGGCCAGGGCGTCGGCGCCCATCAGCCGGCGGCCGGCCTCGGTGATCGACCCCGACAGCGAGGGGTAGATCGCGAAGGTGTGCGCGAGGTCGGTCACCGTCAGCCCCTTGGTGACGGCGAGGGCGATGGGCAGGATCAGCTCCGAGGCGCCGGGCGCCACCACGACACCGCCGACGACGACGCCGGTGGCCTGGCGGGCGAAGAGCTTGACGAAGCCGTCGCGCAGGTCGGCCATCTTGGCGCGGGCGTTGGTCGCCAGCGGCAGCCGGACGACGTCGATGTCGGCGCCCTCGGGCAGCGTCTTCTCCTGCACCCCGACGGTCGCGATCTCGGGATGGGTGAAGACGTTGGCCGCCACCGTCTTCAACCGGATGGGCGTGACCGCCTCGCCGAGGGCGTGCCACATGGCGATCCGGCCCTGCATGGCCGCGACCGAGGCCAGCTGGAACACCCCGGTGACGTCTCCGGCGGCGTAGATGCCGGGCACGCTGGTGCGCGAGACGCGATCGACGACGACGTGCCCCGAGGGCGCGAGCTCCACCCCGCACTCCTCCAGGTTCAGCCCGGCGGTGTTCGGCACCGTGCCGACGGTCATCAGCGCGTGCGAGCCGTCGACGGTGCGCCCGTCGGTCAGCTCGACCGAGACGCCCTTCTCGGTGCGCCGCACGCCCGCGGCCCGGCCGCGCTCCAGCCGGCCGCCGCGGGACTGGAAGACCTCCTCGAGCACCTCGGCGGCGTCGGAGTCCTCCCCCGGCAGCACCCGGTCGCGGGAGGAGACCAGCGTGACCGGGACGCCGGCCTCCAGGTAGCCGGAGGCGAACTCGGCGCCGGTGACGCCGGACCCGACGACGACCAGGTGCTCGGGCATCTCCTGCAGGTCGTAGACGTCGCGCCAGTCGAGGATCCGCTCGTGGTCGGGCTCGGCGCCCGGCAGCACGCGGGGGTCGGCCCCGGTGGCGATCAGGACGACGTCGGCCTCGAGCGTCTCCAGGACGCCGCCCTCGCCGTCCACCAGCTCGACCCGGTGCTCGGCCAGGCCGCGGACCTCGTCGGCCATGCGTGCCTGGCCGGTGACCACGCGCACGCCCTCGGCCTCCAGGCGCGCCTTGATGTCGGCCGACTGGGCGACGGCCAGCCCCTTGACCCGCTGGTTCACCGCGGCGAGGTGGATGCCGACGGCGGCCAGCTCGGCGCCCTGCACGCCGAGGGCGAGGGAGTCGCGGACGTTGGTCATCGCGCCGGCGGAGGCGATGAACGTCTTCGAGGGCACGCAGTCGGTGAGCACGCTGGCCCCGCCGACGCCGTCCCGCTCGATAACGGTGACCTCCGCACCGAGGGATGCGGCGACGAGCGCGGCCTCGTAGCCGGCGGGACCGCCGCCGATGATCACGATGCGGGTCATGAGGGTCCTTGTCGGTGCGGTGCGGACACGTGCAGGGGGCCCATTCTCCCCGCCGCGGACGTCACCGTCGTCCATCCCCCGGGGTCCGGCTCGCCACACCGGCCGTAGGCTCGCGGTCGATGGGCCTCTACGCCGCCTACGGGTCGAACATGGACCCCGCGCAGATGCTGCGCCGCTGTCCCTCGTCCCCGCACACCGGCACCGGCTGGATCCGGGGCTGGCGGCTGACCTTCGGCGGTGAGGACCTCGGCTGGGAGGGGGCGCTGGCCACCCTCGTCCCCGACGACACCACGCCCGGGGAGTCCCTCTCCCCCGGCGTCTTCGTCGCCCTCTACGACCTGACCGACGGCGACGAGCGGGCGCTGGACGCGTGGGAGGGCTCCGACCTCGGGCTCTACCGCAAGCTGCACCTGCGGGTGGCCACGCTGACCGGCGACCAGGTCGCCTACGTCTACGTCCTCGACGCCTTCGAGGGCGGCCTGCCGTCGGCCCGGTACCTCGGCGCGCTGGCCGACGCCGCCGAGGCCGCCGGCGCCCCGGACGACTACCTGGCCGAGCTCCGGTCGCGGGAGTGCCGCTCCACGGGCATCTAGCGCCCGACCGGGGATCCCTCGGTGCGGCGCGGGGGCGCCGCGGGGACGGGCGGCACCGCCGCACCGGACGGGCGGCGAGGTGCCGGCGGACGGCGGGTAGCCGGAGCCGACTCGGCGTGGCCGTCGGCCGCCCACCGGGGCGTCGGACGGCGCTCGGTCGCGTCGAGCGGCACCGGGGCAGCCGAGCGCTCCAGGGCCCGGCCGAGGTCGCGTTCGACGGTCCGCCGGAGCTTGCTGCCGAGCGGCCGCTCGACGAACCGGACGACGAGGTGCGCCAGGCCCACCATGATGAGGGTGACCAGGGCGAGGGTGACGTAGGCGGGGAGCACGGGCGCGAGCCGGTGGATCAGCGCCCAGCCCGGGATCTCGTGCACGAGGTAGAGCGGGTAGGTGAGCGCGCCGAGCCGGCTCAGCCACTGCCAGTCGAGGCGGGCCACCGGGGTCAGCGTGACCACGACCAGCGCGGCGACACAGAGCGTGAACAGCACCGCGGTCCCGCGGAAGGAGACGTCGGCGCCGGCCACGGCGCTGGTCCACGGGACGAAGTGCGACCTGCACACCCACAGGGCCATGAGGAGGTTGCCACCGAGCAGGAGGCCGGTGCCGGCGCTCCAGCCCTCCCGGCGGACCAGGTACAGCAGGATGCCGGTGCAGAAGAACGGCGCGTACGCCGGCTCGAGGAGCGCCACGACCAGGTCCGCGTGCGCCTGCGCGGCCATCGCCCCGAGCACCGGCCACACGAGGCACAGCAGGAGCACGCGCTCCCGCGTGATGCCGACCGCCGCGACGAGCGCGACCAGCACGTAGAACTTCAGCTCCACCCACAGCGTCCAGAACACCCCGTCGACGTGCCCGACGCCGAAGGCGGGCTGGAGCATCGTGAGGTTGAGGCCGGCGCCCGGCAGCCCCAGCTCGCCCCACCCCGGGAACAGCCACTGGTGCGTGACCAGGACCAGGGCGATGAGGACGACGGCGAACCAGTACGCCGGGAACAGCCGCCCGACGCGCGAGGCGACGAAGGAGTGCACCGGCCGGCCCCAGGCGCTCATGAGGATGACGAAGCCGCTGATCATGAAGAACAGGTAGGGCCCGAACCCGCCGTAGACGGTGAACCGGCTCAGCGTCGGGAACACCTGCTCGACGCTCTCGGCCCACGCCGGGTTCTGCCGCCCGGTGTAGTGGAAGGCGACGACCGCGGCCGCCGCGGCGAAGCGCAGGCCGTCGAGTGCCCGCAGCCGGCCCTCCTCGGGCCGCGTGGTCCCGGCGGGTCCCTCGTGCACGTCTCCCCCTCGTCCGTCGCCCCGTCCGCGGGACGACGCGGACGACCGTAGGGGTGGAACGGTCCGGTCCGGCCCGACGCGCCCGACGGCCCGAGCCGCCCGGGGCACGTGGGACGGGAGCGCCGGGACGGGCCTCCCGGGTCAGCCCTCCGGGGCGGCGAGGAAGGTCTCCAGCAGCTGCCGGGCGGCCAGGGCGGGGGTGAGCTCGCCGGCCAGCACCGCCTCCTCCAGCTCCGGCGCGGCCGACCGGACGCCGGGGTGCGCGCGCAGCCGGTGCTCGAGCCCGTCACGGACCAGCTGCCGGGTCCAGCGCACCTGCTGGGTGCGCCGCTGCTGGTCGAAGGCGCCGGACGCCCTGCGCCGCTCCTGGTGCTCGACCAGCTTGGCCCACACCTCGTCGAGCCCCTCGCCGGTGAGCCCGGCGCAGGTGAGCACCGGGACGTCCCAGTCCTCCCCGTGGCCGCGCAGCATGCGGATCGCCCCGGCCAGCTCCCGGGCGGCCTTGCGGGCGTCGGCGGCGCCGGGCCCGTCGGCCTTGTTGACGGCGATGACGTCGGCGATCTCGAGGATGCCGCGCTTGATGCCCTGCAGCTGGTCGCCGGTGCGGGCGAGGGTGAGGAAGAGGAAGGAGTCGACCATCTCCGCGACGGTGATCTCCGACTGCCCGACGCCGACGGTCTCGATTAGCACCACGTCGTAGCCCGCCGCCTCGACGACCACCATCGACTCGCGCGTGGCCTGCGCGACCCCGCCGAGCGTGCCCGAGGTCGGCGAGGGCCGGATGAACGCGGCCGGGTCCACCGCCAGCCGCGCCATCCGCGTCTTGTCGCCGAGGATCGACCCGCCCGACCGTGCGGACGACGGGTCGACGGCGAGCACCGCGACCCTCGACCCGGCCGCGGTCAGCGTCACCCCGAGCTGGTCGATGAAGGTCGACTTGCCGACACCGGGCACGCCGCTGATGCCGACCCGCCGGGCCGCCCCCGCGTGCGGCAGGAGCTCGACGAGCAGCTCCTGCGCGCGCTCGCGGTGGTCGGCGCGGTGCGACTCGACCAGCGTGATCGCCCGCGCCACGGCCCGGCGGTCCCCCGCGCGGACGCCCTCGACCAGCGCCGGGACGTCGACCTGCCGAGCCGCCATCAATGCCCGAGACGCGTCGACAGCGTGCGCAGCAGCTCCTGCGCCGCGTCGGCGATGACCGTGCCGGGCGGGAAGACCGCCGCCGCCCCCATCTCGCGCAGGGTCGGCACGTCGTCGGGCGGGATGACGCCGCCGACCACGATGAGCACGTCCTCGGCGCCGAGCTCCGCGAGCGCGTCGCGCAGCGCGGGGACCAGCGTCAGGTGCCCGGCGGCCAGCGAGGACACCCCGACCACGTGCACGTCGGCCTCCACCGCCTGACGGGCGACCTCCTCCGGCGTCTGGAACAGCGGGCCCACGTCGACGTCGAAGCCGAGGTCGGCGAAGGCGGTGGCGATCACCTTCTGGCCGCGGTCGTGGCCGTCCTGGCCCATCTTGGCGACCAGGATGCGGGGACGGCGTCCCTCGGCCTCCTCGAACGCCTCGGCCATGCGGCGGGTCTCCTCCACGGGACCAGACTGGCCCGCCTCGTCGCGGTACACACCCGAGATGGTGCGCACCTGGCCGGCGTGCCGCCCGTAGACCTCCTCCAGCGCGTCGGAGATCTCCCCGACGGTGGCCTTGGCCCGCGCCGCGTCGACGGCGAGCGCGAGCAGGTTCGACGACAGGTCCTTCCCGCGCCGTCCCTCGGCGGCGGCGCGGGCGGCGTCGGTGAGCCGGCGCAGGGCGTCGGTCACCGCGGCGGCGTCGCGGGAGGCGCGCAGCTCCTCCAGCTTGGCCTTCTGCTGGGCGAGGACGTCGGCGTTGTCCACCCGCAGCACCTCGATCGCCTCGTCGGCGTCCACCCGGTACTTGTTGACGCCGATGACCGGCTGCCGGCCGGAGTCGATGCGGGCCTGGGTGCGGGCGGCGGCCTCCTCGATGCGCAGCTTCGGGATGCCGTCGTCGATGGCCTGGGCCATGCCGCCGTGCTCGGCGACCTCCTGGATGTGCGCCCACGCCCGGCGGGCCAGGTCGTAGGTGAGCTTCTCGACGTAGGCCGAACCGCCCCACGGGTCGATGACCCGCGTGGTGCCCGACTCCTGCTGCAGCAGCAGCTGGGTGTTGCGGGCGATCCGCGCGGAGAAGTCCGTCGGCAGGGCCAGGGCCTCGTCGAGGGCGTTGGTGTGCAGCGACTGGGTGTGCCCCTGGGTGGCGGCCATGGCCTCCAGGCAGGTGCGGACGACGTTGTTGTAGACGTCCTGCGCGGTCAGCGACCAGCCCGAGGTCTGCGAGTGGGTGCGCAGCGACATCGACTTCGCGTTCTGCGCGCCCGCCTCCTTGACCAGCCGCGCCCACAGCAGCCGCCCGGCCCGCAGCTTCGCGACCTCCATGAAGAAGTTCATGCCGATCGCCCAGAAGAAGCTCAGCCGGGGGGCGAACGCGTCGACGTCCAGCCCGGCGGCCTTGCCCGCCTGCAGGTACTCCACGCCGTCGGCCAGCGTGTAGGCCAGCTCCAGGTCGGCCGTCGCCCCGGCCTCCTGGATGTGGTAGCCGGAGATGGAGATCGAGTTGAACCGCGGCATCTCCTGCGAGGTGAACGCGAAGATGTCGCTGATGATCTGCATCGAGGGCTTGGGCGGGTAGATGTAGGTGTTGCGGACCATGAACTCCTTGAGGATGTCGTTCTGGATGGTCCCGGTCAGCTGACCGTGGGCCACCCCCTGCTCCTCGGCCGCGACGATGTAGAGCGCCAGCACCGGCAGCACCGCGCCGTTCATGGTCATCGAGACGCTCATCCGGTCCAGCGGGATGCCGTCGAACAGCTGCCGCATGTCCAGGATCGAGTCGACCGCCACCCCGGCCATGCCGACGTCGCCCACCACGCGCGGGTGGTCGGAGTCGTAGCCGCGGTGCGTGGGCAGGTCGAAGGCGATCGACAGCCCCTTCTGGCCGGCGGCCAGGTTGCGCCGGTAGAAGGCGTTGGACTCCGCCGCGGTGGAGAAGCCCGCGTACTGGCGGATCGTCCACGGCTGCGTCGTGTACATCGTCGGGTAGGGGCCGCGCAGGTACGGCGGCAGGCCGGGGAGGGTCCCGAGGAAGTCCAGGCCCTCGAGGTCGGCCGGGCCGTACAGCGGGGGGACGGCGATGCCCTCGGGGGTCTCCCAGGTCGCCTCCGCCACGCTGCGGCCGGTGGTCTCCTCGAACCGCTTGGCCCAGTCGTCGACCGAGACGCCGGCCGCCGGACGGCCCAGCTCGACGCCGCTGAAGTCGGGGATGCTCATGCCGGAACTCCCAGCTGCTCGTGGACTCGCTGCAGGACGTCGAGCGCGTCGCACCCGGCGTACACGTACCCGTCGACGCCGGGGATGGCGGGACCGGGCAGATTGCTCGGCTTCCCGGCGAGCCAGACCTGCGTGGCGCCGGCTGAACGCAGGTCGGCGGCCAAGGCGGCCGCGGACTCCGCGTAGTCCTTGTCGGTGCCGCAGATGCAGGCCACCGTCGTCCCGGCGTCGGCGAGGCCGCCGGCCCCGTCGCCGGCCGGGGTCGCCAGGCCGCCGGCCTGGAAGAGGTTGGCCGCGAAGGTGGCCCGGGCGGTGTGCCGGGCGATCGGGCCGATCGTGGCGAGGTAGACCCGCGCCTGCCCGCCCGCGGCCTCGGCGCGGTCCCGCAGCGCCTCGTACTCCTGCGCCGCGCGCACCCGCGGCAGCCCCCCGGTGGGCAGCGCGTCGGCGGCCGGCTGCCGCTCCGGCAGCCGCTCGGTCAGGTTGGGGAACTCGCTGACGCCGGTGATCGCCTCCTTGCGGGAGGCCAGCCGCAGCGAGCGGGTGCCCCAGGCGGTGCCGATCCGGTCGGCGACCAGGCCCGAGGCGAGGGCGGCGGCCAGCCCGCCGGCGGCCTCGATCTCGGTGAACCACTGCCACGCGGCCTGGGCCAGCGACTCGGTCAGCGACTCCACGTACCAGGAGCCGCCGGCGGGGTCGAGGACGCGGGCCAGGTGCCCCTCCTCGACCAGCAGGCTCTGGGTGTTGCGCGCGATCCGGCGGGAGAAGGCGTCGGGCAGGCCGAGCGCGGCGTCGAAGGGCTGCACCGTCACGACGTCGGCCCCGCCCACGCCGGCGGCGAAGCAGGCGACGGTGGTGCGCAGCATGTTCACCCAGGGGTCGCGCCGGGTGGTCATCACCGAGGAGGTGACGGCGTGCTGGCGCTGCCCGCGGACGTCGGCGGAGGCGCCGCTGACCTCGCCGACGCGGTCCCACAACCGCCGGGCCGCGCGCAGGCCGGCGATGGTCGTGAACTGGTCGGCGCTGGCGGCGAACCGGAACTCCAGCTGCCCGAACGCCTCGTCGACGCTCAGCCCGCCCTCGGTGAGCGCCCGCAGGTAGGCCACGCCGGCGGCCAGCGCGCAGCCGAGCTCCTCGACCGCGGAGCCCCCGGCGTCGGCGTAGACGGTGGCGTCGACGACGACGCTGCGCAGTCCACGGTGCCGGGCGGCCCTCCGGGCCAGCGCGGCCAGCCCGGAGAGGTCCTGCTCCTGCCCCGAGGCGGCCTGCAGGCCGAGCGGGTCCAGGCCGAGCGAGCTCCCGGGGGCGAGGTCGGTGCGGCCCTCGACGAGGGCGAGGAAGGCCTCGGCGGCGGGCACGCCGCCCTGCACGGTCACCGGTGCCAGGTCCAGCAGGACGTCGGCGAGCACCTCGCCCAGCGAGCCGACGGGGATCGCGCCCTCCCCCACCACCAGCCACAGCGAGGTGACGCCGTTCTCGAGGTCGGCCGCGATCGCCTCCTTGGTGACCGCCACATCGGGGTGGGCGTGCCGCTGGCGGACGTCCCAGCCGCCGGGCACGTCGCTGCCCGCGGCGCCCGCGCGGGCACCGCGGACGAACGGCGGGAGACCCGGGACGCCGGCCGCCGCGGGCAGGTCCCCGGCGTCCTCGGCGGTGTAGAGGGGGCCGACGGTCACGCCGGTCGCGACGGTCCGGCGCAGCGCGTCCTCGACGGGGTCGGGGAGCTGCTCGCGGCCGGCCTTGCGGAGCACCCCGGCCACCAGCTCGCGCCACTGCTCCCGGGTGGCCGCGGGGAACTCCCCCGCGAGCCGGAGGTCCTCGGGGACCTCGTGCTCGGCCGGCACCTCGGCGTCGCCGGGATGGGCCGGCTGCTGGTCGGCGGAACTCATCGTCGGGCTCCCCTCAGTCGATCTGCGGAGTATCTACCGCCGTTCGCCGGGACGTGCCCGGCCACGGTGTGGTGAGGGACCGGACGGCGGCGCCCCGGCGTCGGCGGTCAGCGCGTGCAGGGCGGTCCGGGCCAGCAGCCGCACGCCGACGCCGATGGCCCGCTCGTCGACGTCGAACGTGCCGCGGTGCAGGTCCAGCGGGGCGCCGCCGCCGTGGGTGCCCAGCCGGGCCAGCGCGATGGGCATGACGTCGGCGAACCAGCCGAAGTCCTCCCCGCCCATGCTCTGCGGGGACAGCCGCAGCCCGTCGCTGCCCACCGTCTCCAGCGCCGCCGAGCGCAGCAGCGCGACCGCCCGCGGGTCGTTGACCACCGGCGGCACGCCACGGATGTAGTCGACGTCCACCTCGGCGCCGGTGGTGGCCGCCACCCGCTCGACCAGCGAGCGCAGCAGGGTCTCGGCGTTCTGCCACTCGTCACGGTCCAGCACGCGCACCGTGCCCCGCAGGTGCCCGCGCTGCGGGATGGCGTTGGCCGCGACCCCGGCGTTGACCGCGCCCCAGACCAGCGACATGCCCGCCCGCGGGTCGACCTGGCGGGACAGCAGCGCCGGCAGGTCGGTGATCAGCCGGCCCAGGGCGTCGACGAGGTCGACGGTCAGCTGGGGGCGCGCGGTGTGGCCGCCGGGACCGGTGAGGGTGACGTCCATGCGGTCGCAGGCGGCGGTGATGGCGCCGGTCCGCAGCCCGACGGTGCCGGCCGGGAGCGACGGGTCGCAGTGCAGCGCGAAGGCCCGGGAGGCGCCCTCGAGCACCCCGGCGGCGACCACCTCGGTCGCCCCGCCGGGCACCGTCTCCTCGGCCGGCTGGAAGACGCAGCGGACCGTGCCGGGGAGGTCGTCGAGCGAGGCCAGCGCCAGGGCCGCCCCCAGGACGACGGTGGTGTGCACGTCGTGCCCGCAGGCGTGACACATGCCCTCGCGGGTGGAGGCGTACGGCACGTCCTTGAGGTCGGCCAGCGGAAGGGCGTCGATGTCGGCCCGCAGGACGACGGTCGGCCCCGGCCCCTCCCCCACCTCGACGACCAGGCCGGTGCCGCTGGGCAGCCGCCGGGCGTCCAGGCCCGCGTTGCGCAGCCGCTGCTCGATGAACGACGTCGTCTCGAACTCGGCGAAGGCCAGCTCGGGGTGGGCGTGCAGGTGCCGGCGGACGGCGACCAGCTGCTGCTGGCGGTCGGCGGTCCACTCGTCGACCGCCGTCCCCAGCTTCTCCGGGAACTCCGTCACGCCGGGCGTCCTCCGGCCGACCCGGCCGGGTCGGGGGCGGGACGGCCCGTCGCGAGGCCGGCCGCCCGGCCGTCGGGGGACGCGGGCCCTGCGGGCAGGCCGTCGCGCAGCTCGGCGAGCAGGCTGTCGACCACCGCGCACAGATCGCCGTCGTGCGCGGCGGCGACGGCGCGCTGCCGCTGGTAGGAGGCGCCCACGGCGAGGATGCGCTCGACGTCGGCGAGCTCGGCCTCGCAGCCGAGCCGGCGGGCGGTGGGCGCGAGGTCCTCGGCCAGGTCGGCGATCGCCTGGCGCACCGGGCGCACGGTGCCCTTCTCGTCGACGACGATGTCGGCGTCCAGGCCGTACCGCGCCGCGCGCCACTTGTTCTCCCGCAGCACCCAGCTCGCCGGCACCGGCAGCGTGTAGCCGCGGTCGAGCTCGCGGTCGAACTGCTCGACCAGGCACTGCGAGAGGGCGGCGACCGCGCCGATCTCGTCGAGGGTCGGCAGGCCGTCGCAGATGCGCAGCTCGACGGTGCCGAAGTCCGGGTGCGGGCGGATGTCCCACCACACCTCGCGCACGCTCTCGATGGCGTGGGTGGAGATCAGCGTCTCCATGTACTCCTCGAAGCGGTCCCACCCCGACAGCTGGTAGGGCAGCCCGGCGGTCGGCATCCCCTCGAAGACCTTGGAGCGGGCACTGGCCAGGCCGGTGTCGGCGCCGACCCAGTACGGGGAGGACGCCGACAGCGCGAGGAAGTGCGGCACGTACTGGGTGAGCGCGTTGACGATCGGGATCGCCTTGTCCGGCGCCCGGACGCCGACGTGGACGTGCACCCCGAAGATCTGCAGCCGCCGGGCCAGCCACTGCATCTTCTCGACCAGCTGGAGGTAGCGCTCCTTGGGCGAGATCTGCTGGGTCTGCCAGTCGGTGATCGGGTGGGTGCCGGCGCACATCAGGCCGAGGCCGCGGTGCGCGGCGGCGGCCTGCACCTGGGCGAGGGTGCCGGCCAGGTCGGCCTTGGCCTCACCGACGGTGGTGCAGATGCCGGTGATGATCTCGATCGTCGACTGCAGCAGCTCGTGCTTGGCCTTGGGGTGCTCCTCGGCGCCCTCGGGCCGGATCTCCTCGAGGATCTCCACCGCCCCGGCGGTCAGCTCCCGCGTCTCCAGGTCGACCAGCTGCAGCTCCCACTCGACGCCCAGGCTGGCGCGCTCGGAGGAGTGGAAGGGGATCTGCACGGTGCGCAGTCTAGGGATGATCACGCTGTTCGGCTGGTCGGTGAGACCGCGACCGGTGCGCGCGCTGGGCTAGCGTCGCCGCGTGAGTTCTCCTGCGCCCGACGACCCGTCAGCCCTCGCCGCCCGCGCGGCCGACGACCTCACCACCGCCCTCGGCGGCGGTCACGACGTCGCCATCGTCATGGGGTCCGGCTGGGCCCCGGCTGCCGACGCGTTCGGGGCCGCCGAGGGCAGCGTCGCCATCGGCGACCTGCCCGGCTTCGCCGCGCCGACGGCGGTCGGGCACGGCGGGGAGGTCCGCTCGGTGCGGGTCGGCGAGCGGCGGGTGCTGCTGTTCCTCGGCCGCACCCACCTCTACGAGGGCCGCGGCGTCGAGCCGGTCGTGCACGGCGTCCGGACGGCGGCCGCGGCGGGCGTGCGGACCGTCGTCCTCACCAACGCCGCCGGCGGGCTGGCGCCGGAGCACCGCGTCGGGCAGGCCGTGCTGATCAGCGACCACCTCAACCTGACCGCCCGCTCCCCGCTGGTGGGCGCCACGTTCGTCGACCTCACCGACCTCTACTCCGCCCGCCTGCGGTCCCTCGCACGGGAGCTCGACCCGTCGCTGGCCGAGGGCGTGTACGCGGCGCTGCCCGGCCCGCACTACGAGACGCCCGCCGAGATCCGCATGCTGCGCACCCTCGGCGCCGACCTGGTGGGCATGTCCACGGCCCTGGAGGCGATCGCCGCCCGCGCCGCCGGCCTGGAGGTGGTGGGCCTGTCGATGGTCACCAACGCCGCGGCCGGCATCACCGGCGAGAAGCTGGACCACGAGGAGGTGCTCGCGGCGGGCAAGGCGGCCGCCGGGCGGCTCGGCGAGTTCCTGGTCGAGTTCGTGGGGCGGCTGGCATGAGCGGCCCCGTGCTCGTGACCGGTGCGGCCGGGCGGATCGGGACGGTGCTGCGCGGCGGGCTGCCCGAGCGCGGCTGGGTGGTCCGCTCGCTGGACGTCGTCCCGCTGCCCGACGCCCGGCCCGGCGAGGAGCAGGTCGTCGCCGACGTCACCGACCTCGCCGCGATGGAGGACGCCGTCGAGGGCGTCGCCGCGGTCGTGCACCTGGCCGGGATCTCCGGGGAGTCCACCTGGCCGGCGATCTCGCACGCCAACATCGAGGGCACGTACTGCGCGCTCGAGGCCGCGCGGCGGGCCGGGGTCTCCCGCGTCGTCCTGGCCAGCAGCAACCACGCCACGGGCTACACCCCGCGCCCGGACGGCGGCCTGCTGCGCGAGGTCGACGCGCCGCCGCGGCCGGACACCTACTACGGCGTCTCCAAGGTCGCGATGGAGGCGCTGGGCTCGCTGTACGCGGACCGGTACGGGATGGACGTCGTCTGCCTGCGCATCGGCAGCGCGTTCCCCGAGCCGACGACGGTGCGGCAGCTGGCCACGTGGCTGTCCCCCGGCGACCAGGTCGGCCTGGTCGACGCCGCGCTGCGGGCGCCCTCCCCCGAGTTCGCCGTCGTGTGGGGCGTGTCGGCCAACACCCGCAACTGGTGGGACCTCACCGCCGCCCGCGCGCTGGGCTACGAGCCGGCCGACGACGCCGAGGTCTTCGCCTCCGCGCTGATCGAGGTGCACGGCGAGCCCGACCTGTCCGACCCGGTGCACGCCCGGGTGGGCGGCGAGTACACGACGGCCGCGTTCGACGCCGAGCACTTCGAGCCGCCGCTGCCCCGCGGGGACATCGCCCCGGGCAGCGGGGTGGAGCGGTGAGCCTGCTCGCCACGGCCCGCGACTGGGCCGCCGCCGACCCCCACCCCGGGGACCGCGCCGAGATCGAGGCGCTGGTCGACGCCGGGGACACCGCCGAGCTGGAGCGCCGGTTCGCCGGGCCGCTGACCTTCGGCACCGCGGGGCTGCGCGGACCGCTGCGCGCCGGGCCGGCCGGCATGAACGCCGCGGTGGTCACGCGAGCCGCCGCCGGGCTGGCGCGGTACCTGGCCGACTCCGGGCACGCCGGGGCCGGGGTGGTGATCGGGTTCGACGCCCGCCGCCGCTCCGACGAGTTCGCCTCCGTGTCGGCGGCGGTCCTCGCGGGTGCGGGGTTCGCCGTCTCGGTGCTACCGCGGCCGCTGCCCACGCCCGTGCTGGCCTTCGCCGTCCGGCACCTGGGCTGCGCGGCCGGCGTGATGGTGACCGCCAGCCACAACCCGCCCGACGACAACGGCTACAAGGTCTACCTGGACGACGGCGCCCAGCTGGTGCCCCCGGCCGACCGGCTGATCGAGGCCGCCATCTCCGCCGTCGGGCCGGCGCGCGAGGTGCCGCGCTCGGACGACTGGGTCACCCTCGGCGACGACGTCCAGGCCGACTACGTCGCCGCCGTCGTGGCCGCGCTGGAGCCCGGCCGCGTGCCGGCCGCCGACCGCGCCGCGCTGACCGTCGCCTACACCGCGATGCACGGGGTCGGTGCCGAGACCACGCGCGCGGTGTTCGCCGCCGCAGGGTTCGCGCCGCCGGTGAGCGTGGACGCGCAGGACTCCCCCGACCCGGCCTTCCCGACCGTCACCTTCCCGAACCCGGAGGAGCCGGGCGCGGTCGACCTGCTGCAGGCCCTGGCCTCCCGCGTCGACGCCGACCTCGCCATCGCCGAGGACCCCGACGCCGACCGCTGCTCGGTGGTCTGCGGCGGGCGGCAGCTGACCGGCGACGAGGTGGGCGCGCTGCTCGCCGACTGGCTGCTGCGCCGCGGGGTGCGGGGCACCTACGCGGCGTCGCTGGTGAGCGGCTCGCTGCTGTCCGCCCTCGCCTCGGCCCACGGGGTGCGGTTCGCCGAGACGCCGACCGGCTTCAAGTGGATCGTCCGCGCCGGCACCGACGACGTCCCGCTCGTCTTCGGCTACGAGGAGGCGCTGGGGTACGCCGTCGCGCCGCAGGTGGTCAGGGACAAGGACGGCATCTCCGCCGCGCTCGCCGTCGCCCTGCTCGCCGCCGACCTGAAGGCCTCCGGGCGCACGCTGCTGGACCGGCTCGACGAGCTGGCCGGCGAGCACGGGTTGTTCGTCACCGGGCAGCTGTCGGTGCGCGTGGAGGACCTCTCCCGGATCGTCGCCATGATGGCCCGGCTGCGCGCCGCCCCACCGGCCCGCCTGCTGGGCCGGGAGGTGGCCTTCGCCGACCTGGCGCACGAGGAGCCGCCGGTGGACGCCGTCCGGCTGCTCGGCGACGGCGTGCGGGTGATCGTGCGGCCCAGCGGCACCGAGCCCAAGCTCAAGGCGTACCTCGAGACGGTGGTGCCGGTGCACGACGACGCGGGGCTGATCGCCGCGCGCGGCCGGGGCGCCGACGAGCTCGACGAGCTGCGCGCCGAGATGGCCGCCGCCCTGGGGGTGTAGCGGGTGGACGTGCGGGCGCTGGTGTTCGACGTGTTCGGCACGGTGGTCGACTGGCGCGGCGGGGTCGCGCGGGAGGTGCAGCGGCTGCTGGGGCCGTCGGTCGACGCGCCGGCCCTGGCCGACGACTGGCGGGCCCGGTACGTCCCGTCGATGGAGCGGGTGCGCTCCGGCGAGCTGCCCTGGACGCCCCTGGACGCCCTGCACCGCGCCTCGCTTTCCGCCGTCCTCGAGGATGCGGGGCTGGCCGACGTCCCGTCCGACGTGCGCGAGGAGCTGGTGCTCGCCTGGCACCGGCTGGACCCGTGGCCGGACGTCGTCCCGGGGCTCACCCGGCTGGCGGCAGGGCACGTGCTGGCGCCGCTGTCCAACGGCAACGTGGCGCTCGTCGTGGACATGGCCAGGCGGGCCGGGCTGCCCTGGGACTGCGTGCTGGGCGCGGAGATCGTGCAGCGCTACAAGCCCGACCCGGAGGTGTACGACGCCGCGCCGCGGTTGCTGGCGCTCCCGCCGTCGGCGGTGCTGATGGTCGCCGCCCACGTCGAGGACCTGACCGCCGCCCGCGCGCGGGGCCTGCGCACGGCGTACGTGCACCGGCCCGACGAGTTCGGCGGCCGGCAGGTGCCGCCGGAGACCGACCCGGACGCCGACCTGTCGGTGCGTTCGTTCGAGGAGCTGGCCGACCGGCTGGGCGCCTGAGCTGGGTCCGACGGGCCCTGTGGTGCGGGCGTGATCACCGGGTCCACACGATCGTCGACTCCGACGCGACGCGCCGCTTCTGCGGCGAGGTGCTGCGGTGGCCGTCGCTGGCCGCCGACGGCTGGCTCATCTGAGGACGCCGCCGAGCGAACCGGGCGTGCAACCTCCCCGGTCGCGGGTCGGGCCGGGCGGCAGGCCGGTTCAGTCGACCGGCGCCAGCAGGGTGTCCAGGTCCACCTCCCCGGCGAGCAGCCCCTGGGCCTCGGGCAGCTCGGTGTACATCTCGAACGTCTCCTGGCTCACCTCGGTGTTCCACTCGGGGAGGCGCACCGCGGCCGCGACCTCCGCGGGGATGTCGAGATAGGTCGGCAGGATCGCGCGCACCGCGTCGGGGTTCTCCTGCGCGTAGGTGAGCGACTGCTCCATCGCCGTGGTGAACCGCTCGACGAGGTCCGCGTTCTCGGTGGCGTAGGCCGTGCTCGTGAAGTAGGTGGACACCTCCACCTGGACGTCGGTGAAGTCGTTCAGCGGCGTGGTGAGCACGCGGATGCCCTGCCCCTCGGCGAGCGTCACGAACGGCTCCACCAGCCAGGCGGCGTCGACGTCGCCGGCCGTCAGGGCCGCGGCCATGTTGGGGAAGGGCAGCTCGACGAAGGTGACCGCGTCCGGGTCGCCGCCGTCCGCCCGGACCGACGCCTTGACCACCGTGTCGCCGATGGCGTTGATGGTGTTCGTGGCGACCGTCCTGCCGGCGAGGTCGGCCGGGCGCGTGATCGCCGGGTCCGCGGTGACGATCGTGAACGGGTCGCGCTCCGGGTCCCCGGTGCTGTCGACGGCGCTGGCGATCACCTGCAGGGGCAGCCCGTTCGACGCGGCGACGACCAGCGACAGGTTGTTGCCGAAGCCGATGTCGATGCTGCCGCTGGCGACGCCGGGGACGATCGCCGCGCCGCCCTGACCCGCGCTGAGGTCGAGCTCGATCCCCTGCTCCTCGAAGAAGCCCTGCTCCTGGCCGAGGTAGACCGGGGCGACGTCGATGATCGGGATGATCCCCAGGGCGATCGTCTCGGTGCCCTGGCCCCCGCCGCCGCTCTCCTGCTGCGGCTCCTCCGGATCGCCGGAACAGCCGAGCAGCAGCACGGGCAGCGCGAGGACGGCGGCAGCAGCCGCCCGTCGGCTCGATCGGGTCGTCGGCCGGGCACCGAGGCGGGTCACCCGCGCATCGTGGCACGCATCACACGCCTCCTGTCGCCTCGCCACTGGCTCTGCCGGTGTTCCTCGCGCTCTGCCGGCGCTGCAGCGCCG
>NZ_JBJGYW010000053.1:0-20321 GCF_054050215.1 Geodermatophilus sp. SYSU D01186 | reverse complement strand
ACCTTCGGGGAGTAGGTGATGACACCCGGCCGGCCGGCGGGGAGCTGTCGGGCTTCCCCCACCCGGGAGGCGCTGGCCTAATTAACGCCCAGCCCCTCCCCCCGTGCGGTGAGCAGCAGCTCGGCCTCGATGCGATCGAGGGCGACCGAGTCGCGGGCCCGGCGCAGCACCCGGCGCATCGCGCTGGGCGTGGGCCGCAGCTCGGTGCCGGCGGGCCGGTCGCGGTGTGCGTCCACGGCGCCCATCAGATCCGGGCGAGGATCGACGACCCGATGTCGGCGATGTCCCGGCGGGCGGTGAACGGGTTGTAGAGGAACACGCTGAGCGCGTCGAGGCCACTCTCCATCATGAGTTGGGCGTTCTCGAGGAGGTCGTCCGGCGACCCGTACAGGGTCCAGAAGTCGAGGATGTCCTGGGACATGTAGGGCATGTGCCGCTCGTCGAAGCCCTTGGCGTAGGTGTCCCACTGGTCCAGGTGGCTGGCGGCGCCCATCTCCTCGGGGGCGCCCATGATCGTGTTCTGGACCATGGCGATCGACTTGTCGACGATGTCCGCGCCGATCTCCTCGCGGAACTTCTTGAGGTAGCCCATGTCGCTGATCGTCGAGCCCATCGGCGCCGTGGTGCCGAAGCCCTTGGTGAGGGCGTCCTCCCAGGTCTCGCCGTTGCGCAGTTGGTAGAAGAAGGTGAGCCCGATCAGCTTCACGCTGCCCGGCGGGCGCCCCGCCGCGGCGACCTCCCGCTCCAGCTCGCGTCGAACGATCTTGATGAAGTCCGGGTTGGGCCCGACGCAGTAGAGGATCGCGTCGGCGTACCGGGCGGCGTTGGCGACGCCCTTGGGGCCGCCGGCGGCGATGTAGACCGGGAAGTCGGGGTCGGTGCGGAAGAAGCCGGCGTCCGGGGCGCCCAGCAGCTGCGCCGCCTTGGTCTCGCCGCGCCATGTGTGGTCGGCCCGGCCCCCGCGCACCAGCGCGGAGATCACCTGCACCGCCTCGGCGAGCTCCTCCGGCTTGGCGCTCTTGCGGCCCATGGCGTGCAGCGCAGAGTTCGCCGTCCCGAGGCCGAGGAAGGCCCGCCCCTCGGAGACCAGGTTCAGCGTCGCCAGCGAATTGGCGACCGAGGGCGGGATCCGGGTGAGCGGGTCCATCACGTACGGGCCGAGCTTGATCGTTGAGGTCTCCCGCGCGGCCAGCGCCAGGAACTGGAAGGGGTCGCTGGAGTGCAGCGGCCCCTGCCCCGCGCCGTAGTGGGTGATCCCCACGTCCTCGGCGAGCTTGACCTGGTCGAGCCCTTCGATGTGCGCGAGATTGCCGACGATGAAGTCCACGTGCGCCTCTTCTCGGATCGGGTGCGGACAGGCAGGTCTCACCGCGCTGGAGCCCCGGGCGAGCTCGTCGAGCAGGCCGCCGTGCTCGGTCGGGGCCCGGACGCCGAGCCGGTCGAGGGACCGGTCCGGCCAGGACTCCGCTCCGGTTGCGGCCACTGGAATGCTGGCATGCTAGGGGCAGGGATGTGATGTGCGCAACGATCACCTGGATCCCCTCCGGCTCCCGCGTCCCGGGCCGGGATCAGGTGCGGCCGGGTCCGCCCCGGCGGCGGGCACGGCAACTCCCCCGCCGCTCGGCCCCGCCGCAGCTCACGCCGGGTCGTCCCCCCAGAAGCCCCGGCTCTCGAGGTGGGCGACGAGCAGCCGGCCGGCGTGGCTCACGTGGCTGCGCATGGCACGGCGGGCTTGCTCCGGGTCACGCCGGCGCAGCGCTTCGATGATCGCGCCGTGCTCGGCGACGGAGGCCCCCTGCCACCCTTGGATGTCGGCGTAGAAGCGGCGCGGGGCGTACCGGGCGAGGCTGCCCACGACCCACGTCAGCTTCGGCGAGGCCGCCCCGCGGTAGACCGCCCGGTGGAGCTGGAAGTTGAGTTCCTCCATCTCCTCCGTCGCTCCCCGCCGGGAGGCCTCCTCCAGCTGCTCCTGCAGCGCGGTGAGGCGGTCGACGACCTGCGGCGCGAGGCGCTCCGCGGCCCGCCCGGCCAGCTCCGCGGCGACGTCGGCCTGGACCTGGAAGAGGTCGGCCACGTCCTGCCGGCTCAGCGGGGCGACGACGAAACCACGGCGGGCCTCGAGGCTGACGAACCCCTCGCCACGCAGCGACAGCAGCGCCTCGCGCACCGGCGTGGCGCTGACTCCCAGCTCCTCGGCGATGCGTTCCAGCCGGAGGAACTCGCCCTGGCGCACCTGCCCGGACATGATCAGGTCGCGGATGTAGGACGCGACCTCGTCACCGAGCTGCACGCGCGTGCGCCTGCGGAAGTCCGACGCCGAGGGCAGACCGTTCCGCACCGACGGGCCGGGCGCACCTGGCTCCACGTCGCTCCTCCCAGCAGGCCCACCCGGGATCGCGCACCGGGACGCTGCTGTCCCACGGAGCCATCTTCTACATTGTATGGTGCGCCACCATGGCCGGACCGACCTCGTCCCTGCCCCTGGCTGGGCTGGTCGTCGTGACCATCGAGCAGGCCGTCGCCGCCCCGCTGGCCACCCGCCACCTGGCAGACCTGGGCGCGCGAGTGATCAAGATCGAGCGACCCGGGCGCGGCGACTTCGCCCGGGACTACGACACGACCGTCCACGGCCTCTCCAGCCACTTCGTGTGGCTGAACCGCTCGAAGGAATCGGTGGCACTGGACCTCAAGCGACCCGGGTGCCGGTCAGTCGTGGAGCGGCTGCTGGATCGTGCCGACGTGTTCGTGCAGAACCTCGCCCCCGGGGCGGCCGAGCGCCTGGGGCTCGGCTCGGAGACGGCCCGGGCCACTCGCCCGCGCCTGGTCACCTGCGACGTCTCGGGATATGGCGCGGAGGGTCCGCACGCCCACCGCAAGGCCTACGACCTGCTCGTGCAGGCGGAGGCGGGGCTCCTGTCGGTCACCGGGACGCCGGAACACCGCGCCAAGGCGGGGATCCCCGTGGCCGACATCGCGGCGGGGACATACGCCTTCAGCGGCATCCTGGCGGCGCTCTACGAGCGCGAACGGACCGGCACCGGCCGTGCCGTGCGGGTGTCCCTCTTCGACTCCCTGGCCGAGTGGATGGGCTTCCCCTTCTACCACGGGGCCTACGGCGGGCAGGCGCCGGTGCGCAACGGTGCCGCGCACGCCGCGATCGCCCCCTACGGCCCGGTCCGCACCGGCGACGGGAAGCAGGTCGTCCTCGCGGTCCAGAACGACCGTGAGTGGGCCCGGTTCTGCGACGTCGTGCTCGAGGACCCGGCGCTGGCCACCGATCCCCGGTTCGCGACGAACAGCCGGCGCGTGCAGCACCGGGCCGAGCTGCAGGAGCGGATCGAGCAGCGCACCGGCCGGCTGCCCGCGGAGACCGTGGAGGACCTCCTGGACCGCGCCTCCGTGGCTCACGCGCGCATCGCGGACGTGACCGCTCTCGGCGACCACCCGGCCCTCACTGCACGGCACCGCCTGCGAGAGGTCGCTTCCCCGGCCGGCCCGCTGCGGGCCCTCGAACCTCCCCTGACCGGCCCCCACCGGCCGGCTGCCATGGGGCCGGTGCCGGAGGTGGGCGAGCACAGCGTCGCCGTGCTGCTCTGGGCCGGCCTGGATGAGTCGGAGGTCGCGGCGGCCCTCGGCCCGGCAACTCCCCGGTCGGCGCCATGACCACCGCACTCCCCCTTCCCCCACGAGGAGACGCCGGATGCCCCAGCTGAGCGAGGAGGAACGGGCCATCGTCGCGACGGTCCGCCGCTTCGTGGACCGCGAGGTGGTGCCGGTCGCCACCGAGCTCGAGCACAGCGACACCTACCCCGAGGCTCTGATCGAGCAGATGAAGGACCTGGGCGTCTACGGGCTGGTCGCGCCCGAGCGCTTCGGTGGCCTCGGCGTCTCGACGCCGTGCTTCGCCGCGGTCACCGAGGAGCTCGCCCGCGGCTGGATGAGCCTGGCCGGGGCCATGGGCGGGCACAGCGTCGTCGTCAGCCTCCTCACCCGGTTCGGCACCGAGGAGCAGCAGCAGCGCTACCTCCCGGCCCTGGCGACCGGGCAGCTGCGCGCCACCATGGCGCTCACCGAGCCCGACGGCGGTTCGGACCTGCAGAACATGCGGACCGTCGCCCGTGCCGACGGCGCCGGCTACGTCGTGAACGGCACCAAGATGTGGATCACCAACGCCCGCCGGTCGGGGCTGGTCGCGCTGCTGTGCCGGACCGATCCGGACGCCCGGCCCGCTCACCGGGGCATGAGCATCCTCCTGGTGGAGCAGGGGGCGGGCATGACCGTCTCCCGCGACCTCGCCAAGCTCGGCTACAAGGGCATCGAGACCTGCGAGATCGCCTTCACCGACTGCCGTGTGCCGAGCACCCAGCTGCTCGGCGGGGTGGCCGGTGCCGGCTTCGCGCAGATGATGCGCGGGCTGGAGCTCGGCCGGATCCAGGTCGCCGCCCGGGCCAGCGGGGTCGCCCGCGCGGCCTTCGAGGCCTCTCTGGCCTACTCGCAGCAGCGGGTCGCCTTCGGGGTGCCGATCTGGCAGCACCAGTCGATCGGCAACTACCTGGCGGACATGGCGGTGAAGCTGGAGGCCGCCCGGATGCTCATCACGGCCGCGGCCGAGCGCCTGGACGCCGGCGCCCGGTGCGACCTGGAGGCGGGGATGGCCAAGCTCTACGCCTCCGAGGTCTGCCTGGAGCTCTGCCAGCAGGCGGTGCGCATCCACGCGAGCAACGGCTACGCCGCCGAGTACCCCGTCGAACGCTTCTACCGCGACGCCCCGCTGATGGTCGTCGGCGAGGGGACGAACGAGATCCAGCGTTCGATCATCGCCCGCCGGCTGGTCGAGCGGGGCGGACTGCCGTACGCATGACCCCGCCCCACCACATCTGACACCGCCGACAGCCGCTCCCGCGGGACGGCTGGGATGGGGAGCCCACTGCCATGTCCCTCGCTCTCTGCGCCCTGTCACACACCCCGGTGATGGGCGTCCACCAGCCCACCGCCGACGTCGTCGACCGGGTGCAGGCGGCGATCGACGACGCCCGGGAGTTCGTGGTCGCGTTCGACCCCGAGCTGGTCGTGGTCTTCGCCCCCGACCACTACAACGGCTTCCTCTACGACCTCATGCCGTCGTTCTGCATCGGGGCCGCCGCGACGGCGGTGGGCGACTACGGGACGTCGGGCGGTCCCCTGCCGGTGGACGGCTCGGCGGCACGGGCCTTCACCGCGACCGCGCTGGATCGCGGGGTCGACGTGGCGTTCTCCGAGCGCATGACCGTCGACCACGGCTGCGTGCAGCCGCTGGACCTGCTCTTCGGCGGCATCGACGCGGTGCCGGTCGTGCCGGTGTTCATCAACTGCGTCGCCGAACCGCTGGGCCCGGTGGGTCGCACCCGCCTGCTCGGCGAGGCGATCGGCTCCGCCGCCCTCGGGCTGGACCGCCGGGTACTGCTGCTGGCCTCCGGCGGTCTGTCCCACGACCCGCCGGTCCCGCGGCTGGCCGAGGCCCCGCCCGAGGTGGCCGAGCGGCTGATCGCCGGCCGCAACCCGACCCCCGAGCAGCGGGCCGCCCGTGAGGCGCGCGTGTTCGACGCTGCGCTGGCCTACGCGGCCGGGACGACGGACCTCATGCCGCTCAACCCCGAGTGGGACCGACAGTTCCTCGCGGTCATGGCCTCCGGGGACCTCGCGCAGATCGACTCGTGGAGCAACGAGTCGTTCGTCGACCAGGCCGGGCACTCCTCTCACGAGGTCCGCACCTGGCTCGCGGCCCACGCCGCCCTGTCCGCCCACGGCCCGTACGACGTCCGCTCCAGCTTCTACGAGGCCATCCCGGAGTGGCTGGCCGGCTTCGGCCTCACGACGGCACAGCCGCGGCAGAACTGAGCGGGGCCGGCCGCGGGCTCTCCCGGACCACCCGCCGAGATCTACTGCAGTCCACCGTGGAGCCCGCCGTCGACGGGGACGGCCGCCCCGGTGAGGTATCCGGCGGACTGCGAGCAGAGGAAGGCCACCACGGCGCCGAGGCCGGCCGGTTCGCCGACGGCGTTCGCCGGCACGTCCGCCGCGAGGTCTGCCAGCCGGTCCCCGGCCCAGGACTCGAGCCGTTCCGTGCGGTGGTAGCCCGGCTGGACCGTGTTCACGGTGACGCCGTCCGGGGCGACCTCCAGGGCGACCGTCTTCAGGAACGCGGTGAGACCCGACCGCCCGGTGTTGGACAGGATCAGGTCCGGGAACGGCTGGCGCACCCCCACCGACGTGATGGCCACGACCCGACCCCAGCCCCGCGACTGCATGCCCGGCACCGCTGCCTTGCACATCGCGACCGCGCTGAGCACGTGGTTCTGCAGCGCGGGCCCGTACGCCTCGAACGCCGTGGACCCGAAGGTCCCGGCCGGCGTCCCTGGCACGTTGACGACCAGGATGTCGACCTGACCGAGGGCCCGCTGCGCCTCGTCCACGAAACCCGTCGCGCCCTCGGGCGTGCTGACGTCGGCCTCGATCGGCACGACTTCGCCACCGATGGCGGCGGCAGCCTTCTCGACACGCTCCCTCTGCCGCCCGCAGATCGCGACCTGCACACCCTCGGCCGCGAGCGCCTGCGCCGCCGCGAAACCGAGCCCGCTGGTCGACGCGGCGACGGCCGCGCGCTTGCCGGCAATACCCAGGTCCATGATCCACCCGTCTGCAGAGGAAGCAGTTCGTGGCGCCGATCGGAACGCCGGACGACCTAGTCGAGCGTCGAGCGCAGGAACTCCAGGTGGAGGGCGTTGAACCGCTCGGGCTGCTCGTAGTGCGGCCAGTGGCCGGCTTCCTCGATCATCTCGAACCGGGCCCCGGGGATGGAGTTCGCCCAGAAGTGCCCTTCGGCGACCGTGCTCGTGGGGTCCTCGGCGGTCCACACGACCAGTGTCGGGGCCTGGATGCGGCCCAGCCGCTCCTCGGTCATGAGGTTCTGGGTGCGGACGTCCATGTCCTGCAGGACGAGGATGTTCCCGACGTTCTGCTTCATCTCCGGCTGCTGGTAGATCGCGTGCCGGATGGCGACCAGCTCATCGGTCACGCTGGTCTCGGGATGGGCCATGAGCCACTCGATCCTGCGGCGGGTGCCGATCGGGTCGCTGTTCTCCACCGCGGCGAGCGTCGACGTGCGGATCTGGTCCATCACCTCGGGCTTCGCCACGGTGCCGCCGGGAGCGAGCAGGGAGAGGGAACGCACGCGGTCGGGGTGCTCGGCCGCCGCCCAGGCGGCGACCCAGCCCCCCAGGGACTGTCCCGCCAGGTGCGCGCTCCCCACGCCGCAGGCGTCCAGGTAGCCCAGCAGGTGCTCCACGTAGGCCGGGATCGTGTACGGCCGGTCCGGCTTGCCGGTGTACCCGTGGCCGAGCATGTCGATGGCGTGCACGGTGAAGTGCTCGGCGTGTGCGGCGATGTTGCGGCTGAAGCCGTCGAGGTGCCCGCTGGTCCCATGCAGGAAGACCAACGGCGGGCCCGAGCCCGCCCGCAGGCTCCGCGTGGGGATGCCGTCGACATCGACGGAGCTGACGCTGAACTCCAGCCCCGTCAGATCGGTCCACACCGTCATCGGTGATCTCCAGCTCTCGTCGGAAGCGACGTCGAGCGCCCGGCGGCCACTCGGAGGGCAGGGCTCCGGCGTCGCGCTCGCCACCGCAGCCCCGGACGGTTCAGGCTGCTGCCCTGCGGACGCCAAGCTAAGCGGCGGCGCGGTAGGGGTCAAGTATTTTATACGAGACGTGCCGCAGGCTCGGGACCTGCGACTCCCGGCCCGAAGACATGCCGGAAACCGGCTGCGCAGGGCGGCCGGAACCGGCGTTTTCCGGCTCGGACCCGGCGGCGACCCGCGGCTACCGTGCGCCCGGCTCAACCCCCCCGACCGGCACTGTCGACAGGAGACACCGTGGTCAAGTCCTGGATGTTCGACATCTTCAACTACCCCTACGACAAGCGGGCGGAGAACTTCGACCCGGCTCTCTGCTCGGAGCTGTACGACTGGCACTTCGACACCTGGGTGGGGGCCGAGGACCAGGGCTTCGACGGTGTCTTCTTCAGCGAGCACCACTTCACCGCCTACACGGTGAGCCCGTCGCCGAACCTCCTCGTCGCGGCGGTGGCCGCGCGGACCACGAGCATCCGGCTGGGCGTGATGGCCAACATCATCCCGTTCCACGAGCCGCTGCGGCTCGCCGAGGAGGCGGCCATGCTCGACTACCTCACCCACGGCCGCCTGGAGGTGGGCCTGGGCCGCGGCGTGGACGAGCTGGAGTTCCACAAGGCCGGCGTCCCGATGGAGGAGACCCGCCCGCGCTTCGAGGAGGGCATGCAGCTCATCCACGAGGCATGGCGCAACCCGTCGTTCACCCACCACGGACGCTTCTGGGACTACGACGACGTCGCGGTCTGGCCGAAGCCGATCCAGCAGCCGAACCCGCCGGTGTGGATCACCGCACTCAGCCCGGCGACGACCGAGTGGGCCGGCACCCAGGGCTACAAGATGGCTCACACCTTCCTGCCGGTCCCGGACACCAAGGACATGTTCGACCGGTACCGCAAGGCGGCCCGCGAAGCCGGCAACTCGACGGCGCCCGACCGGGTCGCGGTGATGCGCAACATCTTCGTAGCCCCGACCGACGCCGAGGCCAATGATCTCGCCGAACCGGCCCTGGACCACCTGTTCGGCCTCTTCCGGACGCACGCCATCTTCGAGGACCTGGACAACGTCCCGAAGGGCTACGAGTACTACCAGTCCTTCTTCCGCCCGTTCGTCCAGGACAACGTGAGCTGGAAGGACCTCAACGACGCCGGGATCATCTGCGTCGGGTCGCCGGAGACGGTCCGGGACAAGCTCGTCGCCCAGGCCGAGGAGCTCGAGTGCGGCAACATCATCGTCTGGGGCACGTTCGGCAACCTCACCGAGCAGCAGACGAAGCGCTCGTACGAGCTGTACTCCCAGGGCGTCATCCCGGCACTCAAGGGGCTGCGGCTCCCCGGGGAGGAGCCGAACGCCGGCTGAGCCACCCGAGCCCCGGGGCCCGCACGTCTTCGTCACGGGTCCCGGGGCCCGGGTCATCCCCCCGAGCGCAACGTGTCCGACGGGGACCGGCCGTACTTGCGCCGGTAGGCCACGGCGAACCGGCCGAGGTGACCGAAGCCCCAGCGCAGCGCGACGGCGGTGACCGTGGTGCCGTCGCCCGCCTCCGCCAGTTCCCGGTGCACGCGTTCGAGCCGGACGTCGCGCAGGAACTCCATCGGCGACATCCCGACGTGGCTGTGGAACGCCGCCTGCAGGGTGCGGACGCTCACGCCTGCCGCGTCGGCGAGGTCGGTCGTCGTCAGCGGGTCGTCGGGGCGCTCGATCATGAGATCCATCGCGCGCCTGACGTGTCGTGGCCGGCTCGGCCCGGGGGGTGCGGTGAGCACGTCGCTGAGGTCATGCGGCTGGGCGGCCAGCAGCCCGCTCATGACGAAGTCCTCGACCTGGGCGACCATCAGCCGGCTGGACAGCCAACTGCCGGCCGCCGTGTCGAGCTCGGTCACGATGCTGCCCAGCAGGGACACGAAGCTGCGGACCGCCGGACTCTCGGCGAGGGCGAAGCGGAAGGCGATCGGCCCGCCACTGGGGCGGCCGACGGTGCGTTCGAAGTGGTTCTGCAGCGCCTGCTGGTCGATGCGGACGGCGATCTGGGCGCAGTCACCGCCCCAGCTCATCCGCCATTCCTGGCCCGGGGCGAAGACCACACCCTGGCCGCGGCGCGACTGGTCCACCTCGTCACGACCGCGCCACGACCGGACGGCACCCCGGTGCAGGAGGTTCAGGTGGTAGCACGGACCCATGGCCCCGAGCCCACCGATCTCGACCGGAGCGCCGTAGCGCGAGTAGGCGAAGGTGACCCGGTCGAGCACGACGGCGTGCAGCCGGGCGGCCACCGCCCCCGGGCCGGCGACGTCGACGTGGTGAGGCACGAAGACGTTGCCGATGCCATGGCGGGCCTCGTCGAGATCTGCGGACGCCAGGACGACGTGGCGGGACAGCGGTTCCGTCCCGGGCCCACGACCGCCGGTCAGCTCTTGCCTCGTCATCTCACCGCTCCGAACGGCTCCCCCGGTGCCGGGCCGCGGTGGACGACGACTCCTCTGGCGAGGGTGCTCACCGGCCACCGCGGCATCCGGGCCCCGGTCACCCCTCCTTCGTCAACCAGTCGATGACCAGTTGGTTGAACGTCGCCCGCTGCTCCCACTGCGGCCAGTGCCCTGCTCCGTCGATGAACTCGAAGCGACCACCGGGGATCTTCTCGGCCATGTCCATCCCCACACCGGCGGGCCCGGAGGGGTCGTCCGACGTCCAGATCACCATCGCCCCGTGGGGAACGGCAGCCAGCTCCTCATCGGTGACGAGATTGCGGCGACGGATCTCCGGGTCCTGCAGGCACAGCAGGTGCCGCATGGACTCGGCGAAACCGGGACGGGCGTAGATGGTCCGCCGGATGGCCACCAATTCGTCAGTGACGGTTGTCGGGTCGGCCATCAGCCATTCCAGCCGGGCCCGGATGTTCGCGTCACTGGGATCGTCCGCGGCCGCCTGGGAGAGGCTGCGGATCCGCTCCATGATCTCCGGCCGGGCCATCGTCCCGCCCGGGGTGTTCAGCACCAGACGCCCGGTCCGGTCCGGGTGAGCGGCAGCGAACTTCAACGCCACCCACCCGCCGAGGGACTCCCCGCTGAGGTGCGCCCGGGACACACCCAGGACGTCGAGCAGGCCGGCGAGGTGCTCGACGTAGTCGGGCAGCTCCAGGTCGCTCGTGGCGAGGGTGGTGTACCCGTGCCCCGGGTAGTCGTAGGCGATCACCCGGAAGTGCTCGGACAGCGGTCCGATGTTGTGGGCGTAGGCCTCCAGGTGGCCGCCGGTGCCGGGCATCAGCACCAGCGCTTCCCCAGAGCCGGCCTGCAGCACCCGGGTGCGCCACGGACCGACGTCGATGTGCTCGACGCTGTGCGGCACGTCGCCGAGGGCGACCCAGACGGGGGTGTCGCTCATGCGGTCGCGCCCTCCGTGGCGCCCAGCGCCTGGGTCACCTCGGCGGCCGTGGTGATCTCGGCGAGCAGCCCCATGGAGCCGACGGAGGCCTCGTGCGCCTCGAGGGTCCCGGCCGAACAACCGTCCTCGACCAGGATCGTGCGGTACCCGTGGTCACTGGCGCCACGAACGGTCGCCTCGACCGAGGCATTGGTCGCCACGCCCGAGACGATCACCGTGCTGACGCCCAACTCCTCGAGCAGGCCCTGCAGGGAGGAGTCGACGAACGGACCGACCCGCCGGTGCGTGACGACGTGGTCGCCATCGGTCGGCGCGACCTCATCGATGATCTCGGCCGAGGGGCTGCCCTCCTTCAGGCAGCCGAACTGCGAGACCATGCCCAGCAGCGGAGAGTTGGCGTGCAGGTCGGAGTAGTCGGGCTGCCACGCCACCCGGGTGTAGATCACCGGGACGCCGGCCGCACGTGCCGCGGCGATCAGATCGGCATTGACCGCCACGACGTTGCGAGCGACGACCTGTTCGTGGAAGAAGCCGGCGAAGGCACCGTCAGCGCCGACGATGTCGTTCTGCAGGTGCACGACCAGCAGCGCGGTGGTGCGGGGGTCGAGGTCCATGGGGGTTCCTCCTGGTGTCCGTGGATGGGCCGGATGGGTCGGGGACGGGCAGGTCAGGCGCGGGCGAGGATGCTCTTGCCGATGTCGTTGATGTCGCGCTCGGCCGTGTAGGGGTTGGACAGGAAGACCTGGACCAGATCGACCCCGGACTCGGTGATGAGCTGCGCCTTCTCCAGCAACTGGTCCGGGCTGCCGTAGAGGCACCAGTAGTCGACGAGCTCCTTGGTGATCAGCGGCAGGTGCTTGGGGTCCAGGCCGCGCAGGTACTGCTTCCAGACGTCGAGGTAGTGCGGCCGGTCGACGGCGTCCGGGTTGCCGAGGTAGGCCATGGCCGCCTCGTTGGTGGCGTTGACGATGTCGCCGCCGAGCTCGTCGACGTGCTGGTTCATGAACCCGATGTTGGTCAGGCAGGAGCTGATCGGACCCGAGCCGAAGCCCTTGGTGATGCCGTCTTCCCAGGTCTCACCGTTGCGCAGCTCGTAGAACCAGGTGACGGCGACGAGCTTCACCGAGCCGGCCGGGCGGCCGGCATCGGCGACCGCCTTGTCCAGCTCGCGGCGGACCAGGCCGATCATCTCGGGGTTCGGACCGAGGCAGTAGACGACGGCGTCGGCGTACTTGGCGGCCTCGTGCAACCCCTTGGGGCCGCCGGCCGCGACCCAGATCGGCACCCGGTCCTCGATGTTGTACCAGCCGGCGTCGGGGTCGAGGAACTCGATCTCGCGCTGTTCACCCAGCCAGTCGTGGACGACCCGCTCGCCGTTCAGCAGCCCGCGGGAGACCTCGAGGGAGTCGGTGAGCTCCTTGATCCGCGCGGTGCGGTGGCCCATCGAGCGCAGGGCGTTGTTGGCCGTGCCGATGCCCAGAAAGGTCCGCCCTGGCGCCAGGGCGTTGAGCGTGGCGATCGAGTTGGCGGTGACCGGGGCGATGCGGGTCAGCGGGTTGGTGACCATCGTGCCCAGTTGGATGGTGGATGTCTGCTGCGAGGCGATGGCGAGGAACTGGTACGGGTCGCTGAACAGCAGCGGGCCCTCACCGGCGCCGAAGTGCGTGACGCCGAGGTCCTCAGCCTGCTTCACCATGCCGATCTGATCGATCTTGGCGCACGTACCGACGACGAAGTCCACTGCTGCTCCTTTGCGGCTCCGGCTGGGCCGGATGTGGGTGTGTGGTGCTGTGATGGGGCTGCTGGTGCGGTCAGGCTGGTCGTGCGGTCGTGACGGCGAAGCCGGCGATCCACTCCGGGACGGGTTCGTAGAAGGACTGGGTGACGACGTACGAACCGGTCGCGGCGAGGGCGGCGTAGGCCGCGATCGACGTGCGCACCTCGTGGGACGAGTGGCCGGCCTGCTCGACGAACGACTCGTTGCTCCACGCGTCGAGTGCCTCCAGCCGCCCGGAGGCGAGGACGTCCAGCAGCGCCCGGTCCCACTCGGGGTTGAGTGGCTGCAACGGCAGGGTGCCCGCGGCGAACTGCCGGGCGGCCGCTGTCACCCGCTCCTCCCGTTCTGCTCGTTGTTCGCGCGTCGGGTTACGCCCGCTGATCAGCCGCTCGGCCACCTCGGGGGCGGCGCCGGCGAGCGCCGGCACCGGGGGGTCGTGGGACAGCCCGCCGGAACCGAGGAACAGCACCCGCCGGTCGAGCCCGGCCGCGGCCCGACCGAGTGCGTCCCCGAGGAGCCGGGCACGGCTGACGGGACCGAGCGGTTCGGCGACGCTGTTGATGAAGACCGGGACGGTCGGTACTGCCGCGATCCCACCGAAGAGCAGTGTCAGTGGCTGGGTGAAGCCGTGGTCGACGTGCATCCGCTCGGAGACGGCCACGTCGACGCCTGCCGCGAGCACCGCCGAGGCGAGGGTGTGCGCCAGGTCGCGGTCCACCTGCAGCGGGCCCTCTTCGTAGCCGTAGTCCCCCACGGACGAGGCCTCCGTGCCGATGCAGAACGGCGGCATCATGTCGTAGAAGAAGCCGTTGTAGTGGTCCGGCGCGAGTACGACCACGACGTCCGGAGCGAAGTCGCCGATGAAGGCCCGGGCCTCGGCGAACGCGGCCTCCACCCGATCCCGGACACCGGGAGCCGGCTCGTTGCGGGTCATCAGGGGCGTGTGGGAGACGGTGCACACCGCCAGGGACATCGAGTCCACCTTCCGCGCGTCGGGGGTCAGGTCATCACCAGGGGGCCGAGAGCAGCCATTCGTGCGGAGCGGTGGCCGTGACCCGCTCCCAGTCCTGGTCGGGGACGTCGAGGAAGGCGCCCTGGCTGTACAGCAGCGGTTCCCCCGGGGCGAGGTCGACCTGGCGCACCCTGCCGACGACGATCGCGTGGTCCCCGCCGTCCAGGACGCCGTGCAGGTCGCACTGGATCTGCGCCAGCGCACCCTCGATGCGCGGGATCCCGTGCCGCCCCGGACGCACGGCCAGGCCCGCGAAGCGGTCCTGGCCGGCACGCGCGAAGGCGTGGGCGATCTCCCGCTGGTCGTGGGCCAGCACGTTCACGGTGTAGCCGGGCCCCGAGGTCAGCGGACCGTGCACCCGGCGCTCCCGGCCGATGCACACGAGCACCAGCGGCGGGTCCAGGGACAGCGAGGAGAAGGCGCTGACGGTGCACCCGACGGGCACGCCGTCCCCCGTCACCGCGGTGATCACGGTGACGCCGGTGGCGAACTGCCCCATCGCCCGGCGCATCAGTCCGGGGTCGACGTCGGCGTCCACCGTCGTGGTCACGCCTCGACCCCGCGGGACCGGACGGCAGCCACGGCGTCCCCCGGGTCGCCGGCCAGGTCGAGTGCCCGGTCGACCAGGCGTTGGCAGTCGGACTTGTCGTACGTCAGGTAGTTCATGGCGTAGAGGCGGACCGGGTCACCGGCGTAGTACCGCTCGTACTGCAGGGCCCGCTGCCCGAAGCCGTCCCCGCAGAGGTCCCAGGCGAGCTTGTAGAGCCGGACCCGGTCGACCGCCGGCAACCCTTCCGCCCCGACGAAGTACTTCTCGATGTCGGGGGCGATCTCGCTGCCGAAGTCCTCGGCCGAGGGCATCATCAGCAGCCCGCCGGCTCCCAGCGTCTGCAGCGTCTCCACCACCTTGGGGTAGGCGGAGGACAGGTGCATGCGCAGGGTCTGCAGCGCCTGGAAGCGCGGCCGCACCGATCCGCTGGTGCCGACCTCGAACTCGGTCTCGGCGGCCACGATGAGCGCCCGACAGGTCTCCACCGCGGCGATCGCCTCGCCGAGGGCCTTCTGCACGTGCAGGAAACCGTCGGTCTTGACCGACTGGCACAGCGCCATGGCCACGCCGGTCACGAACTGCATCTTCACCAGCCCGCGGACGCCGGTCTGGTGGCCGGTGTGCTGGCGCAGGTTCGTGCGGCTGTACATCGCGTTGGCCAGCGCGACGTCGCCGTGCAGGAACACCCGGTCCCAGGGGACGAGCACGTCGTCGAAGACGACGAGGCAGTCGGCCTCCTCGAAGTGCGAGGACAGCGGGTGGTCGAAGCTGTTGCGGCTGCCGTCGTCGTAGGGCTCGCGGGCGATCAGCCGCAGACCGGGCGCGTCGATCGGCACCGCGAAGACCGCGGCATGCTTCTCGTCGCCCGGGCGCAGCCCCGGCAGGCTGTAGATGATCATCTCATCGGCCATCGGAGCGAGGGTGGCCAGCATCCGGGCCCCGCGGACGACCAGCCCGTCGCCGGTCTCCTCGACCACGCCCATGTGGAGGAAGGGGTCCTGCTGCTCCCCCGCTGAGCGCGACCGGTCGGTCTGCGGGGTGATCAGGGCGTGGGTGAGGAAGAGGTCGTTGTCCCGGACGTGCTCGAAGTACGCCCGCACGTTGCTCGCGTACTGGGGGCCGAGCTCCTCGAAGACGGCCGGCTCCTCGGCGAACGCCATCAGCGTGGTGTTCAGGAAGTCCGGTGATCTGCCCATCAGACCGAGCGTTGCCTCCGCCCACACCCGGAAGGCCTCGCGTCGGGCGACGAGGTCCTCATGGGAGCGCGGCGGCACGAAGGCGATCCCGACCGGCCCGTCGGGCCCAGGCCTGGTCAGCACGGGGCCCAGCTCGGGGTCGTGCTGCATGTCGTAGAGGTGGGCGATCTGCTCGATGGGCGCGGCCAAAGCGGGATGGGTGGTGACGTCCTCCACCCGCGTGCCACCGATCCAGACCTCGCGGGGCGTCTTACGGAGCCGTTCGATGTACTGGGCGCCCGTACGGATCGGCATGAACCTGTCTCCCAACTGGCATGCTAGCGTTTCGGGAAAAGTAGCGGCGGTCACACCGCGGCGCAAGGCCCTCGTCGCCCCGGGTCGGCGGGCTCCTGGACGCCAGGCCGGACCGCCCGGCTCGACCACCGGGACTGTGATGACCGATTACCCTTTGGCCATGTCCGGCGACCCGATGCGGCCCAGGCTCGGCGCCCTGGACGACGTCTCCCCACTGCCGGCCGCAGACCGCTCCGCCCTGCGGATGGGCACGGTCGCCTACCGCGAGATCAAGGAGTCCCTGCTCGAGGGGCACTGGGCAGCCGGCGAGCGACTGTCGGTCGAGATGTTCAAGTCGGCACTCGGCGTCAGCAAGCAACCGATCATGGAGGCCCTCCGGCGACTGAGCGCCGACGGCCTGGTCGAGATCGTGCCCCAGGTGGGCTGCCGGGTGGCCACCTACAGCCCCCAGGACGTGGCGGACTTCTTCACCCTCTTCGGCGCCTTCGAGGGCGCGATCAGCGCCGTCGCGGCCCAGCGGCGGACGGCGGCCGACCTGGTCGCCCTCGACGAGGTGCACGCCCGGATCGGCAACCTCTGCGGCGAGCAGGACGCCGACGTCCGCTCACACGGCTACCGGGTCTTCAACCGCGAGTTCCACGGCAGCATCCACCGCATGGCCCGCTCGTTCATGGTCGAGGAGATGAGCCTGCGGATGTGGGATCTCAGCGACTTCCTGATCAACACCGCCGGCATCCCGCAGCCACTGAGCAGTGCGCTGGACGACCGGCATGCCGACCACGAGGAGATCCGCGCGGCGCTGATCGCCGGGGACGCCGAGCGCGCCCGCGCCGCCACCGAGCGACACATCGTCGGCACCCTGCAGGTCATCCATGCAGAGGCCGACACGGGAACGCGCGCCACGGGCAGCTGAGCCCGGTTCGACACTCCTGATCGCACCGCGGCCGCGCGACCACACTCCCGGCCGCCGAGCGCCGGCGCCCGCTGTCCACCGCCTCCCCGGACACCCGGTCGGCGATCCGGCATGCGGTCCTCCCGGGCCCCGGCTCCTCACATGCCGATGCGGCGAGTCTTGTGGCGTGGGTCTCACCCGGCTAGGTTTCGCACGCTAGCATTCCAGGGAGGATCCATGATCGGTCTGCCGGATCACCGCTGGGTCTCACCGCCCACCGGCGCGCCCGAAGTTCCCCTGCCCGGTTCGCGCCGTGGCGACCTGGCTGCTGCCGTCGCCGCGTTCCGGCGGGGCGAGCCGGTGCTGGTCGTGGACGACGAGGACCGGGAGAACGAGGGCGACCTCATCGCCGCAGCCGAGCTGATGACGCCGGAACTGATGGCGTTCATCGTCCGGCACACCGGCGGGGTCGTCTGCGTGTCGATGGAGTCCGACCGGCTGGAGGCGCTGCGGCTGCCACAGATGGTCGAGGACAGCGAGGACCCGAAGGGCACCGCCTTCACCGTCTCGGTCGACCTGCGCACCGGCATCTCGACGGGCATCTCGGCCGCCGACCGGGCCGCCACCGTGCGGGCCCTGGCAGACCCGGACTCGGTCGCCGGCGACTTCGTCCGGCCCGGTCACGTCTTCCCCCTACGGGCCCGCGCGGGCGGCGTGCTGGAGCGCGCCGGCCACACCGAGGCCGCCGTCGACCTCAGCCGGCTGGCCGGGCTGCGCACCGTGGCGGTCATCTCCGAGGTGGTCAACGACGACGGGTCGATGGCGCGTCGCGCCGACCTCCAGCGGTTCGCGGCGCGGCACGACCTGCACCTGATCTCCGTCGCCGACCTGGCCCGGCACCGGCGCGCCGCCGAGCCGGTCGTGCGACGCGCGGCCCTGGCATCGCTGCCGACCGCCCACGGCACCTTCACGGCGTACTGCTACACCGGGACCGTCGATCCGGTCGAGCACATGGCCCTGGTGATGGGCGACGTGCGCGACGGCCGCGACGTGCTCGTGCGGGTGCACTCGGAGTGCCTCACCGGCGATCTGTTCGGGTCGCAGCGGTGCGACTGCGGCGAGCAACTCGACACAGCGCTGTCCCGCATCGCGAGGGCCGGCCGCGGGGTGCTCATCTACCTCCGCGGCCACGAGGGCCGGGGCATCGGGCTGGCGAACAAGATGCGCGCCTACGAGTTGCAGGAGCAGGGGCTGGACACCCTTGACGCCAACCTGGCCCTGGGCCTGCCGGTCGACCTGCGCCGGTACGACGCCGCGGCCGCGGTGCTCGCCGACCTCGGGGTCCGCTCGGTGCGGCTCATGACCAACAACCCCGACAAGTGCCGCGACCTCCTCGAGCACGGGATCGTGGTGAGTAGCCGCGAGCCGATCGTCGTCGCGCCCGTTCCGGCGAACGTCCGGTACCTCCGGGCCAAGCGCGACCGGCTCGGCCACGAGCTGGGCACACTCGGCGACGAGGCCCGGCCTGCCGGGACGCTGACCGGCACCGCACCCCGCGGCACCTGACGTCCCTGCGACGACTCCGACCTGTCCGGCATCGGGCCGGCGACCACCACGAAGGGTTGACACCGACCATGAGGCTTGGAACCTTCCTGCTGCCCAGCGCCGCTGCCTCGCCGGCCGATTTCCGCAAGGGCTACGCCGGCGCGAACCCCAACTACTACCAGCGGGCGCTGTTCGAGAACAGCGAGATCATCAAGCAGATCGACGATCTCGGCTTCGACTTCGTGGCCTTCTCGGAGCATCACTTCCACCTCGAGGGCCTCGAGATGTCGAACAACCCGATCCTGCTGGGGGCCTGGGCGGCCGGCATCACCACGCGGCTGCGGATCGGGCAGATGGCCACCGTGCTGCCCTCGCGCAACCCGATCCTGGTGGCTGAGGACCTCGCGATGCTGGACCACTTCAGCGGCGGGCGGATGTTCGCCGGCTTCGCCCGGGGCTACCAGTCCCGGCACGTGATGACCGTCGGCCAGAAGAACAACGCATTCGCGACCTTCGCCACCGACCCCGATTACGCGGCCCACGACAAGGTCAACCGGGAGCTGTTCGAGGAGAGCTACGAGATCATCCGCGGGCTGTGGGAGAACCGGGAGTTCTCCTTCCAGGGCCAGCACTGGAGCGTGCCGCCGGAGGGCGTCTCCTGGCAGCACCCCGGCACACAGTCGATGGCGCCCTCGACGGTCGATCCGGACGGGACGCTGCGCAAGATCGGCATCGCGCCGAACACGCTGCAGGACCCGGCCAGCATCGAGTTGATGGTGCCGTTCACGCTCAGCCCGAACACCATCCGATGGGCCGCGCAGCAGGCTGCCTGGCCGATCATCTTCAGCCCGATCAAGGAGATCGTCGATTCCTGCCTGGACGCCTACCACGAGGAGGCGCTGAAGCGGGACCCCTCGATCAAGCGAGGCGAGAACGTCGGCCACTTCCGCGAGATCGTCGTCGCCGAGACCGACGAGGAGGCCTTCGCGGTCGGCTCGGACGCGCTCGGGTTCATCTGGCCCGAGTGGCACGACTTCTTCGGCTTCAACGAGGCGCTGCGCTACCCCGGCGAGGAGGGCCCGATCCCGAACAACTACCGGGCCATGGTCGACCGTGGGTACTCGTTGACCGGGTCGGTCGACACCGTCGCCCGCAAGCTGGAGAAGGTGATCGAGGACTTCGACACCGACCTGCTCGTGCTGTGGCAGGGCATCGGCCCAGCGCCGATCGACAAGATGCTGAAGAGCAACGAACTCCTGGTCGACAAGGTCCTGCCCAAGCTGGGCGTCAGCCTGGAGCAGTTCAAGCCGACCCTCCGGCCGGAGTTCGAGTCGCCCCTGTGGACCGAGACACCGCCCGTCCGCTGATCGGCAGCCCCGGTCGGCCGAGGTCCGCGTAGACCTCGGCCGGCCCGGCGTGGTCCCCGTGCCCGACGGAGACGCCGGGCAGCAGATCCGAGCTGACAGCACCCGGGTCCACTCGCAGCTGTGGCACCGGCTCGCGTCCCATGGCGGCGCTGTCTGCCACCGCCCCCATCACCTCACCGCCTCGAATCGCCATCTCCGACATCCGGTCCAGACCGCTTGCTGACCTGCACCTGCCGCCGATCGCGACCTAGCCGGGCAGCCGTTCCAGCAGCCGGTCGAGGAACGCGACCTGGGCCGCGACCAGCTTGGCGCGGGCCTCCTCGACCGGCAGCCACGCCGCGCGATCGATCTCGGGGAACTCCTGGACGCGCCCGGACCGCGGCGGCCACTCCAGCTCGAAGGTGTTGCTGCGGCAGGCGGCGGCGTCCAGGTCCCCCTCGGCCGCCCACACGGTCAGCCGCTTGCCGCCGGACTGGCGCACCTCGCCGAGGGGCACCAGCGCTTCGGCCGGCACCGGCGAGCCGAGCTCCTCCTCGAACTCCCGGCGGGGGGGGGGGGGGGGGGGGGGGGGGGGGGGGGGGGGGGGGGGGGGGGGGGGGGGGGGGCGGGGGGGGGGGGGGGGGGGGGGGGGGGGGGGGGGGGGC
>NZ_JBJGYW010000052.1:0-20696 GCF_054050215.1 Geodermatophilus sp. SYSU D01186 | reverse complement strand
GACGGCGAGCGGGTCCTCGCCGTCGCCGTACTCGCCCTTCGGGATCGACCAGGCGCGGTCGTCCTTCCGCGCCCAGAACGGGCCGCCCATGTGCCCGATCAGCACCTCGACGCCACCGGGCCGCACCCGGTACAGGAGCACCCCCGCGCTGGTCCTCGGCACCCGCCCATCCTCCTCGGCCCACCCGACCGCGAGGAGAGACGACCTCCCGGAAGCATGCGGCAGGGCCCACTGGGCGGCGGTACTCAGAGGTGGGCGAGCGCCTCGGGCAGGTCGACGACGTCGGCGTACTTGGCGTCGAGGTCGGCCAGGTTGTTGTCGTGCAGCTCGGGAGTGCGGTCGGCGCAGGCCTGGCGGACCACCTGCGGGCGGAAGCCGGAGTTGAGGGCGTCCATGGCGGTGGCCCGCACGCAGCCCGACGTCGACACCCCGGCCACGACGAGGGTGTCGACACCGAGGCCGGCCAGGGTGGGCGCGAGCGCGGTGCCGAAGAACGCCGAGGCGTACTGCTTGACCACCACCGGCTCCCCGGGCGCCGGGGGCAGGGTCAACTCCCCCCACTCCCCCGGCGCGTCCTCGGCGAAGGCGGCCAGCGCCGGCACCTTGCGCACGAACAGCCCGCCGTCGGCCAGCCCGCGGGTGTAGCGGACCGCCGTCCAGAGCACGGGGTGCCCGCCGGCGCGCGCGGCGTCGACGAGGGCGGCGGCCGCCGCCACCGCCGGCCCGGGGTCGGGCAGCGCGAACGGCCCGCCCGGCTCGGTGTAGGCCCGGCACAGGTCGATGACCAGCACCGCCGGGCCACTCCCCCAGCCGACCCGGCCGGAGAACGCCGACCCGTGCGGGCCCGGCGCCGGCTCGGGCACCGTCATCCGGCCGCCCACACCGGGCGCCGCGGAGCGGGCAGCCCGGTCTCCTCCTCGCAGCGGGCCAGCAGCTCCTCGATCGGCGGACCCATGTCGAACACCGGCAGCTCGGCCGGGCGGTCGGCGCGCATCTGGTCGCGCAGCGTCTCGGTCGCCGCCGCGTCGACCTCGCCGCCGTCGCACACCACGACGCCGTAGCGGCGGGCGCCCTCCCCGGTCACCAGCCCGCGCCGCACCTCCAGTGCGACCAGTTCCGGGTCCCGCTCCAGCGGGTCACCCCAGCCGCCGCCACCCCAGGTGACGAAGTGCAGGACGTCGCCCGGCGCCACCGGCACGTCGTGGCACTTGCTCGGCAGCACCTGGCGGGTGCCGTCGGCGCGGTCGAGCCACTTCCTGCCGCGCGCGCCGGGATGCCCGCCGTTCACTCCCCAGGGGTGGGTCAGCCAGCGGTCGTCGTGGATTGCGATCGTGCCCGGCTCGTCGAAGCGGTAGGCGACGTCGACACCGTTTCCGCCGCGGTGCAGGCCGGCGCCGCCGGTGTCGGCGACGGTCTCCCACCGCTCGATGCGCAGGGGGTAGTAGGACTCGAGGTACTCGCACGGGATGTTGGTGAAGCTCGGCCACAGCGAGTGCCCGTCCGGCCCGTCGCCGAGCGGCCGGCCCGGGATGCCGCCGAACCCGATCGAGTACAGCTGGAACCACTCCCCCTTGCGCTCGCCCCCGGAGTAGTAGCCCGAGTACATGAAGTGCGGCGAGGAGGAGAAGCCGGCGGCGTTGAGCAGCGCCGGGTTGGTCTGCCCGAGCAGCCCGCCGAACAGGTCGAAGACCCGGCCGATGCCGTGGTTGCGGCCGTTGAGCGACGCCGGGTGCTTGGGCTTCCAGTAGGAGCCGTCGGGGATGGTGACGTCGACCAGCGGGTAGAAGCCGTCGTTCCAGAGGATCTGCGGGTCGGCGACGGTGATCATGTAGATCCCGAAGAACATCCGCGTCAGGTTCTCGTTGATGTAGTAGTTGATCGGCCCGGCCGCCTGGGGCGAGGAGCCGGTGAAGTCCAGGTGCACCTTCTCCCCGGTGCGGGTCAGCGACAGCTTGAGCTCGTAGGGGCCGAAGCCGACGCCGTCGTCGCAGATGTAGTCGGTGAACGACAGCGTGCGGCCCTCCTCGAAGACCGCCTGCAGCAGCACCTTCATCGCGTCGTAGTTGCGCTGCAGCAGGGCGTCGAGCGCCGAGAGGTAGGTCGCCGTCCCGAACCGCTCGCACATCTCCACCACCCGGCGGGCGGCGGTGCGGCAGGCGGCCACCAGGCCGTTGAGGTCGGCGCGGTTCCAGTCGGGCTTGCGCACCTGGTTGAGGATGATCCGCAGGGCGTCGTCGTTGATCTCGCCCTTGCGGTAGAGCTTGAAGGGCGGGATGACCACACCCTCCTCGTAGATGGTGTGCGCGTCGGTCGGCATCGAGCACGGCGTCTTGCCGCCGACGTCGGACATGTGCCCGAACATCGATGCCCAGCCCACGACCCGGCCCTCGTGGAAGATCGGGACGACGATCAGCCAGTCGTTGGCGTGGCTGATGGCCGCGCCGCAGGAGTACGGGTCGCTGGTGAGCAGGACGTCGCCCTCCTCGACGGTGTCGTCGAAGCCGGCGAGGAAGTCGGGGACCGAGAGGCCGAACTGGCCGACGACCATCTTGCCGCTGGGGTCGGCGATCAGCGGGAACTCGTCGTGCTGCTCCCGGATGCCCGGCGACAGCGCGGTGCGGAAGAGCACCTCGTCCATCTCGTAGCGGGCATTGCGCAGCCCGTTCTCGATGAGGTCGAGGGTGACCGGGTCGACGTCGACGGTGTCGACCGTGCCGGTGGCGGTCTCGATGATCCGTGCCATGTCTCAGCCCTCCAGCGGGGTGATCAGCAGGCTGCCCGAGGGGTGCACGGTGGCCGCGTGCCCGGGCAGGACGAGGGTCGTGGAGTCCATCTCGGTGACGATCGCCGGACCGGTGACGACGTCACCGGCGCGCAGCCCCGCGCGGTCGTAGACGCCGGCGGGCACGTACTCGCCGCCGACGTAGATGCGGTGCTCCTGCACCAGCGCGCCGGCCGGGTCGCCGTCGCCGTCGGGCAGCACGACCGGGGCGACGTCGGGCCGCGGGCCGGTGACCGTGGCGCGGGCGTTGACCAGCTCGTGGTCGACGTGCAACAGGAACGAGAACAGCCGGTCGTGCTCCGCGTCGAAGGTCTGCCCCAGCCGCTGCAGGGCGGCGTCCGCGTCGTCGAGCCAGGCGGGGTCGACGTCGACCGGGATCTCGAAGCCCTGGCCGTGGTACCGCACGTCGACCTGGTAGCTGACCGTCTGCTCGGAGGTCGGCACCCCCTGGGCGGCCAGCCGCCGGCCGGCGTCGTCGGCGAGCTCGCGCAGCACCGTGACCAGGTCGCCGCCGGTGAGCTCGGCGAAGCGGCGCAGCACGGTGCGGGCGGACTCGTCGCGACGGCTGGTGGTGGCGTCGCCCAGCGCGCACAGCAGCCCCGGACCCGGCGGGATGATGACCGGCCAGGCGCCGGTGAGCCGGCCCATCGCGTTGGCGTGCAGGGGGCCGGCGCCGCCGAAGGCGACGAGGGAGAAGTCGCGCGGGTCGAAGCCCTGCTGCACCGAGACCAGCCGGACGCCGCCGAGCATGTTCTCGTTGACGATGTCGATGATCCCGGCCGCGGCGGCCTCGACCGAGTCCAACCCCATGGCCTCGGCGATCTTGCTGATCGCCGCGCGGGAGGCCTCGACGTCGAGTGAGATCTCGCCGCCGGCCAGCGTGGTGGGCAGGTACCCGAGGACGACGTTCGCGTCGGTGACGGTCGGCTCCACGCCGCCCTTGCCGTAGGCCGCGGGACCCGGGTCGGCGCCGGCGGACTGCGGGCCGACCCGCAGCGCCCGGGTCAGCTCGGGGACGTGGGCGATGGAGCCGCCGCCGGCGCCGACCGTGCGGACGTCGACGCTGGAGGCGCGCACCGCGAGGTCGCCGACCTTGGTCTCCCGGCCGATCTTCGGGTCGAGGTCGCGGACCAGTCCGACGTCGGTCGAGGTGCCGCCCATGTCGAAGGTGATCAGGTCGCGGTGCCCGGACTGCTCGGCCACCCAGACCGCCCCGGTCACGCCGCCGGCCGGGCCCGACAGCAGCAGGGTGACCGGGGAGTCGATGGCCGCACCGGCCGAGGAGAGGCCGCCGTCGCTGCGCAGGATGGCCAGCTCGCCGGCGACCCCGCCCTCCTGCAGCTGCTCGGACAGCGTCGTCACGTACCTCTTGACCTGCGGCTGCACGTAGCCGTTGGCCACCGTGGTCAGCGTGCGCTCGTACTCGCGCAGCTCGGGGAGCACGTCGGAGGACAGCGACACCGGGACGCCGGGCAGCACCTCGGCCGCGATCTCGGCGATCCGCCGCTCGTGGGCGGGGTCGGCGAAGGAGTTGATCAGCGAGACCGCCAGCGCCTGGATGTCCTGCCCGGCGAGCCGCTGCAACTGCGCGCGGACGTCGTCCTCGTCGAGCGGGCGCACCACGCCGCCGTCGCTGGCGATCCGCTCGTCGACCTCGACGGTGTTCTCCAGGGCCGCGAGCGGCTCCGGCTTGGGCCAGATGATCCAGCCGGCCAGCCCGCCGGGGACGTAGGAGCGGGCGATCTGCAGCACCTGCCGGAAGCCCCGGGTGGTCACCAGGCCGACGGTCGCGCCCTTCCCCTCGAGGATCGCGTTGGTCGCGACCGTGGTGCCGTGCAGCACCTGGGCGACCTCCGAGAGGTCGATGCCCGCCTCGCCGCAGGCCTTGGCGATGCCGGTGAGGACGCCGGCGGACTGGTCGGCCGGCGTGGAGGCGGTCTTGGCCCGCCACGTGCGGCCGCTGCCCTCCTCGACGAGCAGGACGTCGGTGAACGTGCCGCCGACGTCGACTCCGAGCCGGTAGCTCATGGCGTCTCCTCTTCTCGCGGGTGCTCGGTGTGCTCCGTGCTGAGGGCGCGGTGGTCCGCGCGCGTGCGGGCGCGGGGGCCCACGGGTGCCAGGTCGAGGTCGTTGGCGGCGGCCGCCCGGACCATGACCGCTCGGGCGTTGCGGATGTGCGCGGTCATCACCGCGCGCGCCCACTCCGCGTCGCCGGCGCGCAGCGCGGCCACGATCTCGACGTGGTGGGCCAGGCTGCGGCGCAGCGACGCCTCGTCGTAGGCGCGGAAGTTGCGCACCACGATCGGCGGGTGGACGACGCCGGCGAGGGCCGTGGCCAGTGCGGGGTGCCCGGCGAGGGCCACCAGCCGGTCGTGGAAGGTGCGGTTGAGCGGCACGAGGGCGTCGAGGTCCTGCTGCGGGCCGGGGGCCCCGATCCGCTGCATCTCGTGCGCGACCTCGTCGAGCTCCTCGACGTCGGCGGCCGTGGCCTGCGGGACGGCCAGGGCGGTCAGCTGCGGCTCCAGCAGCGCGCGCAGCTCGAAGACCCCCTCGAGCTCGTCGACGGTCCAGGTCGCCACGCGGGCGCCGCGGTTGGGCACCAGCTGGACCAGGCCCTCGGCGGCGAGCCGGGACAGCGCCTCCCGGACCGGGGTGCGGCTGACCCCCAGACGCTCGGCCAGCTCCACCTCGCCGAGGCGCGCACCGGCGGGCAGCTCGCCGCGCAGGATCACCTCGCGCAGCGTGTCCAGGGCCCGTTCGGCCGAGGTCAGCGCCCGTGTCATGCCTCACACCCCTTCGAGATTGCATGCAACGTAGGGCCGAGGGCTTCCCAGGAGCAATCCCTCCTGCGTAAATTCCTGGCGACTGCATACAAGAGGGGGCCGCCGTGGGAGACCTGCTGGGAAGTCGCCATCCGTCACCGCGGGCCCGGCTGCGGGAGCTGCTGGCCGCGCCGGGGCCGCTGATCGCGCCGGGCGCGTACGACGCCCTCTCGGCCCGGCTCGTCGAGCAGGCCGGGTTCGACGTCGTCTACATGACGGGGTTCGGGACGACGGCCTCGCTCATCGGCCGCCCCGACGTGGGCTTGCTGACCGGTGCGGAGATGGTGGACAACGCCCGCCGGATCACCGCCGCGGTCGACGTGCCGGTCATCGCCGACGCCGACACCGGCTACGGCAACGCGATCAACGTCGTCCGGACGGTGCAGCTCTACGAGCAGGCCGGGGTCGCCGGCATCCAACTCGAGGACCAGGTGATGCCCAAGAAGTGCGGGCACATGAGCGGCAAGGTCCTGATCGGCGCCGACGAGATGGTGGGCAAGCTGCGCGCCGCCGCCGAGGCCCGCCGTGACCCGGACCTGGTGCTCGTCGCCCGCACCGACGCGGTGGCCACCCACGGCATCGACGAGGCGATCACCCGCGCCCGTGCCTTCGCCGAGGCCGGCGCCGACGTGCTGTTCGTCGAGGCGCCGACGTCGGAGGCCGACATCGAGCGGGTCGCCACCGAGCTGAAGGGCGTGGCCCCGCTGGTGTTCAACTGGGCCGAGGGCGGCCGCACGCCCCCGCTGTCCCTGGAGCGGATGACCGAGCTCGGCTTCTCCCTCGTCATCTACCCGATCGGCACGCTGCTGGCCGCGACCGCCGGCATCCGCTCGCTGCTCGCCTCGCTGCGCCGGGACGGCGTGCCCTCATTGGAGGGCCTGCCGGCGTTCGGGGAGTTCACCGACCTGATCGGGCTGCCGGAGGTCCAGCAGCTGGAGCAGCGCTTCTCCGGGAACTGACCTCCGAGCGGGATCTCCCCGGCCGGATCAGACCCGGAGGTGCTCGTGCTCTGCCCACGATGGTGGGCAGAGCACGAGCATCCGCAGAAGACTTCTCGAGGTGGTGGGGTCGCAGGCGGCCGGTCGGTTCAACGGCCGGTCCACCGCGGCGGGCGCTTCTCGAGGTGGGCGGCGATGCCCTCCTTGCGGTCCTCGCTGAGGTAGGGGTTGGGGCCGACGTCGAGCCGCAGCGCCTGCCAGAGCGGCAGCTCCAGCGACTTCACCGCGGTCTCCTTCATCCGTCGGATGGAGATCGGCGCGTTGGCGGCGATGGCGTCGGCGAGCCGCAGGGCCGTCGGGAGCACCTCGCCGGCCGGCACCAGGCGGTTGACCAGCCCCCACCGCTCGGCGACCTCGCTGGTCACGTACTCGCCCGTGTAGAGCAGCTCCAGCGCGATGCCCATCGGGATGCGCTTGGGCAGGACGACGGACCCGAAGTTGGCGCCCATGCCGATCTTGGCCTCGGGCAGCCCCATCGGGACGCCGGGCGCGGCCACCCGCAGGTCGCAGGCGAGCGCCAGCTCGAAGCCACCGGCGACCGCGGCCCCGTTGATCGCCGCGATGACCGGGACCGGCGTCTCGGTGACCACCTCGAACAGCGACCGGGTGGGCCGGCCCATCGGCGGCCGGAACCGCTCGCCGCGGCGGTCGCCCTCGCGGATCTCCTTGAGGTCGAAGCCGGCGCAGAACGCGGGGCCGTTGCCGGTGAGCACGACCGCGCGGACCCCGCCGTCCTCACCGCAGCGCAGCAGCTCCTCGACGAGGTCGGCCTGGACCGCCGAGGAGAGCGCGTTGCGGCGCTCGGGCCGGTCCAGGGTGAGCACGCGGACGTGCCCCCGGTCCTCGACGACCAGTCCCGACTCCCGCCGCTGCGCATCGCCCATGCCGGCCAACCTCTCACGTCTGCCGCATCGCGACGTCGCAGTGCGGGTGGTGGACCCGGCTCCGGGGCGTCCACGGCCGGGGCCTGCGGGGTGCCGTTCCCACGCCGAGCGGGAGGCTCAGCGCGACCAGAACCGCACACGGGACGTACGTCCACGACATCCCCAGCGCGGTGCCGGCCGCCGCACCCAGGGCTCTGCTGGTCCCGGCACCGCGGGAACTCCTCTCCGACGGCGCGCCGGGCTCACACGGGGCGGCGGCGGCGCCAGCCGGTCATGATCTCGGCGAACCGGTCGGGGTCCTCGAAGTACGGGGCGTGCCCGCAGCCCTGCATCACCTCGAGGGTCGATCCCGGCAGGGCCTCGTGCGCGGCGCGGCCCATGGCCAGCGGCGTCCACCGGTCGTCCTCGCCCCACACGAGCAGCACCCGGTCGGTGAGCCGTGCTTCGTTGAGGGCATCGACGACCAGGTCGTCGTTGCACGGGCCGAGCAGGAAGTCGGCGACCGCGGTCAGCGACTCGCGGGCACCGAGGGAGGAGTTGATCATCGACTCCTCGCGCACCCAGGCGTCGGTCACCATGGCGGGGTCGGCGACGAGGAGGTCCAGCTTGCGGCGGACGCCGGCGTCGCTCGCGTCGGCAAGGACCTCACGCGGGACCATGTTCTCGTCGGGCAGGGGCGCCAGGCCGATGGCGCCGATGAGCACGACCGAGTCGACGAGGTCCGGCCGGTCGAGGGCCAGGTGTGCCGCGACGTGGGCCCCCAGGGACGTGCCGGCCACGGTCACCCCCGAGAGGCCCAGTTCGTCCAGGACGCCGCTGATGAACGCCGCCAGACCGGCCGCGGTGTAGTCGGGGCCGGCCCCCTTGTCGGCGAGCCCGTGACCCGGGAAGTCGATGGCGAAGACGCGGTAGCCGGCGGCCACCAGACCCGGGATCGTCGGCACGAAGCGGTCGGCCCGGGACCCGGCGCCGTGCAGGCAGACCAGCGGCGTGACACCCCCGGTGGACTCCACCACGCGGGTGCGGATGCCGGCCGCGGTGACCGGATAGCTGATGACCTGGTCTCGGCCGGAGGTGAAGGGACGGGCATCGGACACGGCGGTCTCCTCGGATCGTCGGTCGGCTGTCAGTGGGGGCCGGATGGCGCGTCGTCCTCGACGAGCGCGAGCAGGGTCCCCACCGGGGTCCCGGCGAGGAGGTCGAGCACGGTGGCGTCGAGGACGACGGTCGACCCGCGCCGGGGGCTGTACACCTCGAGCACCTGACCGGTGCGCCGGCGCAGCACGCGGAGACGGACGCCGGCGAACTCGTTGGCGAGCACGATGCCGTCGGCCTCGTCGAGGCTGCTCATCAGAAGATCACCCGCAGGTGGTTGAGGTGGACGACCTCGGAGTCGAGCAGCACCCGCCGGTGGCGCAGCAGCAGCCCGCCGCCGGGCCGCTCGACCAGCTCGTCGAGCCGCCGACCCGTCGCGAAGGTGGGCGGGTCGCTGCGCCGGCTCCAGGCCAGGAGGACGTTGGCGGCCGCGCGCAGGACGCCCTCCTCCCCCGGTTCCACGACGACGTCGGTGACGAAGTGGCGGGTCCGCACCGGCGGGTTCTCGGCGTAGGCCAGGTCCAGCAGGTCGCCGGACAGCCGCTGCGCCCACAGCTCGATCGAGGCACGGACCTCGACGGCGAGCAGGCCCTCGCTGGAGTACTGCGGCTGGCCAGGGTCGTCACGGGTGATCGGGATCGGCACCTCGTAGCGGAAGTCGGGGTGCAACCAGGCCAGCCAGTCGGTCATACGGTGCTCGTCGAGCGCGATCCCCTCGACGCGGTACGCCTCCTCCACCCGCGCCCGCTGCAGCAGCCGCTCCAGCACATGGGCACCGTGCGCGTCGACGGCGGTCACCGGACGTCCCCGGCCGCGACCGGCACCCGCCGCGCCCATTCCGCGAGGAAGGCCCGCTGCAGCACCTCGGTGTTGACCGGGGCGACGTACACCGCGCCGGGCAGTTCGTGGCCCTCGACGACCGACCGGGGCTCCAGGTGGGATCCGGCGAGGAACAGGAAGTCCTTCTTCCGGACCCGGGTTCCCCGGTTCACCGAGGAGACCGAGGCGGCGTTCTCCAGGTCGTCGGGCTCGAACGTCCCGCTCACGCCGAGCGTGCGCACCAGGGACTCCTGGGACCACCGCCGCCAGGTCGGCGAGACCCCGCGCGGCACCAGCACCCACATCCAGACCTCGGTGGCGAAGGGGCCGAGCGGCTGTGCCAGCCGCAGCATCGTCGCCGCGACCGGCGGTGCGTCGGGGTCGCCGGTGTGGTGGTGCACCAAGTCGATGAAGCTGAAGTTCGGGAAGACGTTGCCCTTGCACACGATGTTGTCGCTGACGAACCAGCGCTGGGCCGGCGTGCCGGACCCGGCGAACTCCGGCCACAGGTCCTCGGGGTATCCGGGGTAAGACGGCTCGCCGTCGGAGGGCAACTTGGTCGCTGCGATGCCGTGCCCGCCACGGGTCACGACCGAGTAGGCGGTCGGGACGGCACCGGCAGGCCCGAAGATGCCCAGCTTGCCGGCGCTGGCGTGCAGTCCGTCGACGTGCAGGCTGTCCATCCCGAAGTTCTCGACCGAGAGCTTCCAGTTGCAGGTGGTCCGCCAGCGCAGCGGCTCCCCCACCGTCTCCCAGCCGGCGCTGCCGCGACCGAAGAGAGCCTCCAGGTAGAAGGCCATGTCACCGAGGTAGTCCTCGAGCGACGGACCGTCCTGGGCCCAGGTGGCGAAGACCAACCCGCAGAAGGCCGACACCCGGGCCTGCGTGAGCCCGTGGGCACCCCGGTCGAGGTCCCGCGGGTAGTGCTGGCGCAACCCCGGCATCCCCCGGAGGTTGCCGTTCGTGTCGTAGGCCCAGCCGTGGTACATGCACCTGAAGACCGACGTCGTCCCGAGGTCGGCACGGCAGAGCTGGGTCCCACGGTGGGAGCAGGAGTTGAGCATCACCCGGAGCTCACCGGTGGTCGACCGGCACAGGATGACCTCGTCGTCCCCCATGCGCCGGGTCACGTAGCTCCCGTTGTCCGGCACCTCCGACTCGTGACCGACATACAGCCACGAGTCGCCGAAGACGGCGGGGAGCTCCTGGTCGTGCACGGCTGGGGAGAAGACCGAGTCCCGGCGCAGGGTGCGGTACTCCAGTCCCAGGTGGTCGCTGTCCATGTCTGCCTCCCGGTCAGAGTCGGGGCGGTGCGAGCGCGGGCACCCCGCGCGGACCGCGCGGACCGCGCGGGGTGCCCGACGGGTCAGCAGTCGCCGGCCGCGATCGTGGCCTGGGCGTCGGCGAGGCTGTCGGTGGTGATCGTCAGGGCGTCCACGGGCACGAAGCGCTCGGCGGGCTCGGTGCCGTCGCGGAGGTAGGCGATCAGGGTCTCCGCGCCCTTCCGGCCCGTCGCGTAGCCGCAGAGGCTGATCGTCATGTCCAGCTCACCGGCGCCGACGGCCTCCAGCGCGGGGGCGCCGCCGTCGGTCCCGATGATGAGGATGTCCTCCATCGGGATGTTGCGCTGCTGAGCAGCGAGGATGCCACCGAGGGCGATGTCGTCGTTGTCGAAGTACAGGGCGTCGACGTCCGGGTTGGCCGTCAGCACGTTCTCGGTCGCGGTGAGGCCGGCGTCCGAGCTGAACTCCCCGGCGTAGGGCCCGTCGATCAGCGTGATCCCCGGGTTCTCGGCGAAGACCTCCATCGCGCCCTGTGCCTGCAACTCGCTGAAGGTCAGCCCGCGGATGCCGTGGATGTACCCGACCGTCCCCTGCCCGCCGAGCTGATCGACGATGAACTGGGCCTTCTGCCGGCCGACCTCGACGTACTCCTGGCCGACGTGCGCGAGCTGGAACTCGTGCCCGTCCTCCTCGAGGTCGTTGGCCAGTGTCACGACCGGGACCCCACCGGTCGACGCCTGCGAGATGACCGGGATGAGCGCGGCCGGGTCCACCGGGACGACGAGCAATCCGTCCGGCGAGGTGCTGAGGGCGTTCTCCAGCTGGTCGAACTGCAGCTGCGGGTCGGTCTCCCCGTAGGTGACGTCGACGGTTGCGCCGTCGGCCTCGGCCACCTCCTGGATTCCGCGGATCATGTCCTGGAAGTAGGGCAGCGAGCGCGAGTAGACGTTCATCTCCAGCGTGAGGTCGTCGCCGCCCCCGCCCCCGCCCCCGCCCCCACCACCGCCGGCGTCGGCGGAGTTGGAGCAGGCGGACACGGCGGCGAGCACTGCCGCGGAGGCGGCGAGCGTGCGGACGCGGCGGGAGCGGGGCAGGGACGACATGGCGGACTCCTCGGGAGTGGGGTGGCTGCTCGGGCGGGGGCCCGGGACGAGCGCGACGACGAGGTGCGGACCCGCGGGAAGGGCGGGGTGGAGCGGTCCGGCGTCCCGCGACCACGACGTCGCGGGGTGGTCATGGATAGGTCATCGGGGAACGGCGGACTCCCCGGTGTGCTCGGTGGCGCTCACGTCGGGGACCGTGGTCCGGGCATTGGCCGGGAGCCGCGGTCCCGGAGTGAGGTCGACGCCGCCCGGCTCGACCGCCAGGGCGCGGGTCCGGGAGCGGACGAAGCGGCGACGCAGGAAGTCGACCGAGGCGGCAAGGATGAACACGACGCCGAGGACGATGTTCTTGTAGTCCTCGCTGATTCCGCTCACGTCCAGGCCGTTCCGGAGGACGGCGATGAGCAGCACCCCCCACAGCGTGCGGACGATCGACCCGCGACCGCCGTTGAGGCTGGTGCCCCCGACGACGACGGCGGCGATCGCCTCCAGCGCCAGGGTGCCGTTGGCGTTGGGCTGCCCGGACTGCACCCGGACCAGGAGCGCGAGCGCGGCCAGTGCCGCCGCCACCCCGCTGATCAGGAAGACCAGCATCCGGATGCGACCGAGCGAGATGCCCGACAGCCGCGCGGCCTCCGCGTTGCCGCCGACGGCGAGGACCTGGTAGCCGAAGACGGTCTGCCGCTGCAGCCACCACAGGACGAGGAAGACCACGGCGGTGGCCCAGACCAGCACGGGCAGGCCGGCGACGCGGAGCGTGGCGAGGGACCGGAAGGAGTCCGGCAGACCCGTCACCACGCCGCCGTTGGTCATCGCCAGCGCGATGGCCGAGCAGATGATCATCGTGCCGAGCGTCGCGATGAAGGACGGCACCTGCAGGAAGGTGACGATGGCGCCGTTGAGCAGACCGAGCGCGATCCCGGCGCCGAGACAGACGAGCAACCCGATCAGCACCGAACCGGTGTCGACCATGACCGTCGCGCCGAGCACGCTGATCAGCGCCGACGCGGTGCCCATGGAGAGGTCCAGTTGCCCGGCCATGATGACGAAGGTCGCGCCGAAGGCGACGATCGCGAGGATCGAGGCCTGGGTCAGCACGTTGGTGAGGTTGAACCGGGAGAAGAACGCATCGTTGGTCGTCGCCAGGTAGACGACGAGCAGGAGGAGGACCACGGGCACGAAGAGCTTGTCGAACAGCTCGCCGCGCGGCCGCGACCGCGCGGTGGGCGAACTCGGCACGGTCGGCCGGTCGGTCTGCGACACGGTCATCGGTACTCCCCTCGGGACGGGACGAGTGACGGCGGGATCGGTGGCCCTGGCTCGGGGGCGGACACGCCGCCCGACCCCGGTGGAGCGAGGGCGTTCTCCCCGGCGGTGAGGGCGGTGAGGAGGTGTTCGTCCAGATCCGCGGCCGCCACCAGGTGGGTCAGCTGGCCGTGCCGGAAGACGCCGATGCGGTCGGCCAGCGCCAGCACCTCGGCCACGTCGGTGGAGTAGAGGACGACCGCACCACCGCTCGCGGTGAAGTCGCGGAACAGGTCGTGGATCTGCGCGCGGCCGCCGATGTCGACACCCTGGGTGGGCTCCTCGACGACCATCACACGGACGCCGGACGCGAGCAGCTTGGCCACCATGACCTTCTGCTGGTTGCCGCCGGAGAGGACGGCGGCGGGCACCTCCGGGCCGGTCATGCGGATGTCCAGCCGGCGGCGGTACTCCTCGGCGCGGGCGACCAGCCGTCGCCGGGACAGCAGCCCCGCCCGCCCCACGGTGCCCAGAGAGGCGAGGGAGACGTTCACCGCGCAGGACTGGGCCAGGACCAGGCCGCGGGCCTTGCGGTCTTCGGGGATGAAACCGATGCCGTGCCGCTGCGCGTCGCGGGCGGTGCGCAGCACCACCGGGGCCCCGCCCACCTCGGCCCGGCCCTGCAGCGGCACGTCGCCACCGAGCATGGACACGACCGTCGCCGCGCCCGAGCCCATGAGTCCGGTGAAGGCCACGATCTCGCCCGCGTGGACGTCAAGGTCCAGCGGCGTCCCGCCGTCGAGGACGCGCACGTCGCGGACGGACAGGAGCGCCTCCGGTCGGACGGAGGACGCCCGGCGCAGCGAGACCTGCGGCCGGTCGCCGACCATCAACCGGGCCATGTCCCCCGTCGAGAGCCCGGCCACGGCCCGCTCGGCGACCCGGGCCCCGTCGCGCAGCACGGTGACCCGGTCGGCGGTGGCCACGACCTCGTCGAGCCGGTGCGAGACGAACGCGAGCCCCACCCCCTGCCGGCGGAGGGTCCGCATCAGCTCCAGCACCTGCTCGGCGGCGGCCGGCTCCAGCGAGGCGGTGGGCTCGTCGAGGATCAGGAACCGCGGCTCGAGCAGCATGGCCCGGGCGATCTCGACGAACTTGCGCTCGGCCGCGCCCAGTGACCCCACGAGGGAGCGCGGGTCCATGTGCACGCCGAGCCTGTCGAGCAGCGCCACGACCCGGCGCCGCCAGCTCCGGTGGTCGACCGACCCGACCGCCCGCCGCGGAGCGGTGGCCGTACCGGCGAGGAGGTTGTGCTCCACGGACAGGTCGGGGAACAGGTTGTAGTTCTGGTGCACCACTGCGACCCCGGCCTCCAGCGCCTGTTGCGGCGTGGAGAAGGCGACCGGTTCGCCGTCGAGGAGGAGCGTGCCGCCGGTCGGCTTCACCGCCCCGGTGAGCACCTTGATCAGCGTGCTCTTCCCCGAGCCGTTCTCCCCGAGGAGCGCGTGGATCTCTCCCCCGCGCAGCTCGAAGTCGACGTCCCGGAGGACGATGACCCCCGAGTAGTCGTGGACGGCGGCGGTCACACCGAAGGTGGACACGCCCGTGGTCGCGGCCATCGCGCTCAGCCCGCCGACCTGCTGAGGAAATCCTCGACGGCCTTGTTCAGCGCGGCCGGTTGCTCGAGGAAGGCCAGGTGCCCGGCGCGGGGGATCTCGACGTACTCCGCGCCCGGGATGGCGGCGGCGACCCGCCGGTTGTAGCGGGGCAGGGTGATCCGGTCCTCGTCCCCGTGCACCACCAGCACCGGCACCTGGATCGAGGGCAGCCGGTCGATGGCGTCGTGGGCGAGGTCGGCGGTGAAGTGCCCGATGAAACCGGAGACGTCCTTCGAGCCGGTCCACCCGCGCAGCTCGGCCTCCAGGGCGCAGATGCGCTCGTGCTCCTCCTCCAGCAGCGTCGGCGACCACATCCAGAAGGCGAACTTCGAGAACACGTCGAGCGGGCCGTGCTGGAGGGCGTAGCGGCGCGACTCGTAGTGCCGGCGCACGTGGTTCTCGTCCGCCGTCCGGCTCCAGGTGGACAGCAGGACCGCCGAGCGCACCCGCTCCGGGTGGCGCAGCGCCATCTCCTGCGCGGTGCACGAGCCCAGGCTGAAGCCCATGACGTGCGCGGACTCGACGCCGAGCGCGTCCAGGAGGGCGACCGCGTCGTCGGCCAGCAGGGCCGGGGTGTAGTCGGAGTCGGTGCAGTCGGCGGTGCCGACCCCGCGCATGTCGTACGTGATGCACCGGTACTGCCGGGACAGGTGCTCGACCTCGTACGCCCAGGCCCGGCCGCTCATGCCCGTGCCCATGATGAGCAGCAGCGGCTCCCCGGTGCCGGCCTCCCACCAGGTGGTGCGGTGGCCGTTGATGGTCACCTCAGGCATCGCCCACCTCCACCTGGGCGGCTCCGGGGACGGCGGCGATGGCCTCGATCTCGATGAGCAGCGGCTCCTCGACCAGCCGCTCGACGAAGAGCAGCGTGTTGGGCGGGTAGCCGCCGTCGGGGTAGATGTCGGCGAAGATCTCGCCCCGGACCCTCATGAACTCCGGCAGGTGGGTGCCCCCGCCGACGAGGTAGGTGGTCATCTTCGCGATGTCGGCGAACGTGCCACCGACGGCGGCCAGCGCCGTGCCGAGGTTGGCGTAGGCGCCGCGGACCTGGTCGGCGAAGCTCCCGTCGCCGTACAGCTCGCCGTCCTCGGTCATGCCGACCTGGCCGGCGATGAGGACCGGGTCGCCGTCGGCGACCACGCTGACGTGGGAGTAGCGGCCGAGCGGCTCGCCGAGACCCTTGGGCTTGCGGTGCAGGTGGACGGTCACGGGGTGGTCCTTCCTCTGGAGGATCGCCGCCCGGCGTGCGGGCAGCTGGGGAGCGACGCGCGGCGGTGCCGGCATCGGGGGTCGGTGCGGGGGCGGCGCTCAGTCGTGGACGGCGCCGTCCGGGGCCAGCTCCTCGGCGGCGAGCGCCCTCTGGCTGCGGTCCATCTCGTGGGCGATCTCGACGCCGTCCGACATCGACCACGGCAGCACGTTGTACGGCTTGTCCGGGTTGTCGCCGGTGACCATGTCGTAGGTCAGTTCGGTCTGGCTGTAGATCAGCGGGTCGCGGTCGTTGTGGAACCGGACCATGTCCAGGTCGTCCGGGAAGCTCTGGACGACGCCGTCCTTGATGACGATCTCGACGTTGCGCTTGTCGACGAGGACGTGGAGGTTCTCGGCCGGGTTGCCCTTGACCACGATGACGTCGGCCAGGTAGCCGGGCAGCAGCTTCCCGAGCTTGCCCTCGAGGTTCATCATCTTCGCGCCGTTGGCGGTGGCGGCGAGGATGGCCTCCATGTTCGACAGCCCCGCGTAGACCTGCAGCAGCTCCAGTTCGCGGGCGTGCCACTCGCCGTAGGGCGTGATGGCGAAGCCGGTGTCGGTGCCCATCGCGAACTCCACGCCCGCCTCGTGCGCCTTGTGCAGGCTCTCGACGCTCTTCTCGAGCATCCGGCGGCAGCCGTGGTACTGCCCGTAGGGGGCGCCGGTCAGCTCGGGCCAGTCGGCGAGGTTGGCCAGCAGCAGCAGCGTCGGCACGAGGGTGACGTCGTTGTCGACGAGCTTCTCGATGCCCTCGTCGGTCATGACGTTGCCGTGCATGATCCAGTCGAAGCCCGCGTCGGCGGCCGCGCGCACCTCCCCCGGACCGCGGGCGTGGATGGTGACCTTCTTGCCGAGCTGGTGGACGAGGTCGGCGACCGCCTTCATCTCGTCGTTGGTGAAGGCCTGGAAGTCGCCGTACGGGCTGTCGGCGAGCTTGATGAGGTCGACGCCGTTCTTGACCTGGTGCCGGATCTCGACCTTCATCTGGTCCACGGTGTTCGTGAGCGTGCCGATGTTGCCGTCGGGGACGCCCACCGAGTCCGGGTACCAGTCGGTGAGACCGTTGCTGGTGGTCAGGTAGCGGCCGGCCGAGGTCATCCGCGGGCCCTGGACGAGCCCGGCGTTGATCCCCTCGCGGATGCCGACGCCGATGTAGTAGCTCCCGCCGGGCTGGGAGATGCTCGTGATGCCGGCCCGGAGCACCTTGCGGGCGTTGGCCGCGGCGATGAGCGTGCGCATCTCCGCACTGGTGTAGAGGTCGATCTCCTCCTCGTACCGGGCCTCGCCGTAGGTCATGTGGCAGTGCGCGTCGATCAACCCCGGCATGACGGTGCGCCCGGTGGCGTCGATCCGCCGCATCTTCTCCTTGGGCGGCATCTCGATGCCGGTGGAGTCGTCGCCGACGGCGACGATCGTGTTGCCGTGCAGGACGACGTCGGTGTCCGGGCGGGGGTCCGCGCCGGTGGCGTCGATGACGGTGCCGCCGGTGATCAGGGTCCAGTCCTCGTACACGGGGACTCCTCTCCTGGCTGTCGAAGGGTGTGCGGGATCCCGGCACGCCCTCCGCCGGGCGGAGGGGTGTCGTGGGTGGGGCTGCGGGAAGGGGTGGCGCCGGAGTCCGAGCTCAGCCGCCGTCGGGCTCGAGTGCTGGGGCGACCTGAGCTGCGGTCTGGTGCAGGTGCGAGCGGATGGCCGCCTCCATCGCATCGGGGTCGCGCCTGACCAGGGCGGCGAGCATCTCCCCGTGCTCGTCGTGTGCGGTCGCTGCGGAGGGCCCGGTGGAGACCAGGATGCGGACGTAGAACTTGGCCCGGGACGAGAGCGTGCTGATCAGCGCGATCAGCTCCCGGTTGGCGCAGGGGGCGTACAGGGTGGCGTGGAACTCCTGGTTGAGCTGGGCCCAGAGCACCGGGTCCGTGACGCCCTCCATCGAGTCGTGCAGGTCCTGCACGGCAGCGATGTGCGCCTCCGTGGTGGCGGCGACCACCTTGCGGCCGGCCAGGACCTCCAGCTGCTCGCGGATCTCGTACAGGTCGAGCAGCTGCTGCACCGAGGGCCGGGTGACGACGGCCCCCCGGTGGGCGTCGAAGGTGACCAGGCCCTCGCTGGCCAGGGCGTGCAGCGCCTCCCGCAGCGGGGTGCGGCTGATGCCGAGGCGGGCGGCCAGCTCGTCCTGGCGAAGCGGGGTGTCGACCGCCACGCCGCCGCTGATGATCAGGTCGCGCAGCGCGTCCCTGGTGGCGTCGCGGATCGTGCCGCGCTGGATCGGCGAGAAGCCGGCCAGCGCTCCCCGGGTGACCGTGGGGTCGGTGCTCATGAGGGCGCTCCCTCATCGGTCCCCGGCGGGCCCCCGACCGTGTTGGTCAGCGTGCCGAGCCCGGTGATGCTGATCTCGACGGTGTCGCCTGCCCGCAGGAACCGCGGCGGGTCGAAACCGATGCCGACCCCGGCCGGCGTGCCGGTGGCGATCACGTCGCCGGGCTCCAGGGTCATGCCGGCGCTGATGGTGGCGATGAGCGTCGGGACGTCGAAGATGAGGTCGGCCGTCTTCGCGCTCTGCCGCAGCTCCCCGTTGACCCGGGCCTCGACCAGCAGGTCGGTGAGGTCCACCTCGTCAGCGGTGACCGCGAACGGCCCCATGGGGCAGCACCCGTCCAGCGACTTCCCGAGGAACCACTGCCGGTGGTCACGCTGGACGTCGCGTGCGGTCACGTCGTTGACGATCGTGTAACCCCAGACGTGGCTGAGCGCCTCCTCGGCCGGGATCCCGCGACCGCCCCGGCCGATGATGACGCCGAGCTCGGCCTCGTAGTCCAGCTCGGTGGTCAGCGTGTCGTGCAGCGGGATGACGTCACCCGGCCCGATGACCGAGCTGGTCGCCTTGGTGAAGACGACAGGGCGGTCGGGCACGCCGTTGCTGGGTGTGGAGTTGTACCCGGAGGCGTCGAACTCCAGCGAGTGCTGGTGGTAGTTCTGGCCGACGCAGATGACGTTGCGGCGCGGCCGCGGGATGGGCGGCAGCAACCGGACGTCGGCCAGCGGGATGGGTGTGGTCGAGCAGGGCACCGAGATCGGAGTCCCGCGCTGGATCAGCTCGAGCAGCCCCAGCGGGGCGCCGTCGGAGCTGACCGCGTACCCGTGCGGGACGGGGAACACGTGCTCACCGAGCACCACCCCCACGGCGGGACCGGTGTCCCCGAGGAACGACACGTACTTCACGAGGCAGCCTCCAGGTTCGTGCGCACGGCACTGGGTCGGATCACGGGATCAGGCGGGAAGGGACGCGGTCCGGGCGCCGGCGGGAACGTGCCTGGCCCCCTTGTTCAGGCCGTGCTGGAAGGGACGGCTGCCGGACACCGATCGCAGCAGGCGGCCGCGCAGGCCGTCCATGCGCTCGGGGACCTTGGCGACGACGAAGCCGTACAGGTAGGACCACCACTGCACGTGGTCGGTCAGCGCGCGGTTCTCCCGCTCCCACCGCGTCAGGGCGGTCGGGACGTCCTTCTCGTGCTCGAGGGTCATGGCCAGGGCCATCGCGTTGATGAAGGCGGTGTTGGCCGCCTGGCCGAGGTTCGGCGGCATGGCGTGGGCGGCGTCGCCGATCACCGCGACGTGGCCCTTCGACCAGTACCTGCAACGGACGTTGACCAGGCGGTCCCACCGGCTTGCCTCGGCGAACCGGTCGACCAGGTGCGCGGCGGAAGGGAACTCCGTCCGCCACAGGTCCCGGTCGACGGGCATCCGGCTGGCCCGCTCGTCGGACACCGGGGCGCTCAGGAAGATGTAGTCCTGGCCGTCGGTGCACGGGTTGTAGAGCAGCCGGCGGCGGCCGTGCCAGTACTCGATGATCGTGTCCTCGGGGTCGCCCTCGGCGCGGTCGATCATCATCCGGATGCCGGCCTCGGTGCCGAAGTCCATCCACGCGGTCGAGAAGATCGACTCGCGCAGCCGGGAGTACGCGCCGTCGGCCGCGACGACGAGATCCGCCGAGTACTCCTTGCCGTTCTCCATCTGCAGCCGACCCTCGGGCGACGCGCCGACGGCGAGGGACGAGGTCTCGATCTCCACCCCGAAGTGCTCCGCCTGCGCGATCAGCGCCTCGTAGAGGTCCGCCCGTGGCGGCAGCAGCAGCCGGTCGTCGGGGGTGGTGCGACGGGACATGAGGACGCCGCCGTGCTGGTCGGCGATCCGCCACTCGGCGATGCTGCGTGCCCGCGCCGTGGCCTGGTCGAAGGCGCCGATCGTCTCGAGCGTCCGCAGTCCGCTCTCCCAGATCCAGATGCCCGCGCCGAACATCCGGAGCTCGGGGTTGCGCTCGTGCAGCCGCACCTTCCAGCCGAGCTGGGCGAGCCGGGTGGCGAGCACGAGTCCGGACAAGCCGGCGCCGGCGATCTCCGCTGTTCTGGGCACGTAGAACCTCCACGGGTAGGCCTGTGACCTGCACGTTTCCCGGGCGGATCCAGGATCCGGGATTGGGATCCGGAAGGTAGCGCTGTGCCCCGCGCCAAGGGAAGAGGTTCGCGTGAACCCGATGGAAGTTCTTGGTTCCGGCTGTGTTAAGAGACGCGACACTCCGGCTGCCCCCGCGCTCGCGCCGTCTGAAGGGCCCCCGCGACGGGGTGTGTCACATCGCGATCAGACCAGCCGCGTGACGACGGTGGGTCGTGGGGGGGGGGGGGGGGGGGGGGGGGGGGGGGGGCGGGGGGGGGGGGGGGGCGGGGGGGGCGGGGGGGGGGGGTGGGGGCGCGGGGGCGAG